>CAMAYU010000108.1 GCA_945862235.1 Schlesneria paludicola DSM 18645
CAGCATCGCCGCCGTGAGAACTTGCGAAGCCCATCGCCGCTTCGGCTTCACGGCAGGGACCGCCGCATCAGCAACGCTCAGCGGCAAGCCCGACGACAAGTCAATCGGGGATCGAGGATCAGGCGGCGGTAGTGATGGCTCGGTCAACTGATCGTCACTCCGTTTACGGGAACGTGCGGTCCGAGTATGGCCGCGTGGTTCGGACTCTTCCAGCTTCGCCTTCGCAATCGCCGCCATGGGCGGCCGTGGCACCGGCCTCGGTGGTCAGGACGCTGGCGATCGCACTGAGCAGGGCGGCGTTGTAGGCGATCACGGCTGTGGCGAGGTCGCTCGCGGTTGAGGCGGGGTTGTTGGCGACGAGGTCATAAGCAGTTTGAGCAATCGCGACGGCGAGTACGCCCCGCCGGGGTCGAGTACGCCCCGCCGGGGTCGGGTGGTTCAAAGTTCAATCTTCGCGGGCAGGCGGCTTCGCCATCGATGGAACGGTCCTTCCGCGAAGATTGAACTTTGAACCACCTGACCCCAGGCCACCTGCCGCTTCAGGCGCGAGTCTGCTCTGTGGCAAAAGCAACCCTGAGAAGCCGGCGACCTGCGCGAGCGAACGCACCGGTAATGCTGCTGACAGAATGTTACCAACGCGCGTCGGTCGTTAGGCTTTCGCAACTCGTCTTCAACGACCACAGCAACGACGCGCGAGAACCCCGATGGCAGACCTGACTGAATTTTGGATCGACGTGGGCGGCACCTTCACGGACTGTCTGATGAGGTCTCCCGACGGACGGCTTTCGACGTACAAGGTTCTTTCGTCCGGCATCACGAAGGGGAGCGTCACGTCCTTCCCGAGCGAACATCAACTGCGCGACACCGCCCGCATCGGCGATCCCGCCGAGTTCTGGAACGGCTACACGTTGACCCTGCTGAACGATTCGGGTGCGGCCGCGCAGTCGCGACCTGTCGCCGCGTTCGATGCCGCGACGGGAACGTTCACGCTTGAGGGGGCAGGAGAAGAACCCCTCACCCTAGCCCTCTCCCCGCAAGGCCGGGGCGAGGGGACCGGAGTGCGCTACGAACTCGCGTCGGGCGAAGAGGCTCCGATTCTGGCCATTCGCACGGCGCTTGGTTTGAGACTCGACGAAGCGATTCCGCCCGTCGTGGTACGGCTCGGAACGACGCGCGGGACGAACGCGCTGCTCACGCGACGCGGTGCGAGGACCGGCTTCGTCACGACGCAGGGCTTTCGCGATGTGTTGCTGATCGCCAATCAGGACCGGCCGCGACTGTTCGACCTCGCCATCAAAAAGCCCGAGCCGTTGTTTGCCGCTGTCGCTGAGATCGACGAGCGGCTCGATGCGACTGGCAACGTGTTGCGCTCGCCCGACGAAGCTGCCGCGCGTGAACGGCTGCTCGCACTGAAAGCCGCCGGCTGCGAATCGCTCGCAATCTGCCTGCTCCATGCGTTCGCGAACCCGATCCACGAGCAGTTCGTCGAGCGAATCGCTCGCGAAGTCGGCTTCACTGAGATCAGCACGTCAAGCCGCTTGTCACCGCTCATCAAGATCGTCTCACGCGGCGACACGACGGTGATGGATGCGTATGTGAACCCGATCCTGCGGGACTACGTCGGGAAGCTACGGGCGTCCCTTGATGACACCGCGCGTCGCGCAGCGACCGTCGTCCCCTCGCCCCCGTCTTCGGGGGAGCGGGCTAGGGTGAGGGGGCAGGGCGGTGTTGACGCTCCCGATCTGCAACACGCCTCTTCTTCTGCCTCTCAACCCTCGACCATCCACACTCAACCTTCCCCAAGCCCCCCTCACCCTAACCCCCTCAAGGCGGGCGGCGAGGGGACAGGAGAAGAGAAGACCAAAGCCAAGGCAGAAGAACCCCTCACCCTAACCCTCTCGCCGCAAGGCCGGGGCGAGGGGACAGGAGCAGACCCCGCTTCTCATCCTGCTGGTCTTCAACCTTCAACTCTCAACCTTCAACCCTCACTCAAACTCATGACCTCCGCCGGCGGTCTCGTTGATGCCGACCGATTCACGGGCAAAGACAGCGTGCTGTCGGGACCGGCGGGGGGCGTGATTGGGTTCTCGCGAGTGGCTCAGCGGGCGGGGTTCGCGAAGTCGATCGGCTTTGACATGGGGGGGACGAGTACCGACGTGTCTCGGTTTGACGGGCGTTATGAACGCGAGTTTGAAACGGTCAAAGCGGGGGTGCGAGTCGTTGCGCCGATGCTGGCGATCGAGACCGTCGCGGCGGGAGGTGGCAGCGTGTGCGGGTTCGATGGCGTGAAGCTGTTCGTCGGGCCGCAGAGTGCCGGGGCCGATCCCGGTCCCGCGTGCTATGGGCGAGGCGGCCCGCTCACGATCACTGACGTGAATCTCTTTCTCGGCAAGATCATTGCCGAGTGGTTCCCGTTCCCGCTGGATCGCGCGGCGGTGGAGAGACGGCTCGCCGAACTGTGCGAACGGGTCGCGAACTCGCCCCTCGGACGAAGCTATTCACATCACGAACTGGCTCAGGGTTTCATCGACATTGCCAACACGACGATGGCCCGCGCGATCCGGAAGATTTCGGTCTCGAAGGGCTACGATCCGGCCGAGTACGCCCTCGTCACGTTTGGCGGCGCGGGTGCTCAACATGCGTGTGCCCTCGCCAAGTCGCTTGGCATGACGACGGTGCTGTCGCATCCGTACTCGGGCGTGTTGAGTGCGTATGGCATCGGCTTGGCCGACGTTCGCCAATTGCGCGAGCAGGGAGTCTTGAAGCCGTTCTCGCGCGAACTGCTCGTCGAGCTGGAGCCGCATTTCGTCGAGATGGCCGACTCCGCGCGAGACGCCGTCCTCACAGAAGGGATTCCCCGCGACGACATCGACGCGCCGATCCGGTCGCTCGATCTCAGGTATCGCGGCATCGAAGCGTCGCTCAACGTGACCGAACCGAGCGACGGAGACTACGCCCGCGCCTATGCCGAACGTCATCAGCAACTTTACGGCTACGTGCGGCCCGACCGTCCGATTGAGGTCGTTGCGGCACGGGTGGAAGTGGTCGGGCATCGCGACGATCCGGATGACGCGCCCGATCTTCAATCGACTCACCCCTCGCCGGCGCAACATCCCCCCACCGGGCTTGCCCCGGTGGAAACAGGTCTTTGCACTACTCAATGTCACCCCGTTGAAGACGGTAATGATGGATACGGTAATGATGGAGAAGTAGTGCAAAAACCTTTGAGCCACCGGGGCAATCCCGGTGGGGTTTCGGAACCGGAGGCTAGCGCCGTGCCGCTCACAGTGCCAGACTCATGGACCGAAGCCTGGTTCGACAATCAGCCTCATCGCACAGCCATCTTCCTGCGTGAGCAGCTTCATCCCGGCGACACCTTCACCGGCCCGGCCATCGTCTGCGAACCGACCTCGACGGTCGTGGTCGATCCCGGTTTCGAGGCGTCGATTCGCGGACGGGGTGAGATCGTGATCGCGCGTCGCGCAGCGACCGTCGTCCCCTCGCCCCGGCTTTGCGGGGAGAGGGTTAGGGGATTCGATGAAGAGAACGCACCCCACGCAGAAGAGGCTTCGTACTCTGACTTTCAACCCTTCACCCTCCACTCTCAATCTCTGACAGAAGAACCCCTCACCCTAACCCTCTCCCGACCACCGAAGCGGCGGTGCCCGAGCCGGGGCGAGGGGACAGGAGATGCCGATCCGATCAAGATCGAGATCTTCAACCATCTCTTCGCTTCGATCGCCGAGCAAATGGGGATCGCGCTCCAGCAGACGAGCCTCTCGACGAACGTGAAGGAACGGCTCGACTTCTCGTGCGGCATCTTCTCGGCTCGCGGCGAGCTGGTCGTGAACGCACCGCACATCCCCGTGCATCTCGGTGCGATGAGCGAGACCGTGCGGCGGATCATTGAGGACAATCAGCAAATGAAGCCGGGCGATGTGTTCGTGACGAACGATCCGTATCGCGGCGGCTCGCACCTCCCCGATGTCACCGTCGTCACGCCCGTTCACGATGAGGCAACCGGCGAACTGATGTTCTTCACCGCCAGCCGCGCCCATCACGCCGAGATCGGCGGCATCGTCCCCGGCTCGATGCCGCCGTTCTCGAAGACGCTCGCCGATGAAGGCGTGCTGATCCGCAATTTTCTGTTGGTCGATGGTGGCAAGTCGCACGAGGCCGAGCTGCGCGCGTTGTTCCAATCAGGGCCGCATCCGTCCCGCGCGGTGGAAGACAACCTTGCGGATGTGTCTGCTCAAGTGGCGGCCAATCACACGGGTGCGAATCAACTGCGGCAGTTGGTTGAGAAGCAAAGTTGGTCCGTCGTCCAAGCGTACATGGGACACATTCAAGTTTCGGCGGCGGCGAAGATGCGGTTGGCGTTGACCTCGATGCCCGACGGTGAGTACGCGCGAGTCGATCATCTCGACGATGGCTCGCCGATTTGTGTGACGATCACGATTGCGGGCGATCGCGCAACGGTGGACTTCACCGGGACCGGGCCGGTTCTCGCGACGAACCTCAACGCGAACCGAGCCATCGTCACGGCGGCGGTGCTTTACGTCTTCCGGTGCCTCATCAGTGATGACATTCCGCTGAACAGCGGCGTGTTGGAGCCGGTCACGATCGTGCTGCCCGAATGTCTGCTCAACCCGCCCGCACACGATGACCCGTCGCAGTGTGCGGCGATGGTGGGAGGCAACGTCGAGACCTCGCAGCGTGTCGTCGATGTGTTGCTCGGTGCGCTGGGAGTCGCCGCCGCGAGTCAGGGGACGATGAACAACCTGACCTTCGGCGACGGCACGTTCGGCTATTACGAAACGATCTGCGGCGGCAACGGAGCGACGCCCGACGCCGACGGAGCCGATGCCGTTCACACGCACATGACCAACACGCGGCTGACCGATCCCGAAGTGATCGAGCGCCGCTATCCCGTCCGCATCCACGAGTTCTCGATCCGCCGCGGCTCGGGCGGGGCAGGGGGGCATCGCGGCGGCGACGGCATCGTTCGCCAGATCGAGTTCCTGAAGCCACTCCGCGTCTCAATCCTCTCCGAGCGCCGTGGGCCATTCGCCCCCTTCGGCCTCAACGGCGGTGAGCCGGGCCAACTCGGCCGCAACACCCTGCAACGGGCTGGCTCGACAGAGGTCATCGACCTCGGAGGCAAAGTGTCGCTCAATGTCCTAGCGGGCGATCTCCTCACGATTGAGACGCCGGGTGGCGGTGGGTTTGGACGATTCGTTTAACGGCGTTGCCCACGCGGTTAAACGAATCTGTGGACACAGATCATTCCGCCAGTCCTGCTGGCCGGATGACGTTCTCCAGCGATGCCGATATCATGCCGCCCCGCTCGCACCTCGCGAGCGGACAACTCACTTGAAACAAAGGATCGCTCTGTGGCTGCCAATCGACGTGCTGATGTGGACAAGGCTTTGGCTGATGTGGATTTCTCGAAGAACACGTATCAGGTTGAGTTCGATACGACGAAGGGGAAGATTCTGCTCGACGTGTATCCCGACGTGGCTCCGGGGCACGCGAAGAATTTGATCGGGCTGACGAAGATCGGCTTCTATGACGGGATCATCTTTCACCGCGTGATCGCGAACTTCATGATTCAGGTCGGCTGTCCTCAAGGGACGGGGACGGGCGGGCCGGGCTACACGATCAAGGAGGAGTTCAACAAGACGCTGCACGACGCGGGGATCCTGTCGATGGCTCGCACGAACGACCCGAACTCGGCCGGTTCGCAGTTCTTCATCTGCCTGAGCCGCGAGGGAACCAAGTCTTTGGACAACCAGTACACCGTCTTCGGCAAGACGGCCGACCAGTCGAGCCTCGACGTGGTGAAGGCGATCGGCGCGTCCGAAACCAACCACAGCGACCGCCCGCTGAAAGAAGTGAAGATCAACACGGCGCGGGTCATCGTCACGGCGAAGTAAGTCGCCACTTTGTAAGACCAACTGTGAGCGGGCAAACCTGCTCGCAGTTGGTGTTTTCTGGTCTACCGGAAGTAATCCGATGTCGATCGCCGCTCCCAACCGAGGCTCATTGTTTCCTCTTGCGGCCCCATCACCGCCCTCGGTTATGGCGGCAACGGAAGCGACGACGCGCTGGCCGCTGTATCGGTTTTCTGTCGGGAAGTATCAGCAGCTCGTGCAATCCGGTGTCTTTGGCGAGGATGATGCGTTCGAACTTTTGGAAGGTCTGGTGGTTCCCAAGACGTCCAAAAATCCTCGACATGATTCGACGATTGATCGCTGCGACCACTGGCTGAGTCGAGTCATCCCTGCAAGTTGGTATGTCCGGATTCAGAACTCGCTCGTGACTTCGGACAGTGTGCCCGAACCGGACTTGGCGGTTGTTCCCGGCGAACCCGACATGTACTCGGAACGCCATCCCACCGGGGCCGAAGCCGCCCTTGTCATTGAGGTGGCGGACTCATCGGTTGCCATTGATCGAGAGAAGGCGCGCTTGTATGCGCGAGCCGGTGTTGAAAACTATTGGATCGTCAACGTGATCGACAATCAGGTCGAGGTCTTCAGCGGGGCATTGTGTGCCCGGGCGGTTTATCGCTCACGGCAAATCTGCTCGGGAGACGACTTGGTGACGTTCACCTTGCCAACGGGTGAGAGTGTTTCACTCACCGTAGCCTCGCTGTTACCGAAGTTGACCACAAATTAGTTCCCGTCTTGCTTAACGCTAGCGAGGACTTCGTCGCCCACGCGGATCGCTCCCCCTTCAATCACTTTGGCCGTGATGCCGCCGTGACCGCGCATGGCGTTGAAGCCGCCGGGGCCGAGGTTCTGTTCCATGCGCGAGCAGGGTTCGCACGGGCCACTGAATTCCAACAGAGCCTGTCCGATGCGGAACTGCTTCCCTTTCAGAGCGAGCAGGTTGATCCCGCTGACGACGATGTTGCGGCGCGTTTGGCCGGGAGAGACTTCGTCGCGGTGCAGCATTCCGGCGACAGCGATCAGGTGTTCTTGTTGGATCAGCGTGACTTGCCGCTTCGTTCCCGCGCGGCCGGTCACTTTGTGATCGCCCTCAATGCCTCGGCCTTCGATCAACGTGGCCTCATTCACCGAAATGAGTTCGCCCAGACGCTCGGGCCGCAAGCCGATCCACTCAATGCGTCCGACTTGCGGCAGGATGTCGAACAGGGTTTGTAATGATTCCATGAGTGGGACTTGAGGAGTGGATAGTGGGTCGTGGATAGTGAGTAGGCAAGAAGAGACTGTTCAAACTTCTTCTCTTCGCTGCCCACTATCCACCATCCACTTCCCCCTCGCAACGAGACCACTGCATGATGGACATCAAACGATTGGCAACGGGACTCGATGTGCGGCTGGCGTGTCGTCGCGGCGAATGGACCGGGCCGACGGCGGGGCTGGCTCCGAAGTATGCACAGGCCAACGTGGTCATCTTGCCGCGCGAGTGGGCGTTTGATTTTTTGCTCTTCTGCCAGCGAAACCCTCGCCCTTGTCCGCTGATTGCGGTGACTGAGTCCGGGAGTTGGCAGCCGTCATCCGTCGCGAGTGATGTCGATTTGCGAACCGACTTGCCGAAGTACCGCGTCTGGCGCGACGGGCAACTCGTCGATGAACCGACCGACGTGAGCAACCTCTGGCGGGATGATCTCGTCTCGTTCTTGATCGGTTGCTCGTTCACGTTTGAGGCGGCGTTGCTTGAGGCTCGCGTCCCCGTGCGTCACATCGAACTCGGTCGCAACGTGCCGATGTTTCGGACGAACGTGCCGTGTGTTCCGGCCGGTCGTTTCTCGGGACCGCTCGTCGTGTCGATGAGACCACTCAAACCGGCCGCTGCGATTCGCGCGGTCGAGGTTTCGTCGCAGTTCACCGGTTCGCATGGCTCACCGGTTCACATCGGCTTCCCCGGCCAGATCGGTATCGCGGACATCACGAAGCCCGACTACGGCGACTCGGTACCGGTGCATGACGGCGAGCTACCCGTCTTCTGGGCGTGCGGCGTCACACCTCAAGCGGCGCTGCTGGAGGCGAAGCCACCGTTCGCGATCACGCACGCGCCGGGCTGCATGTTCGTGACGGATCAGATTGCGTAGAGGGCGGTCTCTGTCGCGAATGCAGCGTCCGGGGTGCCTGACCCCGGCTCACCATGAATGCCTCATCGCAGACCGCGCGAGGTATAGACTCGCGCGGTCTGCATCAGTGTTGTGTTTTCCGTTCCCCTTTTGGAGTGTCGTTCATGAGTCGTCTGTTTGGTGTGGCGATGGCGTTCTGTGTGATTGGGAGTTTGACGTACTCATCGCCGCGGTTGGCTGCTGAGGAAGCATTCACGCGGACGGAGGACGTGATCTACGGTCGCAAGTTTGGGACGGCGCTGACGCTCGACGTGTTTGCTCCGAAACAGAATGCGAACGGAGCGGCCATCGTCTGGTGTGTGAGTGGCGGATGGTTTTCGAGTCATGACTCGGTCAATGCCGGTGCCGTAGGCGAGTACCTCCGTCGCGGCTACACGGTCTTCGCGGTCGTGCATGGGAGCCAGCCGAAGTTCACGATCCCCGAAGTGCTGGAGGACATGCACCGCTCGGTGCGGTTCATTCGCAGCCGGGCCGATCAGTACAGGATCGATCCCAACCGCATCGGCATCACGGGCGGCTCGGCCGGTGGACATCTCTCACTGATGCAGGGGACCGCCGGGACAGTCGGAAAGTCCGATGCCAAGGATCCGGTCGATCGTCTGTCGAGCCGCGTGCAAGCCGTCGCCTGCTTCTTTCCGCCGACCGATTTCCTGAACTACGGTAAGCCGGGTGAGAACGCCATCGGGCGTGGCGTCCTGAAAAACTTCCGCGCTCCCTTCGACTTCCACGAGTTCGACAAGGCGATCAACGCCTTCGTCGCGATTACCGATGAAGAACGCATTCTCACAATCGGGCGCAGCATCTCGCCCGTGAACCACGTCACGAATGACGACCCGCCGACGCTCATCATTCACGGCGATGCCGATCTGCTCGTTCCGATTCAACAGGCGGAAAGCATCATTGAAAAGCTCAAAGCGGCAGGCGTTCCGACGGAACTCGTCGTCAAAAAGGGAGCGGCTCACGGCTGGCCCGAGATGGGAAAAGACGCCGTCACGTTGGCCGACTGGTTCGACAAGCACCTCGCCAAGAAGTGACTCGACGTTGATGTTGAGCGGGACTGAAACATGTCTGACACGTCCGCCAATTCGATGGCCGCGACAACGACCAAGCGAACTCGCACCTTCCGTCTGGCGAGGTTTCTGACGGCGATGGCTCTCGCCATCGCCATCGCCGTCAGCAGTTCGCTGTTGGCCTACAGAGTGGTCTCGCGGTATCGAGCCGAACAACGTTGGCGGAATGAAATGACGCAACTCGGCGCGCGCGTCATCACCGCTGGCTACGGCACCGAATCACGCACGCTGCAACGCATCCCCATTCTGCGGGAGTTTTTTACTCGAAGTCAGATCGAACTGTTCGTCGATCAGCTTGCGACGGTCGATGCGGTTCTCGCCAAGGCCGCCGAGCAACCGGGACTCAAACAAATCTGGGTCGATCTGACCGTATTCGATCGGTCGATGGCGGATCGCATCGAACAACAGATGCCGGGGATGGCAGTCATCTTCTACACGCCATAGCCCGCGTGCCACTCGCACTTGGACAAGTTCTTGGGATTGGCACAGCAATCACACCTGTCGCAGAAGCTGTCGTCCGCACGCAGTCATCCCGACATCACCTGCCGCCTTACTTCGTTCCCCAGACTTCAAACAGGCTGTGGCGGGCATCGGTCCAGTGGCGAGGTGGGCCGAGATCGGATCGTTCGGCTTGGCCGATTGCTCCCGACTCCAAAACGTCAGCGTTGGGTGACAGTAAGACCCACGAGGACGAGTACGTGAACAACTCATCGTCCGACTTCGCATCCGCGATGCCGATCGCCGTCCAGCCGAGTCGTTCGGCGTGCCCTGCCAGCACGGGGCGGAGATTGAAGTAACGGTTCGAGACATGCGCCGCGACGATGCCATCCGGGGCGAGATGTCTGCGATAGATGGCGAAGGCTTCGGCGGTCAGCAGGTGAATCGGAATGGCATCGCTGGAGAAGGCGTCGAGAACCAGCACGTCGTACTGCTGACCTTCGCGCCGTTCGAGTGCGAGCCTGGCGTCACCGGGGACAAGCCGGACTTCGGCGCGTGAGTCGCGCAGGTAAGTGAACGCGTGTTGGGCGAGGTCGCGCACCGCCGGGTCGATCTCATAGAAGTCGTACACGTCGCCTTGGCGGCCATACGTGGCGAGCGTACCGACTCCGAGTCCCACCAAACCGATCCGTCGCGGACGGTCGGCGTGATGTGTCGCGAGAGCCAATCCTACGGCGGACTTCAACCCGTAGTACGTTGTTGGCAGTCGTGCCAGCGATGGGTCGAGCGGTTGCAATCCGTGTCTCGTTCCGCCGTGACTCAGTGAGAGATAGGACCGGCTCGGCGGTTCGAGGTGCCGTTCAATCACACGCAGCACTCCGTAAAAATTGCGTGAGATCGACCGGACGTTGTTGAATGTCGAGACGACATCAATCAGCAGACAAATGCTGAGCAAGCTGACCGCACTGGCGACACCCATCCGCGCGGCAACGTTTCTGATGCGGCTGCGACTCAGAAACAGATCCGCTCGCCACATCCACGGCATCAACAACGCGGCGACCAGCAGTCCCAGATGATGTTCGACGAAGAGTGGCAGGAACGCGGGAGCCAGCACCGCCACAAAGAGGCCGCCTGCGGCTCCCCCGGCGGACATCACCAAGTAGAACTCGGTCAACGCGCTGCTGCCGGCAGACGCGCGGGTTGAGACGGGTTTTCGTCGAACCAATTCGCCGTGACAGACCATGCACAGACTGAAGAACGTTCCCCAGTGAACGCAAAATTGCAGCGGCAACGAACCGTAGTGGCCTCGCCCAAGCTGCCGCGCGATGACGTTGGCACTCACCAGCAGACCGACGACCGCCGCCGGTCCCCACACCCGGCGCGAGGCCCACGATTCGCGTGAAAAGCAAATGATGAACGAGACCAAATACAGCGTCAGCGGTACCACCCACAGAAACGGGACCGGGCTGATGTCGATCGACAGTTTGTTCGTGACGGACGAGAGCAGCACCGACGGGATCATCGCGAGGGCAAACCACAATAGCCGCTCGCCCCAGGTCGCGCGCGGCTCATCGCCCAACAGAGTCGAGACCGGCTCACTGTTGACGTGCGCAGCGGTTCCGCGCGAGACCGCGATCCCGCCGCACGCCACGCACAGCAGGCTGTAACCGAGGAAGCCGCTCCACCACAGAGTCACCTGTTGCTGAGCCGACAACCAAACATCGACCACGAACGGGTAACTCACCAAACCCAGCAACGAACCCAAGTTTGAAAGGGCATAAAGACGGTACGGCGACTCACCGGGGAAGGCCCGTGCGAACCAGACTTGCAGCAGCGGACCGGTCGCACTGAGTAACAGGTACGGCAGCCCGACATGCCACGCGAGCAGTCCCAAAATCGCAGTCGTCGGATCACCGTCACCCGTCGGTTTCCACGCGGTGGACGGCCAGATCGGCGCGAGCAACGCCACCGCCAACAATCCCGAATGGATCCGCCACTGACCGCGCAGACTGCCGCGTTGCACCAAGCCATGTGCGTACAAATAACCCACGAACAACAACGCTTGGAAAAACAGTAGGCACACCGTCCAAACACCGGGGCTCCCACCAAACCACGGCAGGATCAGCTTGCTCATGAGTGGCTGAATCTGAAAGACCAGCCCCGCTCCCAGAAACACCGCAGCCGCGAACAGACTCTGGGCAACACGGGGCGAAATCGAAGTCGGCATCGGCGGATCATTCCGTGCGAGTGAGGAGTCGAAACGGGCCGCAGCAGTCTACTCAAAGTGCGGAAACAAGTGTCGCCAACAAACAGGGGAGCAGTGATTGTTGGTGGGGCCATCGCCTTGTTGGATTTGGAGCGATTGGGCGCCACGGTCACGGAACCTAAAACGGCCATGGCCTGGGATTGTTGGCCCCACCTGTTGAATCGACCACGGGGCCGGCGTTTCACTTTGAGGGGAGATCGCGCACCGGCGGCAATGAGCAGCCTGTTGAAAACGTAGGGTAAGCGTCTCGCTTGCCCATCAATCCCGTTGGGAAAAGGGCAGGCGAGACGCTCACCCTACGTTTCGCCACGATTCGTTCACAACTCGCGCGGCCTCGCTTCCTGTCGCGGAGCGACAGGGATACCTTGAGGCTCAGGCTGGTGCGCCGGCCCTAGCATTCACTGACCGGAGAATGTCACATGTCTCAAGCCATCGTTGATCCTGGTGAACTGCGTCGGTTCGCCGGGTTGCTGCGTGAATTTAACAACGACCTGCAAGCGCGACTTGGCTCTGTGGCGGGGCAGCTCAATCTGCTCAACCAAACTTGGCGCGACCAGGAACATCTGAAGTTCGCCGAAGAATTCAGCGAGCATCTGAAACTGCTCAGCCGGTTCGTCGAAGCGAACGAACGCCATGTGCCGTATCTCGTCCGCAAGGCGGATCGGATCGAGGAGTACATGCAGCAGCGGTGATTTCTCGCCCGTAGGATGGACGGCTCGTCCGTCCGAGTTTGTTGCAACAGAGACGGACGGACGAGGCGTCCATCCTACAGTGAAACAATTGGCTCCTTATCGCTCCTTCACCATGACCCTCGCCACCAACGCCAACGTCCGTTCACTCGATGCCCTGCGGGATGTCCGCTTGGCGTTGATCGCGTTTCAGGAACGAGCTTCATCGGCGTTGGGCAGTGTGCGGTCAAAGATTGATCGGACGCGCGCGTGGCTCGAACAAGATCGTCCGATTTACTGGGCCGAGCAGGAACGACGGGCTTACGACGGCGTGGCCACGGCGCGGGTCGGTTATGAAACCTGCAAACTGCGCACGGTGGCCGGTCGTCACCCCGAGTGCATTGAGGAAAAGATCGCATTGCAAAAGGCGAAGGCTCGGTTGGAGTACTGCCAGCAAAAGATCGTCACGGTGCGGCGCTGGGTGATCGAGGCGGGGCGACAGTCGGACGACTACCGAGGCCGCGCCGGGGCGCTGCAACGACTGCTGGAAGAGGACATTCCCAACGTGCTGGCGCGCGTGTCGCGGATGATCGACGCCCTCGAAGCGTATGCCGAAGTCGGGTCCGTGTCGGGCGGCGAAGCGGCGATTCAACCCCGAGCCGTTTCGCTGAGTGCGCTGCCGTTGGGTGATCGCGTGGTGACGGCGACGAGTGAAGAGCCGGCGAACGCGACCTTCACGGAAAAAGAAGAGGGAGAAGAACCCCTCACCCTAGCCCACTCCCCGCAAAGCCGGGGTGAGGGGACATGAGAAGAGCGGGCATCAGGCACGGGAGAGACGAACGATGGCATTGGGCAGTTTGATCGACGGGGCAGGGCAGCTCGACGCAGCGGCCGATCTGCTGGAAGAAACGTGGTTGACGGCGCGGACCAACTGGGACGATGGCGTCAGCCGCAGTTTGGACGAAGACCATTTTGAACCGCTGTTCGCTCAGGTCCGCATGGCCATCGACGCGATCTCGCGGTTGAACAGCGTCCTGATGAGTGCCTGCCGCGAGTGCGAAGACCAGCGCTGAATGTCACCTTGCGAGGAATGAAGTCGGACAATTGCGTCGTTTAATCGCGTGGGCAACGCCCCGCGAGTCGTTCGGCGAAATAGCTCTCAACATTATTACTCGGCGCGCGGCGCGTTGCCCACGCGATTAAACGACACCCCTTTCACTTCCGCAGGCCAGTCTCGTGACGACGGAATCGACCCACGCCATGAACTCCACTCCGACACTCGAGCACGAACGGTCTCTGCTGCAACGGCTGCTCGCGCTGGTCGCCGATCGAGCACGGCGGGAGCGTGAGATTGAGACGCTTCACGCCGGAGAGGTCTCTGGTGAGCAGCGGCAGTACCACGAAGTCTTCCAGCTTTTGACTTCGACCTATGAGTCCGAGCAGGCGACGTTGCAGCACGGTCACAACGGGCGGGTCTCCTCGACCGAAGCACGCTGGCAGGCGGAGACCGCCGCCGTGCAGGCGGACTATGAGCGGACGATGGAGGAGAGCGATCTCCGTTTCGATGACGAGACGACTCACGCGAAGAAGGAGTACGACGAAGCGACGTGGCTGGTGTCCTCCCTGCTCGACGAAGACACCGAGGACAGTCCGCTGGCTCGACTACAAGCGGTTCAGTTGGGGCGCGTTGCCAGTCGCACGGAGTTGGAAGTGGCGTTGAAGTCGCTCGACGGTTGGTATCGCCAGTCGATCGCATTCCTCCAAAGTTGCCGCTTGCTGGGTGAGCCGGTTCCGCCACAACCCAACACGCTGCCGATGGACGCCGTCGGCCTGCATCAAAAATGTGTCGAGTCCGTGCGGCAATCGGAACCGCTCTATCACCGCCTAATGAGTCGCCTGCTGCCACGACTCTTTCAGGGCTTCGTCCCACTCGTCGCGTTCGTGGTGTTCACCCTGCTGTTGTTTGTCGTGCTGCGTTCTTCAGTCGATCCCGCGTGGCTGAGTCTCAAGTTGACGAGAGCTGACCGCGACTGGCAGTTCATCGCGGCAGGAGCCAGCGCGGCGATCAGTCTGATCGGGTTGTTCCTGCTGCACCTCGTGGCCGGGCAGCGGGCATTGCCTGACTTTGAGAAGCTGCTGCAACTGGCGGTCGATGGCGATTTCGCTTACCAGCGTTGGACGGTTGTCTCACATCGCGAATTGGAATTGCAGGAGGCTGATCTCGCCCATCAGCACGATGTCCGGCAGCACAAACGTGACGCCGCGCTGGCTCGGGCTGAGGAACGGCAGCGCACGCGACGGCACGCGGCGGAGCAATGTCACGCCACAGAGCAGCGGGCTGCGAAGAGTCATTTCCCCGCCCGCCTCGCAGAAATTCAACGGTCTCGCCAACAAGACCGTCAGCAGGCGGAGGCCCAATTTGAAGCCGCTTGGCGTGACAGCCTGCTCCGTCGCGAGCAGGACTTTCGCAACTTGCAGGGTGAGTTCGACAAGCGCGTCGCCATCAGTCGGCAGGTCTACCAGCAAAGTTGGATCAACTTGATGCGCGCGTGGCGTGCGACGCTGGACGAACTCGGTGCCGAGTCGGATGCGCTGCAAACAGTGCTGCGCCAAGTTTGCCCCGATTGGACCGAGGTCATTCGCAAGCTGGAGTCGCCCGTCGCCGAGTCACCGACGAACGACATCGGTCTGCTGTCGCTAGGCCGCATTGTGGCGGACCTCGAACAGATTGAGTCGGGGACATCACCCGATCCGCGATTAAAGACGGATCGGACTCGGTTCGACTTGCCAATCCTCGTGCCGCTCGCGAAGCAGCCGTCGCTGGTGGTGCGGACGAACGCGGCCACGCGTGTCGAAGCGACCGCTGTGTTGCAGACGGCGATGCTGCGGTTTCTCACGTCACTGCCAGCGGGAACGGTTCGGTTCACGATCCTTGATCCAGTGGGACTCGGTGCCAACTTCGCGTCGTTCATGCACCTTGCCGATATTGATGAGCAACTCGTGACGAGCCGGATCTGGACCGAGCCGCCGCACATCGAGAAGCGGTTGGCCGATCTGACCGAACACATGGAGACCGTACTCCAAGCCTATCTGCGGAACGAATACCCAACGCTCGACGACTACAACCGTCAAGCTGGCGAAGTGGCGGAACCGTATCGCGTGCTGGTCGTCGCCAACTTCCCGACGAACTTCACCGAGGTCTCGCTGCGCCGGTTGCTGAGCATCGCGGACGGCGGCGTTCGCTGCGGCGTGTTCCTGCTCGTCAGCGTCGATGAATCGCAGCCGTTGCCGCGCGGGTTCTCGCTGACCGACTTGGAGCGACACGCGATCGTGCTGCGGTTGCCGGCGGTCGCGACGAACGCTTCAACACAGGGCAGCTTGTTGCAAGAGTTGCTCGGTGACACAGGTGCGACGACGATCGCTGCCGCAGACGTTGTAGTCCGGACGACTTCGTCCGGACGTAGGCGTCCGGACTACGACTCTCAAATCTCGACCGTGATGGAAACGCCTGCCGTTTTTCCGCCGGACGATGACGTTTCAGACAGCGTCCGCTCGCTCTCGACGTTCCAGCTCGACGATGCCGATCTCAGTCGATGGCCGCTTCAGATCGACCCGCCTCCTGCTGCCGAGGAGTTCGGTCGGATCGTGCGACTGGCGGGTGAGATGGCGCGATCAGTGCGTCGCGTCGAAGTGCCATTCGAGCGAGTCATGCCTGCGCCGGAAGCCTATTGGACATCGAGTTCCCGCGCGGGGCTCGACATCCCCGTTGGTCGCGCCGGGGCGACCAAGTTGCAGCATCTGCGGCTCGGCAAGGGAACGTCTCAACACGTTCTCATCGCGGGGAAGACTGGTTCGGGCAAGTCGTCGCTGCTGCATGCACTCATCACGAACGCCGCGCTCCACTACACGCCGGACGAGGTCGAGTTTTATCTGATCGACTTCAAGAAAGGGGTTGAGTTCAAGACGTATGCCACGCAGGGGCTGCCACACGCGCGGGTCATCGCGATCGAGAGCGACCGCGAGTTCGGCGTTAGCGTGCTGCAACGGCTCGATGAGTTGCTCAAGCAACGCGGCGACTTGTATCGCCGCGTGGGAGTTCAAGATTTGGCGGGCTATCGCGACGCTCGACCAGACGAATCGCTGCCGCGCGTGATGCTGGTGATCGACGAGTTCCAAGAGTTCTTCGTTGAAGAGGACGTGTTGTCACAGCAGGCGGCTCTGCTGTTGGATCGGCTCATCCGCCAAGGCCGTGCGTTTGGCGTGCATGTGTTGCTCGGCAGTCAGACTCTCGCGGGAGCGTATTCGTTGGCTCGCAGCACGCTCGGACAGATCGCCGTCCGGATCGCGCTGCAATGCAGTGAGACCGACGCCCATTTGATCCTCAGTGAAGAGAACTCCGCCGCGCGGCTGCTGTCTCGGCCCGGGGAGGCGATCTACAACGACGCGAACGGCTTGGTCGAAGGGAACCATCCGTTTCAAGTGGTTTGGCTCGACGACGTGCAGCGCGAGACGTATCTCGGCTGGCTGCGTGAATGGGCGGATGAGTTCTCGCAACGAACGGCAAGTGATGAAGAGGCGACTGCTGTGACCGGCTCACGCTGGCCCGCCGCCATCGTGTTTGAAGGGAACATCCCCGCCGATCCGCTGGCCAACCCGTTGTGGCTGGAGTCCGTGCGAGTGTTCGCGCAGCGAACACCAACCCGAAGCGTGAGCGAGGACGGGTTCATGGCAGCAAACGATCTGAAACAGGACCGAGACGGTGAGCGAGTAGGGAAGCTCGGCGTGGAATCGTCCTCGCTCACGCCATCGCCATTGTCCTCGCTGACGCTTCAGGTTGGTGTTGAGAGTCTCTCCAATGCATCCTCGACGCGGCGTTGTTGGCTGGGCGATTCGGTGTCGTTGACGGGTCCGCTCGAATTGCGATTCGGACCGCGCGAAGGTGGCCCGGTCCTCGTGATCGGTCGCGATGACGAAGCGGCTCTCGGCGTCTTGGCGACCTGCGTGATGGCTCTGGCGGGACAAGCTGCGGGGCAGGGGAGAGCTTCATCCTCAAGACCGACTTACCCGCAGTTCGTCATCATGGACGGCAGCCTGCACGAGAGCGCGGCTCATCGGACGTGGCTCTCCATCGCGGAGGAGGCGAGTGCCGCCGGTCAGATCGGGGGCCAGTCCGCGCTGGTGACCGTTGTCTCACCGCGCGAGACGACTGACACGCTGACCGCACTCGTGAAAGCACTTCACACGCGCAACAGCGATGCGGCGGCTCCGGTGTTTGTCGTCGTGTATGACCTCGCCCGATTCCGCGATCTGAAGAAGGCCGAGGATGACTTCGGCGGCTACGGCGGTTTCGACAAGACGCCGACCGCGAATCCCTCCGCACTGTGGGCCGAGATCGTGAAGGACGGTCCCGCAGCGGGGATCTTCCCGCTCGTCTGGTGCGACGGTTTCCAGACGGCTCAGCGCTGGCTGGGCCGTGAGTTATTGAATCGCTTCGAGACGCGCGTCCTCTTCGCCATGAACGCGAATGACTCCAGCAATCTGATCGACACTCCGGCCGCATCCAAACTGGGACCGAACCGGGCGCTATTGTCGCGCGGCGATCTCGGCACGCTCGAAAAGTTCCGCCCCTATCGTGCCCCCTCCGGCGACTGGCTGCTGGAATTGCCAACCGTCTCTCGCGCGGAGATGCGACTCACGGAAGAGGACGTTGAACAGCCTCGGGCTGCGGCCATGATCGACTCCGAACCCGTATCGCCTGCCTCTAAGAGTGACACTTCCGCGGTGCCTGCTCACAGCTTGATCGCGACCTCCACGACAGCGCTCACTCCCGCCGAGACCGCCGCCGCAGAATCCTCCGCGACTTGGACCGGCATTGAGAACCTCAACGTCCTGTGACGGAACGCGTGCCTTTGAAGGCCCAATGTCCAATCGTTCGGAAAGCCGGGCTTCGCTCTAAGGGACTGGCTCAAAATAACTTCCCGATTTCCAGTCGCTCGTTTAACCGCAAGCCAAAGGCGAGCGCGGAGGCGATATGGAGTTGAGGCCCTGTGTCAACCCCCCGCGCTCGCCTTTGGCTTGCAGTTAAACGAGGAAATTGTTTCGAGCCAGTTCTAATGGTTGCACACCGATCGCAGCCTGAATCTGTTCCTACCTTTAGGAAAGATCGGCAAGGCCGATTGAATCGATCAAATGTTGCGTTAAGATCCCTTAGCTTGTTATGCGGGTTGTCATCCCCCCCTCCTGATCTTGCCGTCGCTCACTCATGCGTTTCATCCGACCGACATCAGCGATCTTGTGCCATCCGCGCCGTGTGCTGCGGGGGTGCGAGATCGTGTCGCGCGGAATGAGGTTGTGTCTCTTGGTCGCGTTTGTCTTAACCAGCATCGGCGTCCCGCTCGGCAACTGGAGTCGGATGGTCGAATCAGACCTCTCGGCCCCGACTCCCTCGTGCCGTTGTTCGACGAGTACGCAGCGGGCAGGAAACTGTTGCTGTGCGAAAAGTCCGGCGGGCGCAACGGCAGCCAATTTGAAGCCGGGCGGTTGCTGTGCGGCTCGTGCATCGAAGGCCACTTGCAAATTGAATCAGCCGGACGCCGCGAAACCTAAGGTGGGCCGATGCTATTCCACAAAGCTAACGGCAAAAACGGCGAACGCCGGTGCCTCGGAAAAGCCCTGTTCCAATGAGACGCCATCATGGACCGCACTCTGTTCCTGTGGGCCGAATGAGGAACCGGGTGTGCTCGTCGATCACAGTCCGAAGCTGGTCGCAGAACGCCGCGTCTGGAGTTTCTTCACTCGCGCGGATGATTTGTTCGGCGAGTTGATCGTGACGGCGATCGGCCTCCGCGCCGAACCGACCGTTCCCCCACCCGAGTTCTCCCTCCTCGGTTGATGATGGGCTGAGAGTCTGGGCATCGAGTAGAGATGTTCGGCTCCGCCAACTTTGAATTCTGCGTTGCCTGATCCCCGATTGAACTGGGCCTTGTGCCGAGTCAACTCGCGCGGTCCGACGCATGGGCCTTGCTGTGTTCTGGTTGAACGTGGCGGCAATCTGCTTTCAATAATTCCATCCTGAGGGGGATGTCATGACTGTTTCCAATTTCACCTGTTCCCATCGCACCCGCCGAACTCGCGGGTTTACTTTGATCGAACTGCTCGTCGTGATCGCGATCATCGCGATCCTGATCGCGCTGCTGTTGCCCGCCGTCCAGCAGGCCCGTGAGTCCGCGCGGCGGACTCAGTGCAAGAACAATCTCAAGCAACTTGGGCTGGCACTGCACAACTACGAAAGCACGTTTACCCGCTTTCCAATGACAAACGCACAGAACTATCAGCCCAACGTGCAAGGTTTTTCGCCACAAGCTCGACTACTGCCGTATATGGATCAAGCGAGTCTGCAAGGGTTACTCGACTTTGATCAACCGGCCTTCACCGGCCCCTTTAACAACCTCATTCCGAACCCGCTGTTTCTACAGGTGTTCGCCAAACCACTACAGATGATGCTCTGCCCGAGCGATCCCGCGCCCAGTCAGACAGCGGGTGCAGGCGGGGCCGTCTACGGTGGAAACAACTACATGGTGAGCTATGGGAGCGGAACGGGTGCCAATTACGACCTGCGTTGGAGGACGGACGGGATCGTGTACGAGAACTCCAACGCTACGTTCGGCGACATCACGGACGGAACTTCCAACACGGTCTTTATGAGCGAGTCGGTTCGCAGCGTCGGAGCGGATGTCAC
>CAMAYU010000109.1 GCA_945862235.1 Schlesneria paludicola DSM 18645
CGCCATCGACGACCGACCTTCCATGCTCCTTGAAGACCGTCCCGACCTGCTATGCAACCGACATGCCTCACTACGACAAGAACCCACTCAACACACGCAACCCCAAGCCCCCTAACGAGTCAGACGCAACAACTACCGCGAACAGACACCGGAAAACCTTGTAAGAATGTGGGTAAGTTCAAGAGGAGAAGACTCGGCCAGAGTGATCCAAGGCGAAGACCGTCTTCACCTTCGAAGCGTACCGGACCGATTGCCAATTGTTGGGCGGACTCGGCAGGTCTCGGACAACGTTCCCGGTGGACAAGGGGCAGATCGACAGAGTCTTGGCACAAACCACGAGCTCATCGTTGTCGAGCAGAGCGAGATCACCCCCGATTTCTGGCGCGACCCGGTTGACCTGGGACGAATCCAGGCTCCACACTTTTAAGAGGCCATCCTCCCCCGCCGTCAGCAGGCGCGTTCCCGAGGGATTGAAGGCCAGCGAGTAAACCCGACTTTCGTGGGCGATCCATTGGCGACCGGCCCGCAACTGGGTACTGGCGGGCACGATTCCATTGGCGGCGTGTACGTCGTCCACCGGGAGGAGATGAATGCCTCCGTTGCGGTCTCCGACGGCAACCCAGTGCGAGTGATCGGATGTTGCCGGGGAAAAGGCGATACTCTGAATCGCGTCGGGGAGAGTTTGGCAGGCAATGAGCGATGCATCACTACTTCTGCGCAGTGAGAGCATCCCGTTGACCTGCCCCGCAGCGATGAAGTATCCCGTGGGGGAGAAGGCCACCGAATTGAACACGCTCTTCGGAGTCAGGGCCAGCGAGCCAATGCGGAGTTGCTTTTCGAGATCCCAGAGGCTTCCCTGACCGTCTCTCGAGACCGCCGCTAGGACACCGCTGGTCGACATGGCAATGGACTCGACCGTTTCGGAGTGATGCTTCAGATCACTGTGAAAGGAACCGTCGGCGGCATTCCACAGACGAATGACGGACTCATTTCCACAGGTCGCCAACAAGCGGCCACCCTCGGCAAACAGGGCCTGAAACGCCAGCCCCGCGTGCGCACGAAAACGAAGCCGTTCGACACCGTTGCGAAGATTCCTCAGCAGCACCGTGCCATCGTCACCGGCGGACGCGAGGGTCGAGGAGTCTGGAGAAAAATCCAGGCCGTTGATCTCACCCTGACCAGCGGCGTAGACAGAGTCTGGCTTGAGTGTCGTGGCGTCGAACAGACGAATCTGGCCGTCCGCTCCGGCCGCCGCCACCAGACGTCCATCGGGGGAGTACCGCACAAAGTAGAGCGGTCGCTCCGAACGAAGCACCTCTTGCGAGGGGATGCCGGATTGACTCGAAAGAAAGTTCCATTCAAAGCCCCGGAGATCTGCTTCCCCATTGCGAGGGATATGCCGAGTGAGGAGTTCACGCATTCGAGCCACGTCGTTGCGCTGCCAGGACTGACTGGCGAGACGCATGTCTCCCACATAGAGGAGTTGACGCGAATGCTCAGCGCTGTGCTGGGCACGGTCGCGATCCTTTCTCGCCTCACGAAGTGCCACATCCTCGCGTCGCAACAACTCTTTGGCATCAACTAGCAGAGCATCCGTCCGTTTTCTGGCCTGTATCGCCTCAATGGCCTGCCACACGCCGACTGCTGCTCCCACGATCACCAACAGACTGACCAGAACCGTTGTCGTGAGCAACGCCTTGTTGCGTTGCGCGAACTTTCTCAGGCGGTAGACCAACGAGGGTGGACACGCCTCAACCGGCTCACCATGCAGGTATCGCTCGATGTCGGCAGCGAAGGCGCTGGCGGATTCGTACCGCCGGTTCCGGTCCTTATCAATCGACTTCATCACGATCCAGTCGAGTTCTCCCCGTACCGATTCGCCCAGCCGCCACCGATGGATCTTGTAGCGGCCAGTAGGTGTGAAATGGGCCTGAGTCGTGATGGTCGTGATCCGCACACTCGGACGTGGGGGCTCCTGATCAAGGATAATTCGACGCATCTCATCGAAACCAGCCTTGAACAATGTCGCCTTATCGAACGGCGTCGTACCGGTAATCAGTTCATAGAGCATCACTCCCAGCGAATAAACATCGCTGCGGGTATCGACGTCAACGGCACTTAACGCGACCTGCTCGGGACTCATGTAGACCGGCGTGCCGAGTAACTGAGCGAAGCCGGTAAACAGGGTCTTCTCGGTCAGCGGCTGATCGAGTGCTTTGGCAACGCCGAAGTCGATCACCTTAATAATGGCGCGGCCATCCTGCTCCGTCACGAGCACGTTGGATGGCTTCAGATCACGGTGAATGATTGCCTTCTGGTGCGCATGCTGGACAGCTCGACAGAGATCGACAAACAGCACCAGACGATCTTTGATGGCCAAACCGCCTTCGTCACAGTACACGGTGATGGGAATTCCTCTCACCAGTTCCATCACAAAGTAGGGCCGGCCTAATTCCGTAGCGCCGCCATCAAGAATTTTGGCGATGTTGGTGTGATCCATCATCGCCAACGCCTGACGTTCGGCCTCGAACCGGATGATGACCTCGCGAGTACACATGTCAGCCTTGAGAATCTTCAGTGCCACCTTGCGCTTCACCGGGACTCTTTGCTCTGCCATGAAGACCGTACCAAACCCGCCTTGGCCAATTTGCTGAAGAATCTTGTACGGTCCGATTGTCTGACCGAGAAACTCCGAAAAATTCAACTCGATCATGCCCGGGTCATACGTCTGATAGGGGTCCGCCAGCTTCGGGCCGCCCAAGGCCCGATCGTAAACAACTGTCGTATGGTCTGCGGTGCCAGGCTTCTCTTGTAGAAAACTCTCTGGGTTTTCGTGGGCATGCAGCAGCAATTCGATGCGATTTCGCAGCACAAGGTCGTCGCCACACTGGCTAGCCAGAAAATCCGATCGTTCATCGGAAGGATATTCCAAAGCCTGATTGAATAACTGCTCTTCGATCATGATCTAGACTCCACGAGTGTCAGCGAACCTCTATGTGTAGAGGCGAAATAACTGCTTCGCCAGCACCGCAGAAATCAACAAATTTTGAACTAAACTTCAACGAGCGCGGACTTCAACCTGCAACCACGCTCTGGCAAAAGCCCAATGCCGGTCGGCTGCACTCGAAGAAATCCCCAAGGCCTGAGCCGCTTGGTCACCCGTCAACCCTGCATAGTAGCGCAGTTCTACCAGTTGCGACTTGAGCGGATCGACCACAGCCAGCTTGCGAAGTGCCTCGTCTAGGGCGAGCACCTCCTCATCAGACGACGGGGCCGCCACGTCATTCAGTGGCTCGCGCTGTCGGCCGCCGCCGCGCTTCTCCGCCTGTTTGACACGCGCAGCATCCACCAGAATTCGGCGGATCGCGGTGGCGGCTACCGCAAAAACATGACCGCGATCACGATAGGAGCGGTGATTCGCATTCCCCACGAGTCGCAGGTACGCCTCATGAACGAGGGCCGTGGCTTGGAGTGTGTGGCCGGGGCGCTCATGTGCGATTTTCTGCGCAGCGAGACGACGGAGTTCGTCGTAGACCAGCGGCAATAGCTGCTCGGCTGCACGCGGATCCCCTGCTTCGATCTGTCCCAGAATTTGCGTCACATTGCTCATGGCAGAATCGTAAACAGCCAACGGACCACAAACCATTCACACCTTGAGATCAGACATCTGATCTAGTGCCAACCAAGGCGTGGACGACTCAGTACGCTCCTCATCCTCCGCCCGTTTCCGGTAGACAGAGGGAGGCCGGTTGACGCCCAAAAGACAGAGTGCTGACGCCCATCAATGGCTAAACTGTCGGTGCTACGTCTGTCTTCCGCCGAGGCGGATGAGGTCGATCAGTTCGTGGGTCGAGAGTTTGGCGGCTTGGTCGGTGCCTTCGAGGATGCCCGCGACAAGGTCGCGTTTGGCTCCGTGGAGCTTGAGGATTTGCTCTTCGATCGTGTCCTTCGCGACGAGGCGATAAACCGTGACGGGACGGGTTTGGCCGATGCGGTGGGCGCGGTCGGTGGCTTGGTCTTCGACGGCGGGGTTCCACCACGGGTCGAGGTGGATCACGTAGTCGGCTCCGGTCAGGTTGAGGCCCGTGCCGCCCGCTTTGAGCGAGATCAGAAAGAAGTCGCCCTCGCCGCGTTGGAAGGCATCGACCTTTTCTTGACGCTGCTTGGCGGGGGTCTGGCCGTCGAGGTACTGGTACGTGACCTTGCGTTCGTCGAGGGCCTCTTTGATGAGGGCCAAGTGCGAGGTGAACTGGCTGAAGACGAGGGCACGGTGCTTGCCATCGCGCAGTTCGTCGATGGTCTCCAAAAAGAGATCGAGCTTGGCGGACGACTTGTCCCAAGTTTTGTCCACGAGGCGCGGGTGACACGCCAGTTGGCGCAGCTTCGTCAGCGCGGCGAGGACTTGGAACCGCTGGTCTTTACCGGTCTCTTCGACGAGGCCGCTCAGTTGGGCGACGGCACCGAGCCGCGCGTCTTCGTAGCGGCTCCGTTCGGCGGCGGAGAGTTCTGCCGTGAGTTGTACTTCGGTGCGCGGCGGCAGTTCAGTCAGGACTTGGCTCTTCGTGCGACGCAGGACGAATGGGCGGAGGACGCGCGACAGAGCCAGCTTCCGTTCGGGGACTTTGCTCTTTTCGATCGGCTCGGCGAAGACTTCGCGGAAGCGTTCCCAGCTTCCGAACAGGCCGGGCGAAACGCCGCGGAAGACGGACCACAAGTCGCCGAGATGGTTCTCGCACGGCGTGCCGGTCAGGGCGAGACGCCAGTCGGCGTCGAGCGATCTCACGACTTGAGCGGTCTTCGTCTGGCTGTTCTTGATGTTCTGTGCCTCATCCAGCACGAGCGTCCCCCATTTCACCGCCGCGAGGTCTTCGGCGTGCTGCTGCATGAGGTAGTAGCTGGTGATGAGCATGTCGCCGGGCCCGAGCGTCTTGAGGAAGTCGCTGCGATCCGTGTCGCGATAGAGGACCGGATTGAGCGTCGGCGCGAAGCGATTGGTTTCGCGCAGCCAGTTGAATCCGACCGACACCGGCGCGACGACGAGCACCGGCCCGACCTCGCGCCGATCGAGCAACACCGCCAGCGCTTGGACCGTCTTACCGAGACCCATGTCGTCGGCGAGGATGCCACCGACACCCCACTCGGCCAGCTTGCGGAGCCACTTGAAGCCGTCCACTTGATAGTCGCGCAGCTCGGCGGTGAGCGTTGAGGGGACTTGCGGATCGAGGTCCGTCGCGCGGTTCAATCGCGTCAGAGCCGTCTTCCAAGTCTTGCAGGCTTTGAGCGTCATCTTGTCATCGAGCAGTTCGGCAATGACCGGTGCGGCCGTGGCGTTGAATTCCAACTTGCCTCGGTTGGTGTGAACCATGTCGGAGACCGATGCAAGCCGATCACGGAACTGCTGCGAGATCGTGGCGAACTGACCTTTACCGAGTGAGACATAGCGGCGGCCATCGCGCAGTGCAGCGAGTAACGTCGCCAATGGAAATTTCTCGCCGCCGAGTTCGATCGAACCGGAGAGACCGAACCAGTCATGTTGGTCTTTGATCTCGACCTTCATCGCCGACGGAGCGATCTCGCCCAACACGCTCATGCGGCGGACTTTCGCATCTTCGGGCCAGACGACGAGCGGGTTGTCCTCGGGCCGTGCGCGGAGCGAATCGAGCAGGTCGAGCACATCGTCGTCGTGATCGATCTGCCACGTGAGCGGCTCGGGAGACGAGAAGCGACGGAAGAAGAGTTCGCTCGCCAGCGCGGTCGCGCGCAGCCGTTCGTCTTCGAGATCGCGTTCGACTCGCACTCGCTTGTCGCCCACTTTGCTGGCGACCTCGACCGGCCCCTGTCCCGGTACGAAGGTCGCTCCTTCGGGAGCGGGCGTCACACGCAACTCGATCCGCGCACCGGTCGGATCGGCGGGATGAATCCTCAGCGAGACGCGCGTGTCGGCGTCAACCAGTTCCCCCTTGAGTGAGTCGGGAAGCAAGACCGGCACCAACGCTTCGAGAGCGGGGAGACGCTTGAGGAACTCGGGCTGAGCCTCTTCCGGAATCGTGGTCGGATGCTGCCACAGTGACAGAGCCAGCGAACCCAACTCCGCCCCAGCCGTGGCGAGAACCATCTCAAACGAACCGAGGTCGATCGCGACGAAGAGTCTTTCGTCGGCGCAGGCCACAACATCAAAGTCCTTCATCGATCGGCCATCGAGCGAGGGCGTCAACCTCCACGCCCCATCGACATCCTGAATCGATAGCCCGATGGTGCCGCGTTGCACCGTCAGCGGATTCACTCCGTAGAACACGAGCGGATGTCCGACGAGCGCTTCGAGAATCTTCGCCCACTGGCTGTTCTCGGGCGCACGCATGTACGACTTGAGCTGCCCCGCACGCATGATTTCCAAATCGGCGGGACTGAGCGCCAAGTCGGTGCGGCGTTGAAGCAAATCCCACCCCAAGACGCGGCCCTTGTTCCACCCCCCTTTCTTGTTGCCACTGGGAGTCTGCTCGACCGGCTCGACCTTGACCGGCGGGCTGTAGTAGGTCGGATTGTTGTCCGTGACGACTCGCCACACGAGGCGCGACTGCAACTTTGGCGGGGCTTCAATGAGTGAGCCACCCGCCGCTGCGGGCTTCAACAGAAACTGATCGAGCTTCGTGAGGGCCGTCTTCCACTCCGGCTCGGGATTGCCCAAGACCGCCTTCACCAATGGGGACTCGGCCCCCTTGTTGAACACGGTCTGCAAGACCACCGCCGCCGCGTAGGTGTGCTTGCACAAGTCATAACCCGACGAGTACGGACACGAGCAGATGGCATCGAGAAACTGTTCGCCGTCGTCAGTCTCGTCGAGCAGAAATGAGAGCTGATACGGCCTGCGCAGGCTCCCCTGACATTCACACGTCACGGTGCCGTGCTTCTCGGAATAAGCCATGTTGGCCACACGGCTGACATAAGCCCGCCCCTTTCCAACCGAACCGTAGTCATGGTCACGGATCAATTCGCCGATCGCATTGCGCCACGTCGTGAGGGCTGTGGAAAACGGGACCGAGGACGACTTGTTCCCCTCAGATTTGGCTTTGCCAAGCTTCGATTTCGACGGAACGGACTTCTCCTCCAACAGTCCGGCATCCACCAAATTGGAACCCGACAACAGCGACTCGAGCATTTGCAACTCGGTCAACCCATCGCCAGGCTTCACCCCCGCAGTAGTCAACGCTGCAAACGCAGCCTGCATCTGGGCAAAGGCACTGTTCTTCCCTGACTTGGCGGCCATGCGGCTTCCTGCCTTTCCAACGTGACGTGAGATTAATTCCGTTCCAAGAGAGCGGGCCGAAATCTACCGTCACCTTGGCGCAATGTCAGTCCTAGCACGCAACATTCTCGCAGTCCCTCCCCTGCCCCACCGTCGCTTGCGAAGCTCACTGAGCCTGCATAACGTCTCGCGACACCAACCCGCCGCGTGAGCAAGAACGTGTTTCGACCTCGCCCGGTCGTAAATGAGACATCTGAGTAGGCTCGTGTGCTGAACCTTCCACTCAAACTCACTCACCCTCGAAAGGACTCGACGATGCCAAGCACCAACGGACGCGGGACCAACGGAAACCGTGCGGATGCCAAGCAATCGAGTACCGCAAAGAAGCCGCTCCCCAAACGAGTGAAGTTGTCCACGAAGGCTCGATCGGCGGCCGTGGTGAGGTTGGAGCAGCAGTTGGACACCCAGCGTCCGGCCACCAAACAAGCCGCGTCCAAGCCACCGGCCAGAAAGCAGAGTCGCTCCGCCACCAGCAACGTCCCGCGAGCGACGCGTGCCCAAATGGTGAAGTCCAAGGCGGCGACGAAGAAGTCGGGATTACTCACGTTGCAGGATCGCTTGTCGAGACTCACTTACGAGCGGGCCGTGCAGTTGCTCGGTGACAACGGCGCGAAGCTGATTCAAACGGGGGCGCGGCGCGACATTGATCTTCAGCAGCAGGTCTATAACGGCGACGGACTGTTCCGACTGAAGTTCCCCGGCACTGGTCGCGGGCCGAGTGAAGCGATCGTCACCATCACCGCGATGACAACGGCGCTCGACCGACTCCACTGGAACTGCACCGCGTGTTCTCTGCCGTGCGAGCATGTCGGAGCGGCCTTCTCGCTGATCCTCGAAGAGAAGACGGCACTCGGTCTCGCCATCGCTCCGCCCGACGACGATGACGTGCGACCGGCGACCGAAGAGGAACTGATTGCTCAAGCGTTGAGCGACCGTCGCGAGCGAGCGACCGTTGAAAAAATGAAGGTCGCGTCGGCCGATGCTTCAACCCCGTGGACCGACTACACGGTGACATCGGCCTTGTCGGGCAAGGCGTATCGCGTTGCCTTGCGCGGGACCGAGCGAGGCGACTCGTTCTGCTCGTGCCCCGACTATCGAACCAACACGCTCGGCACCTGCAAGCACATTTTGCATGCGCTCGACAAGACTCGTAAGAAGTTCACTGCCGCTGAGTTTAAGAAGCCATACCAACGGACAACCTTCAGCGTCGCCGTTCATTACGGGAAGGACCTCGAACTGAGGTTGCTCATGCCCGCGAAGCTCGATGAAGAATCGTCGGCCATCGCCGAGAAGCTGCGTGACCAACCGATCGACGACGTGCGCGACCTGCTCAAACGAGTGCGGCATCTCGAACGACTCGGCCAGTCAGTAACGGTCTATCCCGACGCCGAAGAGTTCATCCAACAGAAGCTCTTCCAAGAACAGACGGCCGAACGGATGGCCGAGATTCGTCGCGACCCGCAATCGCACCCGCTCCGCACGACGCTGCTGCGAACCGAACTGCTGCCGTATCAGATCGACGGGATCGCGTTCGCCGTCTCAGCCGGTCGCGCGGTGCTGGCCGATGAAATGGGACTCGGCAAGACGATCCAAGGAGTCGGCGTCGCGGAGATGTTCGCGCGGGAAGCGGACATTAAGAAGGTGCTCGTTGTTTGCCCGGCCTCGCTCAAATCGCAATGGCGAAATGAAATCGAACGGTTCTGTGACCGGAGCGTGCAACTGGTGGGAGGTGCGTCAGCCGAACGTGGCTCGCAGTACGGGAGCGAAGCGTTCTTCACGATCTGCAACTACGAACAAGTCCTGCGCGACATCCTCGATGTCGAGCGAGTCACTTGGGATTTGATCATCATCGACGAAGGGCAGCGGATCAAAAATTGGGAGTCCAAGACGAGCCGCGTCATCAAGGGACTGCGGTCTCGATTCGCGCTGGCTCTCAGCGGAACGCCGCTCGAAAACCGACTTGATGAGCTGTACTCGGTCGTGCAGTTCATCGACGACCGGCGACTCGGTCCCGGCTTCCGCTTCTTCCACAATCACCGCGTCGTCGATGAACGAGGCAAAGTCCTCGGCTACAAAAACCTCGCCGAGCTGCGTGAGAACCTCGCGCCGATCCTGCTCCGTCGCACGCGCGTCTCGGTCCAGCAACAGCTTCCCCCGCGCACCAACGAGATCATCCGCATCCCGCCGACGGCCGAGCAGGCTGAGATGTCGGTCGCACATCTCCAACAAGTCCGTCGCATCACGAACAAAAAGTTTCTGACCGAGATGGACCTCATCATGCTCCAGAAGGAGCTGCTCCTCTGTCGCATGGCGGCCGACAGCACGGTCCTCGTCAACAAGGAGCGGCCCGGCTTTTCGAGCAAGCTCGCCGTGATCGACGACTTGGTCGAACGGCTGTTTGAAGAGGACGGTCGCAAGTCGCTTGTCTTCTCGGAATGGACGACGATGCTCGACTTGATCGAGCCGATCCTCAAGAAGCACAAGCTGCCGTTCGTGCGGTTGGATGGCTCCGTCCCGCAGAAGCAGCGTCAGGCGTTGGTGCATGAATTTCAGACCAATCCCGACTGCAAGCTGTTCCTCACGACGAACGCCGGATCGACGGGACTTAACCTGCAAGCGGCCAACACGGTCATCAACGTCGATCTGCCGTGGAACCCCGCCGTGCTGGAACAGCGCGTTGCACGCGCCTACCGCATGGGCCAGAAGAACCCGGTCGATGTCTACATCTTGGTGACAGAAGACACGCTGGAAGAGCGACTCCTCGCGACCCTCGCCGCCAAACAAGACCTCGCGCTGGCGGCACTCGATTCGGAGTCGGAGGTTGACGAAGTCCATCTCGCCAGCGGCATGGAAGAATTGAAACGCCGCCTTGAAGTGTTGCTCGGTTCGCGCGCCGAGGCTCACATCGACGAGAGCGTTCGTCGCGAAGAACGCTCGGACGCGAGGGAGTTCGCACCGGAGCCGTTCGACCAGACGAACGATCACAACCGCGAGGACTCGTCTCCGGAGAACGCTCACCAGTTCGCTGCGTTGAACGCTCACGACTCGTCGTCGCACGGTGTCACGCACGATCCTGCGAACGCCGGTGGCTTCGCACTCGCCAGCCAAGTCGCCTCACCCGAGCAGACCGCGCGTCGCGAACGAGTCTCCGCCGCCGGTGGCCAACTCCTCGCCGGTGCCGTCGCACTGCTGGGCGAACTCCTGCCAAGCCGCCCCGAAACCGAAGCCTCACGCCAACTGGCCGACTCCCTCAAACAGGGCCTCGCCGACTGCGTCCACCGCGACGAACAAGGCCAAGCCAAATTGACGTTCACGCTGCCCGATCCATCTGTTCTCAATCACTTGGCTGATTCGCTCTCCAAGCTGCTGTCCGGAGGGTGACTTCCATTTCTTTCTGAGCGGGGCGGCGTCAGTCCCCTGGCTCTTGCTTGGGCGTCAGCCCTCTTCTCTTGTCCCCCCGACTTTTGAAGCCGCTTCAGAAGAAGACGGGGCTTACGCCCAAGAACCAGGGGGCTGACGCCGCCCTGCTCAGAAAGACTGTGTTTGGCAAACGGCGAGTGATCCCGCGCGAAACGCTAGATCGCAGTTCCTACCCTCAACCCCCAATCCTCGAAACGAGCCATCATGGACAACCTCCTCTCCGGCATTCACCAATTCCATGCACAGGTCTTTCAACGTGAGAAAGACTTCTATTCGCAGCTCGCCACCGGGCAGAGTCCCAGCACGCTGTTCATCGGTTGTTCGGACTCGCGCGTCGATCCGACGATCATTACTCAGTCGGGACTCGGCGAGCTGTTCGTCCTTCGCAACGCGGGGAACATCGTGCCGTGTTACGGCGCGTCGAACGGAGGCGAACCGGCGACGATCGAGTACGCGGTGACGGCACTCGGCGTGAAGGACATCGTGATCTGCGGACACTCCGGCTGCGGTGCCCTGCAAGCGATGTTGCACCCCGAAAAGATGGAGAAGTTGCCGCTCGTGAAGAGCTGGCTCAATCACGCGGAAGCCACACGGCGGATCATGGAAGAGAACTACTCGCAGCACAAAGGAGCCGCTCTGCTGGAGATCGCGATCCGCGAACATGTCCTCGTTCAAATCGAGAACCTGCAAACGCATCCGGCCGTCGCAGTGAAGCTGCAACGGGGCGAGCTGACTCTGCACGCGTGGGTCTATTTGATGGAGTCGGGCGACATCCTCGCCTACTCGACCGAAGACGGCGGCTTCGCCTCACTGACGGGCCTCGCGCGGCAAGAGGCGACCAAACGCAAAGTCGCCAACGTCCGGCAATCGAAGAAGCAATGATCAACACCACTCACCGCCCGACGTAACGTAATCAAACACCGTAGGTATGGACGTCTCGTCCGTCCGTTCACAACTGCTGTGGCTCGGACAGACGAGGCGTCCATCCTACGAGTGGGTCTGAAGTCATTTCCCACTCACCCAACGCTGAAGAAGTCGCAACCGACAGAAGTCCGAACGAGGTGAGCCGGACGGCGTCAGCCCCCGGATTCTTAGCTGCAATCTCAAGAGTTCGAGGACTGACGTCGCTCGATCCACCGCTTCTGTCGGTAACACTGAAGAAAGAAACTCACCGTGGCCATTTATAAATTTGTTGATGCCGACGAACTCCCTCCGGTGCCTAGCGATCTCGCCATTGCGACACCGCTGCCGACGGACCTGAGGCAAAAGCGGCAGATCGAACGCGAGTTTGGTGTCCCCGTCCCCGGCGAAATCCAGCCGGTTCAACTGTGGACCGACACCGCGCTGAAGACGATGCCGCAGGAGAAGCCGCTCAGCTTCAAGACCCTCTTCGGACGAGACGCCCCGGTCATGCTCGACATCGGCTGCGGCAACGGTCGCTCGACGTTGGCCTCGGCCGTGTGGAGACCGCAGTTCGATCATCTCTCGTCCGATGTGCTGCCCGTCGTGATCCGCTACGCCACGCGGCGAGCCAACCAGCGTGCTCTGACCAACGCCAAGTTCGCGGTCATCGGCGGACGAGAACTACTGCTGAACTACATCGCGCCGCAATCGGTCGCCGAAATCCACGTCTACCACCCACAGCCCTTCTACGACGCCAAGCTGATCCACAAACGGCTCATCACCCCCGAGTTCATCTCGCTCGTCCATCGGTCACTGATACCGGGGGGACTGTTCGTCATTCAGACCGACAACCCCGGCTATTGGAAATACATTCAGCAGATCGTCCCCCTCTTCTTCGAGTTTGAAGAGCGTCCCAGCAAGTGGCCCGACGCCCCGAAAGGCCGCACGCGCCGCGAGATTATTGCCCTGCGTGAGAACCTCCCCGTCTTCCGGGGCACCGGGAAACCTCGCTCCGACATCACGCCCGATGACGCCGTGAAACTGGCGTCGTCCCTCCCCGCGCCACAATTCGACGCCGATCGAAAACTGATGGCCCTCGACAAACTCGAACGCGAATCGGGCGGCGATCAGAACAAAGCTCGCCCTCGCAGCAAGAAGCACTGACCAATCACCTCACTCTTAACAACCAGCCGCAGCCTCACTTTTTCCGTCTCACCGCATTGGCTTTCTCTGTGTCTCTGCGTCTCTATGGTAAAGCGATTTACCACAGAGACGCAGAGGCACAGAGAAAGTCAGAAACCATCAATGACTTGATTCCTCACCTTCCAGGAAACGTCTCATGCTGAACTTGTTCCGCCTCACTCTGGCCACTCTCGTAGTCGCCCTCGCGACAACCTCACTCGAAGCCGCGCCGACCGTTCCCGATTCGGTCGTGTGGCAGGAGGCGATCGAATACTCGAACCCCGGCGATGAGCATTTGCAGCTCAACCTCGCGCGACCGAAGACCGGCGACGGGCCGTTCCCCACGATCCTCTGCATCCACGGCGGAGGCTTTCGCGCCGGCAAGCGTGAGTTCTATGACACCCTCTGCGTCAAACTGGCCGAACGTGGCTATGTCGCCGCGACGATGACCTATCGCCTCGCCCCGAAGCATCAGTTCCCAGCCGCAGTCCACGACACGAAGGCCGCCGTCCGCTGGCTGCGAGCCAACGCCGCGACCTACAAGATCGACCCCACTCGCATCGGCACGACGGGCGGTTCAGCGGGAGGCCACCTCGCGCAGTTTCTCGCCGTCACCGCCAATGTCCCGCAGTTTGAAGGAACCGGTGGCAACCCGACTCAATCGAGTTCCGTTGCCTGCGTCGTGAACGTCTACGGCCCGAGCGACTTCACCAAGTCTTACGGCAAGAGCGTGGATGCTCACGAAGTCCTCCCCCTCTGGTTCGGTGGCAACCTCGACACGAAACGCGACCTCCACATCCAAGGCAGCCCACTCTATTGGGTCACACCAAACTCAGCCCCCACGCTCTGCATCCACGGCACCGAGGACAAGTACGTCGCCCACGAACAAGCCGTCTGGCTGGTCGATAAGCTGCAGGCCGCGACCGTCGAAGCCGAACTCCTCACCCTCGAAGGAGCCGGCCACGGCTTCAAGGGAGCCGACGCCGAGAAGGCCGAGAAAGCACTGTTCGAGTACTTCGACAAGAAGCTGAAGAAGTGAGCCTGAAGAGTTGAAGAGGCGTAGTCACGTAGGGTGCCGTCGAGTCATCGAGACGCACCACACGCGATTTGAGAAATGGGAAATGGTGCGTCTCGAAGACTCGACGCACCCTACTTGGCTTCGACAAGAAGCTGAAGAAGTAATTGTCCGAAGCTTCGTAGGGTGCGTGGAGTCTTCGAAACGCACCTGTTGCGGTGTGTTCCGAAGACTCCACGCACCCTACGAAGCTTCGACAAGCGGCTAAAGAAGTGATCGTCATATTCAGCATAAGCATGGTGTAATCAAAGGGTGGCCCGGCTTACTTCTGTATAGACCGGGGACATGGGTGACAGGTGTTCGGGGACATGGATAACAGTTTGAAGGAATCCGCAATTGGGGTCAGGCACCGCAGGCTTCTGAGTCCTTACCCGATTTCGCAGTGGATCGTTGAAGGGTCGCGAGGATGATCACCCTCCGAGCAGCTCTGGCAACGAGCTGTTAAGAATCGACGAGTTCTCGGCAGCAGTCGGGCAGAAGGGGTCTCACGACATTGACCGTTTGAATCCAACGTGGATACCGTTGTCGGGCCGGCTCGAAATCCGGCTCGGTATCTGTTTCGTGTCGCCTTCAGGGAGGAAGCTATGACGCTTGAGACTTCGCGCGGTCCGACCAAGTTGTTTGTCATCGATACCAACGTGATCCTGCACGACGCCGGATGCCTGCACAATTTCCAAGACAACGACATCGCCATCCCCATCACCGTGCTCGAAGAACTGGACCAGTTCAAGAAGGGGAACGAGGACATCAACTTCCAGGCGCGGGCCTTCCTGCGGCGGCTGGACGAACTGACCGGTGACGTGTTGTGCGGCGAAGGAGCGTCGCTGGGTGACGGGCTGGGATCGATCCGGGTCGTGCTGGCCGCAGATCACACTCAGCAGTTGAACGCCGCCTTTCTGGCCGACTGTCCGGACCATCGCATCCTGAACGTGGCGATGACGCTCCAGCACCGCGAGGCACCGCGACCGGTGATCCTCGTGACGAAGGACACCAATCTCAGGATGAAGGCCAAATCGTTCGGCGTCATCGCCCAAGACTACAGCACGGACAAGGTGGAGAGTTTCGACAAGCTCTACACCGGCAAGCGACTGATCGGCGACCTGCCTTCCGAAGTTGTGAATCAGTTCTATGTGAACGGCGGTCACGTCCCGGCCGCCGATCTGCCGTGCGTGTCGCAGCCGATGGCGAACGAGAACTTCATTCTGCGCAACGGCAGTAAGTCCGTCCTCGCCACCTACAACCCCGACGAGAAGTCGTTCGTCCGCATCGACCGCCTGTCGGCGTCGGGCATCGCGCCCCGAAACGCCGAGCAATCGTTTGCCCTGCGGGCGTTGCTCAATGACAACTTGAAACTCGTCTCGCTGACGGGCAAGGCCGGTTCGGGGAAGACGCTGCTGGCGCTGGCGGCAGCGATGGAATGCCGCTCGCGCTACCGACAGATTCTGCTGGCGCGACCCGCCGTGCCGCTGAGCAACCGTGATCTCGGCTTCCTGCCCGGCGACATCGGAGCCAAACTCGACCCCTATATGCAGCCGCTCTACGACAACATGGCCGTCATGAAGCATCCGCTGGGCGATCTGGCGGGAGGACCCAAGGTCCAAGACCTGCTGGCGTCCAATCATCTCGAAGTCACGCCGCTGGCTTACATCCGCGGTCGCAGTCTCCAGCGAGTCTTCTTCATCGTCGATGAGGCTCAAAACCTGACGCCGCACGAAATCAAAACGATCATCACCCGCGCGGGCGAAGGGACCAAGATCGTCTTCACGGGAGACATCCAACAGATCGACCACCCGTATCTGGACTCGCTCTCGAACGGGATGAGCTACCTCATCAACCGTATGGTCGGCCAACCCCTCTACGCCCACATCACACTGGAAAAGGGCGAACGGAGCGAACTGGCCGAACTCGCCAGCAACCTGCTGTGAAGCTCGCCACCGCCTCGACGTAGAGTAGGCGGCTCGCCTGCTCGTATTTCGAGCAGGAAGTCACAGGCGAGCCGCCTGTGTGACGAGTTTTTCAAGGAACCGAAACGGGGACCGGTCCAAACGTCTTAAGTGGACCGGCCCCTCCTGCCCACCTTTCGCCTCACACGTTCCTCACCCTTCCTCCGCCGCGCGCGTGATGTCGAGCGACACGAACTTCAGCAGTTCCTTGTCGCTCATCTCGGTCAGCAGGACTTCGCCTTCGTGGGACTGGCCGAGGATGTCCTCGGCCAGTTTTTGTTTGTCTTGCAGCATTGAGTCGATTCGTTCTTCGAGGGTGCCTCGGCAGACGAACTTGTGGACGAGGACGTTTCGTTTCTGGCCGATGCGGAAGGCGCGGTCGGTCGCTTGGTTTTCGACGGCCGGGTTCCACCAGCGGTCGAAGTGGACGACGTGCGATGCCGCCGTGAGGTTGAGGCCCGTGCCTCCCGCCTTCACCGAGATCACGAAGAAAGGCAGACTGTCCTCTTCCTGAAAGCGTTGCACGAGCTGCTTCCGCTTCGCGACCGGAACGCCTCCGTGCAAGACGAGGCCCGGTCGCTGAAAGACCTGTTCGAGGAAGCGCGACAGCGGCTCGCACAACGACTGGAACTGAGTAAACACGAGCACCTTCTCCTGTCGCTCGATGATCTCACCGCAGATGTCGGCCAGCCGCGTGAACTTGGCACTGTCGGTCGGCAGGTACTCGGGCTGATCGAGGAACTGCGACGGGTGATTGCAAATCTGCTTGAGCCTCATCAACGAACCGAGCACCACGCCGCGACGCTGCATGCCATCGACGTCCTCAAGCTGCTCTTCCAAATCGGCGACGACCTTCTCGTACAGCACCGCCTGCTTCTTCGAGAGGCCGCACGTCACCTTCATCTCGGTCTTGTCGGGGAGGTCGGGCACGATGTTCGGATCGGTCTTCATCCGCCGCAGGATGTACGGCTGAACGAGTCGTCGCAGCGAGCCATACGCCGCCGCATCTTGTTGCTGACCGAGCCGCTTCACGAACGACTTGAACTGCTTCGCGGTCCCCAACAAGCCGGGGCAGCAGAAGTCGAACAGAGACCACAGGTCGCCCAACTGGTTCTCGACCGGCGTCCCCGTCAGCGCGATGCGGGCCGCGCTGTCGAGCTTCTTCACGGCCTTGGTCTGTGCCGACGTGGCGTTCTTAATCGCTTGAGCCTCATCCAACACGACCACTCGCCACGCTCGCTTGCTCAGCCACTCAGCCCGTCGCACGAGCGTGTAAGTCGTGACGACGATGTCGAACTCGGCCAGCTCGCCCTGCGGATCCTTGGCCACTTTGGTGAGCGTCTCTTCATCGCACTCAGACCGATGCGCATAGAACGCCTTGAGCTGCGGAGCAAACTTCGCCAGCTCCTGCTTCCAATTCCCCACGAGCGACGCGGGAACGACGAGCAAGCTGGGGTTGGAAACGAGTCCCTTGCTCGCGCATCCCGTCGGCGGAGCGACGTGACTACCCACCTTTTGAGAAACCCCACCGGGCTTCTCCCGGTGGCTCGCCGGTCTCTGCACTACTTCAGACTCCAACGTCAGTTGAGTAGTGCAAAGACCTGAATCCACCGGGAGAAGCCCGGTGGGGGGGCGTTTCGATAGGTGGCCGTCCCCGACATCAGCCCCCTTCAACCGCAGCAACAAGTCGATCACTTGGATTGTCTTGCCGAGGCCCATGTCGTCCGCCAAGCACGCTCCGAATCCGAGCCTCGTCAGGAACCACAACCAGCGCACCCCATCGGCCTGATACGGACGAAGAGTCGCGTTGAGTCCCTCACCCGGTTCGCAGCCGACCACACCGCTCGGGTCGCGCAGTTGCTTGAGTGTCTCACCCAACCAGTCTCCCGCCACGACCGATGACCAATTGGCCGCCGCCCCAACGTCGTCGTCCTCGGCCTCCAACGTCGCTCCGGCGAGCAACCGCATTCCCTGCAAGAAGTCGATGCCGTTGGAGTAGGAATCCTCCAGTTGCTCCCACTGCTGCAAGGCCGACTGCAACTGTTCCTGATCGACTTCAATCCACTTGCCGCGCAGCAACATCAGCCCTTCGGTCGCGGCGAGCAGCTTCCGTCGCTCGACCACTGACAGCGGTTCCCCATCGAGCGAAAGTCCGACCGAGAACTCCAGCAACTGGTCCGCACCGAACGACGACTTCTTGGAATCACCGACGCGGACTTCGACCTTCGCGCGCGGAGGCTGTCGCGGTCGCCACCAGTTCGGAACGCGAGCCACTAGGCCGCTCTGCTCGAACAGCGGGACATCGCGCAGGAACCGGTAGGCATGTTGAATCGTCCACGCCTGTGGTTGGAAGAGGTCTCGCGACGCCAGCAACTCTTTGACAAGCGGACTCACGTCGCCCGCCGCTCGGACGGGAGCCAACAGTTCCGCCAGCTTCGTCCGGTCCTGCTCTCCCGCGTATTGCTTGAGTGCCTGCGCGAGCGGCAAGTGTTGCACCTGCCCCTTCGCAGACAGCCGATGCGTGTACGTCGCAAGAAACGCAAACGGCCGATCCGGGTCGCGCTTGTTTTCAGCCAGATGAAACGTCACACGGCCGAGCAAATGCCGCTGCGGAGCCACCTCGCGCAGCAACGCCACCACGCCGCCATCCGTCTCCCGCGCAAGCCGCTTCATCAACTCCGCCAACTCACCCCACAGCGCCTTCAGCACCGCAGGCGTGAGATATTCGAGGCCCCGCATCGGCGGCGCATCCGCCACGATGACGGCCAATTCGAGTTCATCCGGCGGGACGGGGATTGAGTCCGACTTGTCCTTCGCAAACGTCGTCAGCGCGTCTTCGTCCCACTGACAGAGCGACTGAAAGAACCGCCGCGACCACTCGCGCCAGAAGACAAACGGCGGCGGCAACTCGTCCTTCAACACCGGCTTCGCGAGGAGTAACAACCCGTCCGCCGAAGAACTCGCGAAACTCTTCGACAACAGTTTCGCAGCCGCTTCACTGAGCGACCCCGCCGCAGAGGAACTCATCGCAGAGGCAGCTTCGTCCCCCGCAGCCATCGCCTCAACAATCAACCTCCCGTGCGGAGTCACTACGAGCTGCATGGTCATTCCAAAGAATCGATCTGGTGACGAAAGGAACCTTCATCGTTTCACCACGCGGGCAACGCCCCGCGCGCTGGAGTGAAACCAAACCCCAACGTCACCTGCCACGGAAAGCTCGTCGCTTCCCCGTGCCCTCCCGTGTTCCCCGTGGTTTGTTCGCTTTGAAGAACTTTGGAACCACGGGGATCGCGGGAGGGCACGGGGCAGAGCCAAGCAAGAGGTTGGTGTTCACGCACCGCGTCTGCTCAACGACCGACGCAGCCTGCATTACTTCGGCAACTTCGCCTCGACTTTGCGAGCGGCTTTCGTTGTGAGCTTCTTCTTGACGGCGGATTTTGCGGGCGACTTCGTCACCGTCTTTTTAGCCGCCGTCTTCATCGCAACCAACGCCGCGGCAGCCGCCGTCTTCACCGAGGCGACTCTCGTCGGCACCTTCTTCTTTTTGGCGGCCGATGTCGCGCGAGTCGCTTTCGGCTTCGCGGCAACAGTTTTGACGCGAGTCATCTTCGCCGCATCGACCTTCACTGCAACCGGCTTCGCAGGTACAGCCTTCGCGATCGCGGTCTTCTTGCGACCAGCCACAGGCTTCTTCGCTGCCGGTTTCTTCTTCGAGGCACTCGCCACCGGTACGAGTTCAATTCCGAACATCGCACCAAGATCGGCTCCGTCGAGCGTATTCGCGCCGGATGACAATTCCTGTTCGAGGTTCCCGTCGCTGACGGCTTCCGTCACCAGTTCTTGGTGATCGACATCGCGCAGCAGGAACAGCAATTCGGGCTGCTTGTCGAGCCGCGCGCCAACTCCGTACATCACCGCCGCGATGTGCTTGCAGCAGTCCGAATAGTCGGGGCAACTGCAATCGAGCTTGATCTCTTTCGGTGACGGAAACAGTCCGTCCGCTTTGCGAGTCAGCCGCTGCATCACTCCGTCCGAGAACTTGCCGCTCAGCAGATCGAACAGCGAATCAATCGACGAGGAACAATCCTGCTTGAGCTGAGTCCATGCCTTCTTCGACAGCGAGTCGATCTCAATCGTGACCGTGTAGACCTCGGAGCCACCGACGATCGCCTTGATCTTCTTCGCTTGAATCACGAGGTCGGCGACCGACCCGTTGCGAACATACGTCGCACCGCGAGGCAACCGGTTCGCGAAGTCGCTGTACGCCTCAAGGTTGTCGCACCACGCCTGCCCCCAAAATGTCTTCGTGATCTTGCGTCCCTCAATCACCACCGGCGCAGGCTTACGCTTTTCCTTCTCCGCCAACTTCTTCGCCGCCGCCACCGCCATCGCCTTCTTCCGAGCCACCGGCACGTACTCGCGAT
>CAMAYU010000110.1 GCA_945862235.1 Schlesneria paludicola DSM 18645
GCCGCGAAAAATGAACTTTGAACCACCTGACCCCGGCTATCACACTCATCGCACAAGTGGGCAAGCGAGACGCTTACCCTACGATTGCAGCATGCGTCTCTACTTTGTTCCGGCGGGCGACAGTCTTGCGAGGGGCTGGCGGTGAACGACGGGATTGGTTGAGCCTTGCAGGCGATTCACTCGGTCGTGCAGTTGATGGACGGCCTGTTCGGTGTCGGCGACTTCCAGCGCGAGTTCGCTGCGGTACGAATGCCCCGGCTTGACGATGGGCAGGCGGCCTTGTTGTCGTTCAAACGCGCGGAAGTTGGGGAAGTTGACTCCCGGTTCGAGGCCCGTCACATAGCCGTCGGCCTCGGCGATCGTGTTCTTCCAGACGGTGAACGTCGGCAGTTGCTTCGTTTGGAAATGAACGGCCAGCGCGGCGTTGTTGGCGGCATTCGCGAGAACCGCCGTGGACCAGCCGTCGGCCGCGCCGATCGGCGTGTGGTAGTAAGCCTGCTCGGCGAATCCGGCGACCGGTGCGCCGTAGACGTAGCAGGCGTCGATCCCTTCCGCCGCGCGGGCGTCTCGCGGTGCGATGTCTCGGCAAGGCACGGCATAGGTCGCAACCGGTTCGAGGAACGGGCGGCCGACGTTGATGTGGTAGAGCAGCGACAACTCTTGAGGCTGTCCGCCGAGGTTGGTCACTTCGTCGATGATCTCGCAACGATTGGAACCGGCGACGAGGCGCAGCGTGGACGTGAGTCGCCAGCGTGGGCCGAACATCGAGCATTCGTCCACGATGCCGATCAATTCGAGCGTCCCATCGCCGTCGGGATCGACTCGCACTTCAACGCGATGTGCCGGGATGTTGGCGATGCGACCGTGCAGCGTCAGTTTCTCACCGCCATCGTCGCCCGGTGGCCCCATGAACCCGAGACCGCAGCGGCAGAGAAGTTCATTGAAACCGTGCAGCCAACCGAGGCCGCCTCGATCTTGCAGGTTGACGAACGTGGGGTGAACCGGTCGTTCGACGGGCGACTTCCATTCAAGCGGCAGGTCGTGGAAGCGGCCTTTCCAGATTCCCATGCCGCGCGTCGGCAGGACCGACAACGACAACCCGCCACTGTTCAGTTCGACGACGCTCACGCCGTCGGAGACTCCGCCACGCAGAGTTCGCCAGCGGATCGACCAGTCGCGAGAACCGGCCAGAGAAAGCTCGGCGGTGGGGCGGAGTTCGCCTTGTTCACGGTGCAGTCCCGCATCAACATCGGTCAGAACGAGAGAAGTTACAGCCATCGGAACCTCGTGAGGAGTGTCGGGGAATGGGTGACAGCATGGGGGGGCGGACTGTACAACATCGCCCGCTTGGTCGCGACCAAACGAGCAGCCTGAAAGATGGCGTCAGGTGGTTCAATAACTGATTGGTTTTGCCGGTTTGGTGTTGGTGAGCCGGGTGCCGTAAGGCCCCGAACTTCCTCAAGGAAAAGTCCGGGGCCTTACGGCACCCGGCTCACCAAACTCTGATAGTTGATGCACCAGTCCTTTTCGTCCCACTCATCACCCCTCTATCGGAACCCGCATGAGCCTTGAAGGACTGGACCCCGCCGCTCGCCCGTACACGCAGGCGTGGTACGAGTCGATCAAAAAGCTGGTGGGTGAGATCGGTTGCCGACAACTCGGCTGCTATGCGATCCCTGACGAATGGATGCTGTCGGTCGTGATCCCGATCTACAACGAAGAGCGGACGCTGCGAGTCCTGATCGACCGCGTGCGCGCCGTGCCGATTCGGAAGGAACTCGTGCTGGTCGAGGATTGCAGCAAGGACGGAACTCGCGCGGTGCTTCAACAGTTGGAAGCGGAAGCGGCCGCGAACCCCGATCCGATGAACGCGATCACGGTGACATACCACGACGTGAACAAGGGGAAAGGAGCGGCGGTGCGGACGGGGTTCTCGAAGGCACGCGGCGACGTGATCGTCATTCAAGACGCGGACCTCGAATACAACCCCGGCGAATACCCGCGTCTGCTGCGACCGATCTTGGAAGGTCACGCCGACGTGGTCTACGGCAGCCGATTCCTCGGCGACCAAGAGCATCGCGTCCTCTATTACTGGCACTCGTTAGGCAACACCGTCCTGACGACGGTGTCGAACTGCATGACGAACTTGAACCTCACCGACATGGAGACCTGCTACAAGGTCTTCACGCGGGCGGCTCTGGCCGACATCTGGCCGACGCTGAAACAGAACCGCTTCGGGATCGAGCCGGAACTGACGGCGAAGATTGCCCGACGACGACTGCGGGTCTATGAACTGGCCATCAGCTATCACGGCCGCACGTACAAGGAAGGCAAGCACATCGGCTGGAAGGACGGCCTCCAGGCGCTGTGGTGCATCATGCGGTACTGGTGGGCCGACTGATCCGGTCTCACTCACCCTCGAACAAACGAACCCCACCGGGCTGGCCCCGGTGAAAACTAGCCTTTGCACTACTTTGTACATTCACTCGAATCGGCGCGGCGATGGTCCTGCACCCTGCGAGCCACCGGGGCCAGCCCGGTGGCTCGCAGGGTGCAGGACTACTCGCCAACCAAACTGACCTCAACAGGTATTTCACGATATGAGCAGCTCTCCCTCGAATGATGATTCTGGTTCCGGTCAACCGCGCGATGCGTCCCGTCAGGACGGGAAAGGAACGCGGCCGTTCTTTTCGTCGTCATGGATCCTCATGATCGTCGCGTTCATTTTGATTTCGATGGGGTTAATGAATTGGTCCGCCCGTGGAATCAGTCGCGTCGAATACATGTTCCTGTGGAAGCAGCTCGACGAATCGAATGTCGCGAAGGCCGAGTTCGATGGTGATGTGGTGCGAGGGACGTGGAAGAAGATTCCCGCCAAGCCGGACCCCCAATCGGCCGATCTCAAGGCGGACTTCATCGTCGATCTGCCGGTGCCGTTCGACCACGAACTTAAGAATCACATGCGCACGCACGGTGTGCAGTTCAGCGGAAAGTCGCCGTCGGGCTACTTGACTGGGTCTGACCTGATGGTCCTGCTGAATCTCGTAGTGTTTGTCGCCTTTGGTTGGGTCATTTGGCAGATCATGCGGCGGAACAGCGACCCGATGGGATCGGGCATGATGAGCAACTTCATCCGCAGTCCAGCCAAGCGATTCAAAGCGACCGACCAGCAGACCACGTTCGACGATGTGGCCGCGATGGAACATGCGAAGGCCGATTTGCAGGAGATCGTCGAGTTCCTCAAGACGCCGGCCAAATTCCAGCGGCTGGGTGCTCAGATTCCGAAGGGCGTGCTGCTGATGGGGTCGCCGGGGACGGGCAAGACGCTGCTCGCGCGGGCCACGGCGGGCGAAGCGGGTGTGCCGTTCTTCACGATCAACGGGTCCGAGTTCATCCAGATGTTCGTCGGCGTCGGCGCGAGTCGCGTGCGAGACATGTTCAAGACGGCGAAAGAGAGTGCGCCGTGCATCCTGTTCATCGACGAGATCGATGCCGTCGGCCGACACCGCGGGGCGGGAATGGGCGGTGGTCACGACGAACGCGAACAAACGCTCAACCAAATCCTCAGTGAGATGGACGGCTTCACTCAGACGGAGTCGGTCATTGTGATCGCCGCCACGAACCGTCCCGATGTCCTCGACCCCGCGCTGCTGCGGCCCGGTCGGTTCGATCGGCACGTCACAGTGGATAAGCCAACCAAGACCGGGCGCGTCGCGATTCTGAAGGTCCATGTCCGCAAAGTGCCGCTCGATTCGACCGTCGATCTCGAACGGATCGCCGCCAACACGATCGGATTTTCAGGGGCCGAATTGAAGAACCTCGTCAACGAAGCGGCCTTGAACGCGGCACGCACCAGCCGCGATTCGGTCCTGCCCGAAGACTTCGATGCGGCACGCGAGAAGATTCTGATGGGGCCGAAACGGGAAGAGGTTCTCAACGAACACGAGAAGGAAATGACGGCCTATCACGAAGCAGGCCACGCGCTGTTGGCGTGGTTGCTGTCGGATGTCGATCACGTTCACAAGGTCACGATCATCCCACGCGGCCGCGCGTTGGGCCTGACGTGGCTGGTTCCCGATGAAGACCGCTACAACGTCGGCGAGTCCCGGCTGCACTCGCAGCTCGCCTTCATGCTCGGTGGCCGCGCTGCCGAGAAGATGGTCTACGACGAGTACTCGGCCGGTGCCGAAAATGACCTCAAGCGAGCCACTGCCATCGCGCGGAAAATGGTTACGCGCTGGGGTATGAGTCCCGCCATCGGCCCGGTCGCCTTCCGCGATAGCGAAGAGCATCCGTTCCTCGGCAAAGAGATGCACGAGCAGCGCGAGTACAGCGATGAGACCGCCCGCGTGATCGACTCGGAAGTTCACAAGTTCCTGATGCAGGCGGATCGCCGCGCGATCGAAGTCCTGACGGAACACCGCGACAAACTCGACGCCCTCACGAAGGCTCTCGTCGATAAAGAGTCGCTCGACCAAGACGAAATCGCCGAGATCATCGGGGTTCCCGCCAAGCGCGGTGTGTGAGGCGGTTCCTGGCGACACCAGCCCGCAGCGTGAGTATGTGTGACAGGGGTCCGCGCCTGGCGGCCCCCTGCGAGTGCGAACATGCTCGCAACTGGGGGCCGCGAAGCGCGGACCCCAGCCACACGAATCACACGAACTCACTCCATCGGTTCGGGGCGAGGGAGCATTCCGGCTTGTCGTCCGGCGCGGAAGACGTGAGTCGGTTCGAGCCGTTGATTCGCGAGTTCGGTCTGATGCTCGGAGTCCGTAATCGGGAACTGCCCGTGTTGCAGTTCGAGGATCACGATGTCGGCGATGGCTCCGGGTTTGAGCGTTCCGAGTTCGTGTTCGCGTCCGAGAAAGCGGGCGGGCGTTTGAGTGACTCGCAGGATGACGTCGCGCAGTGACAGGCCGAGGTGCAGGAACTTGTCCATCGTCGTGACGAGATCGAAGACCGGGCCGTGGACGTTGTACTGGTGAATGTCACTGCTGATAAAGTCGGGTAGCACGCCTTGGTCGAGCAGCGCACGGGCCACGCGGAGGTCGAAGCTGGCCACACCATGACCGACATCCAGCAACACGCCGTCTCGCAGCGCGGCGCGCACGGCGGGGAGCAGCCTGCGCTCGGCATCGACCAGTCCGCAGCGTTTGCCGTGATAGCAGTGCGTCAACACATCGCCCGGTTTGAGTTCCGCGAGAATCTGCTCGATGGTGAGCGACGAGCCGGGAGTATGAACCACCAGCGGCAGGCCGACTCGATCCGCCGCCGCGCGTGCCAAGTTCAGACCCTCCGCTTCATTGCGACCCTCTTCGGCGAGGTTCGCCGTGCAGCGAATCTTGATCCCGCAAATCACGTCACGGTGTTTGGCGACGACTCGTTCGACATTCTCAACGCTGCAATACCGCAAGTCGTGCAGCTCGCCCAACGCGGGAAGCGTGCCGACGCTGCTGATCATTCCCTGTCCGGCGATGTGGAGCAGCGCGAAGACTCGGGTCTGTGATGGGTCGATGACGAATTGTCGAAAACCGTCGAAGATCAGTCCGCCCGCCGTTCCAAAATCGACGACTGTCGTCACGCCGCGCGCCAGGCAGGTTGAGTCGGGATCGATCCCGAAGTGACTCACACCGGGAAAGACGTGAACGTGGAAGTCGATCAGACCGGGAACCACATACCGGCCCCTGGCATCGACCGTGCGAATCGCCTTGGCACCAGATCCCGGTTCCAAGATCGCGGCAACCCGTCCGCCAGTCACGGCAACATCGCGCGGAGCATCCAGATTGGCGGCCGGGTCGATCACATGGCCGTTGCGAATCAGCAGGTCATACATGGCGGACGTTTCACAAGCGGAAGAAAATCTTCTGACGGTACAGCCACCAGACGAACAACCAGAAGCAGAGCAGGATCAAGTTCGCCTTCAGCAGCGGTGCGTAGTTCTCTCCGAGCAGGTTGAACAGACCCGCACCGAAGTGACGTTGCAGCGCGTCGCCCGTCCAGCCCTTCAAGAGCTGCGACATCACGTATAACGCGATGGAGTTCATCCCCGCCACCTTGAGCGGCCACGCCCACGCCTTCACGCCAAGACCGTCAATCACACCATAGAACGTCGCCAGCATCAACAGCGTCCAGCCGGTGCTGAACAGCGTCCAACTTGGCGTCCAGATTCGTTTGACCAGCGGGCAGAGGCCGAAGTGTGCTGCGCCCCAGCCCAGCGCGAGGCAGGTCACTCCCGCAACCACCAAGCCAATGAACGTCTCGCGCCGACTGCGTTCGCGGCGAATGAACTCGCCCGTCATCAAACCCAGCAGCATCGTGCCGAGTGAGGGAATGAAGTTCAACGTTTGATAGCCACCCGCGTTGAACGTGAAGGGTGTCGAACGCGGGAACAGATTCAAAAACCAGAGATCAAACGTGGCGGCGGGATTGGCGTTCTTCTGCCAATGCGCGGCGAAGCCGGTCAGCCGCGAAAAGTCTTGGGGAACTCCGACCTTCTCGAAGTCGAAGTCTGGCCCAACGACGGGCGTCAGTGCGAACCATGCCCAATAGCCGATCAAGATCGCGATCAAGGCCGAAAGCTGAGTTCCAAGCGACCGTTCCCACAACAAAAACAGAAAGACGTAGCCGAGGCCGATCTGCGTCAGCACGTTCACGAACGTGAAGTTCGTCATCGTGTCCTTGACGCCCGTCGAGAGAAACAGGCCGAGCAAGATCAGCACGAGCGATCGCACCGCCGCGTGGCGACACATCGCACCGAGTGTCTCACCCGACGCCTGACGTTTGGCGTACGAGTACGGCAGAGCGACTCCCACCATGAACATGAACGACGGCTGGATCAAATCCCAAAACGCACAGCCGACCCACGGGACATGGTCGAACTGGTACTTCAAGAATTGCGACAGCGAACCGGCAGGAAAATTCTTCGCGGTCGCCGCCATCCCAAACCCGTTGGCCGCGAGGCAAATCATCACGAACCCACGATACGCATCGAGCGACCCGAGGCGTCCGTCCGTGCGATCCAGCGGCGAGAGAGTGGTGGCGCTCATGGCGTTGGTTGGTGGTCATTCGCGATTGGGAACTGGATCACACGCTACTTCACAGCACCCGCTGGCTTTACGGAATTGGCTTTGAGGTACGGCAGGTAGACCTCGCGGAGCTTCGATTCGAGGTTCTCGCTGTCGAGGACCGTTTCCGCGACGACACCGTTCGGATCGACGAGCCACATCGTTGGCAGGTTGTTGATGCCATAGTGCGCGGCGAGCGGCGAACTCCAGCCGCGCTGCTCACGGTTCGGCGAAAAGATTTGCGGCCAAGCCAGGCCCGTCTTCTCAATGAAGGCTTCGACGGCCGGCTCTTCGGCGTCGAGGTTCACTCCCACCACGACCGCATACTTCTCGTACTTCTTCGCCGTCGCGAGCAGCTTTGGCAATTGCTGGACGAAGGGCTGAGCATGCGTCGCCCAGAAGACGACGATCACCATCTTGCCGCGATACGTTTCGACATCGACCTCGCCCCCATCCATCGTCGGGCCGGAGAGTTCGAGGGTCTTCCCCTTGAGCTGCAACCGTCGAACAACACCCTGCGCTTGCTGAGCCTGCTGCGTGTTCGGGAACTTCGTCATGAGCAGCGAGTAACAGCTCTTCGCTTCATCCGGCAGGCCATTCAATTCACACGTACGCGCCGCCGCTGCCAGCAACGGCACAGCTCGCCCCTGTTCTTCCGGGAAGCGTGAGGCAAACAGTTGCGAGTGCTTGGCGAATTCTTGCAGCCACTTGGGTTCAGTCTTCCCGTAACGCAGGGCATTCGCGTGCGTCAGGTTGACGAGCGTCAGTTGCGATTCAAGAGCCGATTCCGAGTTCGGGTTCCTCGCGTGGAAAGCCTTCGCCGCTTCAAACAGCGACTCGATGCTGGCGGCGTCTCCTTGCAGAGCCAACTGCAAGCGGGCGTCGAGCAGTTGATGCACGGCCGTCTCGAACTCCGCTTCCAACTCGGGCTTCTTGCTCGTCTTGGCAAGGCATTCTTCCGCGAGCTTGATGATCTGCAGATTCCGTTCGCGACGCACGACTCGTTGCTGCTCGTACTCTTTCTGCAACGCGGCCTCTTGTGCGGGAGTCAGCTCCTTGTCGAGGTCTTCGTCTTCGCCGTCCTCTTCCACTGTGGAGCCGGGCAACGGCAGAGTGCGGATGTGTTGGATTTCGAGCAACAGCCATTCGGGCGACCCCTTCTCGGGCACCTTCGCCACAGGAGCAGCCGGTTGTTCCGGCGCGGCCGTCCCCTTCGTCGCGATTCCCTTGGAAGCAGCCCCCTTAGGAGTTGCCTCTTTCGGATTGGCGTCCTTCTTTCCGGTGATCCCCTTCAAGCCGGGCAAGGCCATCGTCGGCAGGCCCGATGATCCCGAACCGTCGTCGTTGGAAGCGACCGATCCCGAACTTCCGCCGCCACCGCCGCAGCCGATCAGGCTTCCGGTCAACACACAGGCGAAACCAGCACACCACACGAAACGATTCAGAGCAGCCATGACCTCTCCATCCTTTGAGAGCCGTCGCAACACCATCAAAACTCGATGAATCCCCCTCAAGGCGACCCATCCGCCGGGTTGTATGGCAAATCTCAAAAACGCGGCAAGAGGAACTCGCAGAAGTTGCCGATGCGGGACGGTTGCCAGACCGAGCGGCATCACACTCGTTATGAATTCCATCTGAGCGGGGCGGCGTCAGCCCCCTGGCTCTTGCGCGTCAACCCGTTTTAGGCATGACCGAAAGTAGGGCTAACGCCCACGAGCCAGGGGGCTGACGCCGCCCCGCTCAGAAGAACGATTGGTGCCCATCGTTGATCGGCTCGTTAGAACAATTCCCGCGCGGCGGCTATCATCCGGCCCGCTCAATTCAGCGCTCACTGAAACAGAACGTCTTGCAGGAAACACGATGAAGATTCACGAGTATCAGGCCAAGCAACTGCTGGCCGCCGCTGGGGTAAAGGTCCCCCGGAATGTTGTTGCCACGACACCCGATGAGGCTGCTGCCGGGTTCACTCAGTTGGCCGGAGAACTGGCCGTGGTGAAGTCGCAGATTCACGCGGGCGGACGCGGCAAGGGACGCTTCAAGGAGCAACCGAATCAGCCCGGCGTCGTCCTTGTCAGGTCGGCCGATACCGCACGCGAGAACGCCGAGAAGATGCTCGGCAACACACTCGTCACGATCCAGACGGGCGACGAGGGGAAGCAGGTCAGCGTGGTCCTCATCGAAGAGGGCCTCAAAATCGCGAAGGAGCTGTATGTCGGTGTCGTCGTTGATCGCGAGACCGGCGGACCGATGCTGATCGCTTCGTCCGAAGGTGGCATGAACATTGAGGACGTGGCGCACAACACTCCCGAGAAGATCATCCACGAGGCGTTCGATGTCGAAGCGGGGCTGCTTGGCTATCAGGCCCGCAACGTGGCGTACCGACTCGGGCTGGACGGAGTCGCCGTCCGCAATGCCGAGAAGTTGTTGAAGCAACTCTGCCAGTTCTTCATCGACAAAGATTGCAGCATGGTCGAGATCAACCCGCTGGTCGTGACGGCCGACGGCGACTTAGTTGTCGGTGATGCGAAGGTGACGTTCGACGACAACGCGTTGTTCCGGCATCAAGACCTACTGCCGCTTCGCGATCTCAACGAAGAGGAACCGAACGAAGTGGCCGCTCAGAAATTCGGGCTGAGCTACGTGAAACTCGAAGGCAATCTCGGTTGCCTCGTCAACGGCGCGGGTCTCGCGATGAGCACGATGGACATCATCAAGTATCACGGCGGCGCACCGGCCAACTTCCTCGATGTCGGCGGCGGTGCGAACGTCGAGCAAGTCACGGAAGCCTTCCGGATCATCCTCGCCGACCCCAACGTGAAGGGTATTCTCGTCAACATCTTCGGCGGCATCATGAAGTGCGACACAATCGTCACCGCGCTGCTGTCGGCTTATGACAACATCGGCATCAAGGTTCCGCTCGTCGTCCGCCTCGAAGGGACCAACGTGGAACTCGCGAGAAAAATGCTGGCCGAGAGCGGCAAGAAGATCACCATCGGCACCGACCTCACCGACGCCGCCAAGAAAGCCGTCGCGTCCCTCGGGGCGTAGTTGCTTGAAGGAGTTCGAGACAATGTTGCGAGATCACTTTCATCCGCCGCTAAGCAGTCAGCACGACTGGCGTTCGTTTCATTACGCTTGGGCGACGACGCTGGCATTTGACTTGAACAAACAGCTTCCCGACGGGTGGTACGCAGCGCCGAGCGTCGAGTTTGGAATCGAAGTCGATGTCGGCGCGTGGGAGTTGTCGTCGCAATCGGCTGTAAACAGCGGCAATCGTGTCGTGGAAACTCGCGAGTGGGAGATGCCTCAACCGACTCTCACCATCGACTTTCCCATGACGACCGACGTGGTCGAGGTCTTGATTTACGAAACGTCAGCGGGCCGTGTCTTAGCTGGCGGAATTGAATTGGTCAGCCCGGCCAACAAGGACCGACAAGAACATCGCGACGCCTTTGTCTCGAAATGCGAATCCAAGTTGCGTGACGGCGTCGCGCTGGTCGTGGTCGATTTGGTGACCAGCCGATACGCCAATCTGCACAATGCGCTCCTTGCGCGGATTGGCTATGAATCGGCCGTCTCTCCGAATGAGCGGCTCTATGCCGCTTCCTACCGTCCCACCGCACGGGACGAACATACGGTTCTCGACATCTGGAAGGAGCCTTTGTCAATTGGATGCAGTCTTCCCAAGCTGCCGTTGCATCTCATGGACGGCCCACGCCTCCAAGTTGATCTGGAATCCACCTACGAACAAACGCGGACATCACTTCTAATTCCATGAAGATTGACGTTCGCCTTCATCTTTCTCCGCCAACTGCTAAAGGCTAATCGCTAACCATGAGTATCCTCGTCGATAAGAACACACGCATCATTTGTCAGGGCATCACCGGCAAGTCCGGGTTGTTTCATTCACAACAGTGCCGGGCCTACGCCAAGGAACATCGTCCGGGTGAGAACGTCTTCGTCGGCGGGTGTACTCCCGGCAAAGGGGGCACCGAAATCGACGGCTTCCCCGTCTTCAACACGGTCGAAGAGGCGGTCCAGAAGACGGGCGCGAATTGCTCGCTGATCTTCGTCCCGCCACCGTTTGCCGCCGATGCGATCCTCGAAGCAAACGATGCGGGGATCGGCTTGATCGTCTGCATCACCGAGGGGATTCCGGTCCTCGACATGGCTCGCGTCCATCGAGCGATGGTCGGCAGCAAGAGCCGCCTGATCGGGCCGAACTGTCCCGGCATCATCACTCCCGGCGTGGCGAAGATCGGCATCATGCCCGGCTACATCCACAAGCCCGGGTCGGTCGGCCTCATCAGCAAGAGCGGCACGCTGACGTATGAAGCGGCTTGGCAATTGGGCAACGTCAACCTCGGTCAATCGACCGCCATCGGCATCGGCGGCGACCCGATCATCGGCACGACGTACATCGACCTCCTCGAAATGTTCCAAGCCGACCCGCAGACCGAATCGATCCTGCTGATCGGCGAAATCGGAGGCAACGCCGAAGTTCAAGCCGCCGAGTACATCAAAGCCCACGTCACCAAACCGTGCGCCGCCTTCATCGCAGGAGCGACCGCTCCCCCCGGCAAACGCATGGGCCACGCGGGAGCCATCATCTCCGGCGGCAGCGGCACCGCCGCTGAAAAACAAGCGGCTCTCGAAGCGGCCGGAGTCGAAGTCGCCAAGAGTCCCGCTGACATGGGTGCCGCCGTACAGCGTGCGATTGCGAAGCGGAAGTGACTCGGAGTTCAAATGCCACACGACCAATCCTCGCCGCGAGTGATCGTGCTTGCCGGGCCGAATGGGGCCGGGAAGACAAGTTCATCGCGGACGTTGTTGGCGGAGACGTTGGGAGTCATGGCGTTCGTCAACGCGGACGTGATCGCTCAGGGGTTGTCGGGCTTCGCGCCTGAGAGTGTGGCGTGGGAGGCGAGTCGGATCATGCTCGAACGCCTGCACGCGTTGGCTAAAGGGCGCGAGGACTTCGCGCTGGAAACGACGCTGGCGGCTCGCTCCTATTCATCGTGGCTCGCTGAACTGAAGGGCAGCGGCTACCAAGTTCATCTCTATTACTTCTGGCTGGACAGTCCCGATCTGGCGGTGGCTCGGGTGGCCGAGCGGGTGCGCGCGGGAGGTCACTCGATTCCTGAGGCGACGATTCGATCACGGTATCGCGCCAGCTTGTCCAACTTGTTTGAACTCTATCTGCCGTTGGCCGACACTTCGGCCGTCTACAACAACTCTCAACTTGGTTCTCCCATGCTGATCGCCAAAAGCCATCAGCAGTCGCTCGAAGTTGTCTGCTCCAACGAGTGGAGTCAGATGCAGCATGAGGCCCAACATGGCTGACCAGACCAACGGCAAATCATCCCTTCATCCGTCGCCGACCGTCGTAGACGCAGCCATCCAAAGGGCGATGCAAGAGGCTGTCGTCTCGCACGCATTAGCCGGACGCCCCGTTGCCATCTGGCGCGACGGCCAAGTGGCCTGGGTTCAACCGGATGAGGTGCTGCGTACGTTTCCTCGTCGAACGTCGTCGTAGTCTCGTAGAGTGGGACAAGCTCAGTTCGAGCGCCGGCCCACCATCAGTGTCACGTATGGATCGTGGTGGGCCGGCGAAGACTCGTCCCACCCTACAAATCAGGAAGCCTGCTCATGCCGACGACTCAGCTCGACCAATTGAAACAGTTCACAACAGTTGTGGCCGACACCGGGGACTTTGAGTCGATGAAGCAGTATCAGCCGCGCGATGCGACGACGAATCCGTCGTTGATTCTCGCGGCGGCGTCCAAGCCGGAGTATGCGTATCTCGTCGATAAGGCGGTCGCGGATCGGCGGAACTCGGGGCTGACAGGGGCGAAGCGGGTCGAGGATGTCATCGACCATGTGCTCGTCAATTTCGGAATGGAGATTCTGAAGATCGTCCCCGGCCGCGTCTCGACTGAGACCGATGCGCGCCTCTCGTTCGACACGGCCGGGACGCTGGCGAAGGCTCGGCAGTTGATCGCGCTCTACGAGGCACGCGACATCCGACGCGAGCGGGTGCTGATCAAGATCGCCTCGACGTGGGAGGGGATTCGCGCGGCCGAGGTTCTCGAACGCGAGGGCATCCACTGCAACCTGACGTTGCTGTTTTCGTTCGCGCAAGCTGTGGCGTGTGCCGAGGCGGGCGTGCAGCTCATCTCGCCGTTCGTCGGACGAATCCTTGACTGGTACAAGGCCGCGATGAAGCGCGACTACATCGGCGCGGAAGACCCCGGCGTCGTGTCGGTCACACAGATTTACAACTACTATAAAAAGTTCGGCCACAAGACCGAGGTCATGGGGGCCAGCTTCCGCAACAAGGGTGAGATCACCGAACTCGCGGGCTGCGACCTGCTCACGATCAGCCCCGCGCTGCTCGGTGAACTCGCGGGATCAACTGAGCCTCTGTCGAGGAAGCTCGACGCGACCATCGCGAAATCACTGCCGCTCGACAAAGTGACGCTCGACGAAAAAGCATTCCGCTTCCAACTGAATGAAGACGCGATGGCGACCGAGAAGACTGCCGAGGGAATCCGGAAATTCTCGGCCGACATCGTAAAGCTGGAGCAGTTGATCGCGGCGAAGATTGGCTGAAGAGGCGACTTTGATCGTTGGCGAGAAAAGCTCTCGCTCAGTTCCGTCACGATCGAGAGGGAACTGAAAAAAGCTGTTGTTTTCTAATGGCCGTTCGACGACGACTCAGCGTGGTAAATCATGCGACGCCTCGTGATCTCGCTGCTGTTGCTCGGAGCCGTCGCGTATGGCTCGGCGAGGTGGTATCTGCATCGGCTGGAGGTCGCTGTTCCGGACGTGGGTTTCGAGGTCGCGTTACCCGCCAGTTTCGAGCCGCTTGTCGCACAGATCGAACTGATCCGGCCGCTGCATGAGAAGAAGAGACCGAACCTGCCCGGCGACTGGCTCGACCGCTTTCCCGAGGGAGGCCAGACCTTCGGGCATTACGTGCAATTCCGTAGCCGTAAGCCACTGAAGAACGAGTACCAAACGATCTACGTCCAGCCGCTTGGCGAGTTCGATGAGACTCAACGGCGTCTCGCCAAACAGACGGCCGAGTTCATGGAGCACTTCTTCGGAATGCCGGTTCAGTTGCTGGAGGCTCGGCCGCTGGACGGCATCCCGGAAACGGCTCATCGAATGCGAGACGACGAGCAACAGATTCTCACGACATGGATCTTGGATGATGTTCTCAGGCCGCAGCGTCCGGATGATGCGATTGCGGTGATCGGGCTGGTCACGTGTGATCTGTGGTCGGGAAGCTTCAACTGGCTGTTCGGTCAGGCATCGATCATCGATCGAGTCGGCGTTTGGTCACTCCATCGAAATGGCGACCCGCGTGCGAGTGACGAAGCGTATCGACTCTGCCTCCGCCGCACGCTCAAGACTGCCGTTCACGAGACCGGCCACATGCTCGGCATCCCGCATTGCTCCGCCTACGAATGCTGCATGAATGGGTCGCGCAGCCGCGAGGAAAGCGACCGGCAACCGATGGAGTTCTGTCCCGAATGCCAGCCCAAAATCTGGTGGACCTGCGGAGCCGACCCCGTAAAACGCTGCCAAGCTCTGGAGCAATTCGCCAACGAGAACGGGCTGACCACCGAAGCCGCCGTTTGGCAGCGACAGTGGGCGGCGCTGCAACATCAACCGTAACGATCCAAATGAGGTGCGCGACCATGAGCACGATCTTTACAACCATCGTCCTGCTCACGTTGACCGCCGTCCTGCGGGCCGAGGAGCCGGACATTGCCGCGTTGGCAGAGCTCCATACGAACGAGGCCGCCAGTTACGCGATCTCGCTCGACGAGGGACAACAGCAGCCGCTCGAACGTCAAAAGGAACCCGTCTTCAAATGGCAGAACCTGTTGCATGACAAAGGCCAACTCGGGGCCGTCTACGTTTGGACGCGCGAAGAAAGACCCGAGCGATTGGAGACGATCTTCTCGCAGCACGAGAATCAGCAGCGCGCCGTGGTTCATGAATTCCACACGCTGTCGGAACGAGTCCTCGCCGTCCGTTCTCCAAAGGGCCTCTATCGTGAGTGGAGGCCGAAAGGAAGCTTTCCGCTCAAGCCACTCGCCAACGCGCCGGCAGTCAGTGACAACGCTCAACAGCGGCTGCTCCAACTCCGAAATCTCGCGCGGAAATTTTCAGCGGTCACGCATATTGGAAACGAGCGGACCGAGATGCGACTCGCGCCTCGACCGCTCGTACGCTACCAGCCGACTCGCAACGATGTGCTCGATGGCGCGTTGTTCGCCTTCCTGAGTTCTGCCGCCGGAACCGATCCCGAAGTCGTTCTGATGATCGAAGCACGGCATGCCGACTCCAAAACGAAGGACTGGACTTGGCACCCAGGAGTCGCACGCCTCACCGACCGCGACCTCGTGGTGACTCGGAACAATGTCGAGCTGTTCTCGTCCATCGCCGACCACCGCCTGAAAGCCAAAGTCGAGGACAACTATCGCTGGACTCACAACCCGGACGACACCTACTACGTCTTCCGAGCCAAGGAAATCCCCGAGTTCCCCGCCGCCAAGGCCAAACCCACAACGACCAAACTCTAGAAAGCCAACCGAAGCGTAACAGCCTCTTGGAAGACCCGTCGCACAGGCGGCTCGCCTGTGTTTCGTAACTCGAAGTGCGATCAGGTGAGCCGCCTACTCCACGTTTTTCAGGCTGGTCACGAGGACACTCGCTTCGCCGCCATCGGACGATGCTGATCGGACGACCGCAACGGAGTCACGTCCCGTTGCAAACCAACGGGACGCTCGTATGCTGTTGCCGTTCCCTGTCACCGGGTGCCGCTCTTGCAGCTTGGTGAAATCGAGGCGGTTCGGTGGAGCTTGATTCTGCAGGCCCCCAACGCCTCGCGCCAGGAGAGGCTGTATGGAAGAAGTTCTGCGTGGTTATCAGGTCAATGCGCCGACATGGTTCTATCTGTCGTTGCTGTTGATATTGGCCGTTTTCTACAAGTTTGGCCGCGTCTGGTCGGTTCGTAATTTTGACCTCGCGCTGTTGCTGTCACTCGCACCCGGCTTACTGTTCGTGCGGGCCAATTCCTCAGGTTCCGCGTTCGGGTACTGCTGGCTATTCGCGGTGAGCGGCCTGTTGCTCTTGCGGCTGATGCTCGATTCCGTCTTCACCCGGCGGCCTCGGTTGGAACAGAACCTCAACCCAGCCGGACTGGCGTTCCTGTGTGGAGCAGCCCTGCTCTTCCAGACGACGAAGATCATGACTGAGCCGCCCGATGCCGCCGCCGTGAAGACAGTGCGCGGGGCGGATGAGTTAATCAATCGCCGCGATCACTCGGGTTCACAAGCGACCGATCCAGGAACGGCAACTGGACCGGCGGGACGATTGCTCGCCACGACGGTCGTTCCACTGGCGGGGGGAGCAGAACTGGCGGCGGCGCGTGCGGTCGCATTTCTCGCACACTTGGCTGTCATTCTGGGATTGATCGCCGTGGGCCGGTGGCACTTTGGTGACACCTCGCTCGGTCTCGCCATGGCCACGCTGTACTTGTTGCTCCCGCCGACAGCCTATGACGTGAGCAAGGTCAACCACTTGCTTCCCGCCGCGCTGATCGTGTGGGCCGTCGCGGCCCACGCCCGACCGATGGTGGCGGGTGCGCTGCTGGGGCTGGCCTGCGGGACGATGTTCTTCCCGATTTTTCTGTTGCCGATTTGGATGGCCTTCTATCGCAACCGCGGCTCGCTCAGATTCGGTGCCGCATTGATTCTGACCGGCACGGTGTTACTCGCCAGCTTGATGCTCACTTCGGTCGATTCGTTGTCTTTCAAACGGCAGACACTCGGCTCGATCGACTGGAGCGTGCTGAAGTTCGATGCGAACGGCGGCGTCGGATTTTGGAGTCTGTATGACTCGGCCTACCGCATCCCAGTCTTTGCGACCTTCCTCGTGATGCTGACCGCGTTGACGATCTTCCCGCTCAAGAAGAACCTTGAACACCTGATCGCGCACTCGGCCGCCGTCGTGGTGGCGACTCAGTTTTGGTATCCGCACCAAGGAGGCGTGTACGTGCTGTGGTATCTGCCGCTGCTGTTGATCGTCACCTTCCGACCGAGGCTGGGGCACTTGCCTCCCGAAGAAAAAGGTTCCGACGCAAAGCTGGCGGCAGCCGGTGGCAGCAGCGTGATCCGTACCGGATTAGTCGGCGGAGCGACTCGCACGCAAATGATGCGCTGAGTTTCGTAGCTGAGTCGGCTCGCCTGAGACGTGTCTCCCAGATATTGACGCATCTCAGGCGAGCCGCCTGAGCTACGAGTTACGGCCGAGATACCTCCGCGACACCTCAACCCTGCGCTCCAAACACCGACGCAAAGTCTTTCTTGATCGCGGCAACGCCAGCCACAACGAGCCTCGTGTCGTTAGCGGGTGAAACCATGCGACAGCCCTTGCTGACGAGCATTTCGGCGTGCTGAGGATTGAAGGCGACTGCCGCCCACGTCTTCCCGGTATTGCGACACGCCGCCGCCACGCGATCGATCGCGGCTAGACACTTCTCGTCAAAGAATTGCCCCGTCACACCGAGGCTTTGACTGAGATCGGCTGGCCCAACGAACAGGGCATCCACTCCATCAATGGCCGCGATCGCTTCGCACTCTTCCACCGACTGCAACGTCTCAATTTGAATGAGAACCAGCGAGTCCTCATTGGCGCGGCGAGCGAACTCGGCAGCGGGCACCATCGTGAACTTGGCGTCCCACCCGCCGGTGTTCAGTCCACGACAACCGCGGGGTGCGAACTTGGACCATTTGACAAACTCTTCCGCCTGCTTCGCGGTGAAAATCTGAGCCGCCATCACGCCGCTCGACCCCGCTTCAAAGCATCGTGTCACGATGGCATAGTCGGTCGGAGCGACTCGACAGAACGTGTCGAGTCCGTGACCGCGCGCCACTGCCGTCGCAATCTCGAGATCGTTAATCGTCAGGCCCGTGTGTTCAAAGTCGAACCACAGCCCGTGGAAGCCGCCGCTCAGCCCGATGATGTGGACGAGGTTGTGGTGCCAGACGCGGCCGACACCACAAATCATCGCTGTTTCACCGGCATTCAGCCGTTGTTTGAGTGTTCGCATGGAGTAGTTCTTTCTGTTGAGGGAACGTTGCGGGTGAGTTGCGGTAATGCCAACTTGATATGGCGCGCGAAAAGAATTATCAGACCACACCAACCCGCAGCGTGAGCGAGGACGAACCCGTTCGCCCCCCCTCGTTTACACTTCGGGTTGGTGTGGCCGCGGCAGAGCATATTCACCGGTTGGAAGAACGTCACGCCGGTTGCAAGTTCGGGCCGGGCTACCGTATCTTCCCGACCGTCGAAGAACACAAGGAAGACGTTTCCGACAGAAGTGGTGAGCCCGGCGGCGTCAGCCCTCGGACTCTTGAGATTGCCGCTAAGAATCCGGGGGCTGACGCGGCCCGGCTCACCTAATTCGGACTTCTGTCGGTTACGTCAAGGAAGGGCCAACGTTCATGTTTGCGGGAGTGGCTTGATGGCAACGGTCCTCGTCGTTGACGATTCGCTCATTGACCGCCAACTCGTCGGCGGATTACTTCAGCAAGACACGGGCTGGTTGGTGGCCTATGCCACCGACGGTGCTGCGGCTCTGGAAGCGATCAAGGCCAGTCCGCCCGACATCATCGTCACCGACCTCCACATGCCCGAGATGACCGGACTGGAACTGGTCGTGGTCGTTCGCAAGACGTACGCGCAAATCCCCGTCATCCTCATGACCGGCAAGGGGAGCGAAGAGATCGCCGTCGAGGCACTCCATGCGGGCGCGGCGAGCTACGTTCCCAAGCGAGCACTCTCGACCCTGCTCGTTGAAACTGTGCAACGCGTGCTGGCGTCGTTTCAAGACGATCGACACCGCACCAACCTGATGAAGCGTGCGACGGCTCGCAGTGAATCGTTCGAGATCGAGAACGATGTGAACCTGCTCCTCTCCCTGTCGCGACACCTCCAGCAGGTCCTAGCCGACGCGTGGGGACTCGACCGAACCGACCGCCTGCGCATCGGCACGGCGTTGGAAGAGGCACTGCTCAACTCGCTCTACCACGGCAATCTCGGCGTGCGATCCGAACTGAAGGAGATCGACCACGACGAGTTCTACAAACAGGCCAACGAACGAAAGGTGACGGAGCCGTGGATGAATCGCCGCATTCGCGTCACCGCCCACATCACACCAGAAGAGATGGAGATCTCTATCCGCGATGAAGGCAGCGGCTTCGATCCGTCCAAGCTCCCCGACCCGACCGACCCCGAAAATCTCGACCGCCCCTGCGGACGAGGCGTCATGCTGATGCGCGCCTTCATGGACGACGTGCGCTACAACGAAACCGGGAACGAAGTCACGCTCGTTCGCAAACGAGTCCGCACCAAGTGAGCCGCTGGCACCATTGGTCCACAAACACCAACCCGCCGCGCAAACAAGGATGCTCACCCTCCCTCGCAACGCAATCGCGGTGAATGGAATAGCCTCAACTTCGGCCGGTTTTCGCCGTGCAACCCGCACAACCGCGACCACCGTTGCACTCCACTCGCTCCGGCCAACGCCGCCGATTCGCGTCGTCAAGTTGCCCGCCCCCTGAGCCGATAACAGACTCGTCTCAGGAAACTGCCGTGAGGAACGAACGATGCTACGCTCAGCCTGTTTTGCCGCCGGACTGTTTCTCGGACTGTGGGGCGTCGCGTTTTTGGGCATCGACAAACTGGTCATGCACGAACCCGAAGAACGCGATCCCGGCATTCGCGGAATGCTCGCCAAACAAGTCGTGGGTCGAGAGTCTCGCCCCATCATCGACCCTCCCGAATGGGCCGCCTTCACGCTGCTGTCGATTGGCTCCGTCACGATGCTCTATTCCGTGGCGATCCCCAAACACAACTGACACTCGCCGCGCATCACACCTCTGCCGATCCGGCGCCCTCGAGTTCGCAACCCGGCAAGTCCATCGGCGGGTTGCGAATCATTATCTCGGTCGTGATACTCCC
>CAMAYU010000111.1 GCA_945862235.1 Schlesneria paludicola DSM 18645
GGTGACTCATCACCCGCTCGACCCTCGCTTCCGGTGGCCCCGATGCGTCGGTACTTGCGGCCATCCGCAGAGGCACTGAAGTCGATCCCGGCTCGTCGCAAGAAGGCAACCAGCGTTTCGCCGAAGTCGTAGATGCGGGCCTTCTCACCTTGAAAGCCGAAGCCGCACTGGCCTCGATAATCATGTGACCACCATTTGTTGGGAGGCTCCGTCCAATGGAAGCTGACAACAACGCTCCAGTCGGCCATTTCTTGGCGTGTTATCGCAGTCCCTAGGCCACTGCTCCAACGGACTTCGCGCAGCTCGGCGACCGGAAACGACTCGTAGAAAAAGCGACGGCCAAACCTCCGAAAGCCGATTGAGAATCGAGGCGGCTCGCCATCGATCCGGTCGATCCAAACGAAGTGCTTCGCGCCGATTTGGCCAAGCCGGGCGATAGACCACCTCTGGAAACCGCCATCCATTGAGATCGACATCCAGACGCACCACACCGTGAACACGATCCAGATCACCGACGCAACAATTGCGCTGAGCGGAAGCTCTCGAAACCGAAACAGGTTCCTGACCGCCAGCGCCAACAGCGCCGGTGGGATCGAATAGAAGAAGGCTGCGCCGATCAACGATCCCGCCCACGGAGTCTCGAACTCATCATCGGGTTGTCGCCGCGTGATCAGTTCCACGTCCGTTCATTCCTTCGTCATCGTCTCGTCGAGGTTGAGGATGAGGTTCATGAGAGCGGTGTGGGCGGCGAGGTCGGTGGGATTGAGACGCGGGTCGCGGGGGGAGTCGCCGGTGGCGATGAGCTTGTTGGCGGCGGCGGGGTCTTGGTTGTAGTGGGCCTGCATTTGCGAGAGGGCTTGTGTGAGGAGCGTTCTCTCGTCAGGAGTCGGTGGGCGTGACGTGGCGATGCGGAACGCGAAGGTGAGGCGTGCTTCGGGCGTCTCGCCTCCTTCGAGGAGTGTGCGTTCGGCCAGCTTGCGGGCGGCTTCGACGTAGGTGATGTCGTTCATCAAGGCGAGGGCTTGAAGCGGCGTGTTGGTGCGTGGCAGTTTGACCGTGCAGACGTTGCGGTTGCTGGCATCGAAGAACATCGTCGGCGCGGCAATACGACGCCAGAAGGTGTAGAGACTGCGTCGGTATAGGCCCTCACCCTTGTCGGGCGCGTAGCCGATCTTGCCGAGCGAGGCATCCTCCCAGATGCCCGCCGGTTGGTAAGGTTTCACTGACGGCCCACCGATGCGTTCAACGAGTAGGCCGCTCATCGCGAGGGCCATGTCGCGGATCGCAAACGCGGACATGCGGTGTCTCGGCCCGCGAGCGAGCAGTCGGTTCTCGGGGTCGCGCTCGCGCAGTTCGTTCGTCGTGCGCGATGACTGTTGGTACGTGGCACTCGTGACGATCAGGCGGTGCAAGTGCTTCATGTCCCAACGGCCGTTGCTGCCACCCAACTCGACGGCGAGCCAATCGAGCAACTCGGGGTGCGACGGCGGCTGGCCCTGCGTGCCGAAGTCCTCGGTCGTTTTGACGAGGCCCGTCGCGAAGAACGATTGCCACGCGCGGTTGACTGTGACACGCGCAGTCAGCGGATTCGTCGGATCGACCAGCCACTTCGCCAGTGCGAGGCGGTTCGGCGGCGCATCGGCCGCGAGTGGCGGGAGGGCGGCGGGAACGCCGTGACTCACTTTTTCTCCCGGCTGCGTATACGAGCCGCGTGTGAGGACGAACGACTCACGCGGCTTCGGCTGGTCCTGCATGACCATCGTCACGGTTAAGCCGTTCTCATAGTCCGTCACCTTCTTCTTTGCGACATCGACGGCCGACTTCAGGCTCGCAAACTGAGGCGACACTTTGGTGCGGTAGTAGTCGCGGAGCTGTGTTCTCTGGGCGTCGGTGCGTTTGTCGGCGACGACACCGAGTGCGGCAACAACTTCAGCCGGAGGGGCATCAAGTCGCGGGGCACCGTTCGTTGTGAGCGAGATGCGGAACCGACCGAGGTTGTGCTGGAGGTGCACCGACTCGTGCTTCAGCGTCACTTTCAATTCTGCCGAACCGGTCAGGGCGAGTGCGGCGTCGAGCACGAAGATGGCGACGCGGCCTTTGGAGTTGTCGCCGCCCGCCACGGCCCAGCCGCTGTTCTTGTCGGTGTCGATCACTGCGGCCGCGCTAAATCCCCCTTGCGAGAAATCGGCGTCGGCCCGATTGAACGGCAGCTTCCCGCTTTTCTTGGGATCGGTCACGGACGCCGCTTCCAACTCCAACGTCGTCAGCACGAAGTTGCCGTTCTCCGGCGCACGGCCCGGTCCCTTGGACGGCAGCGATTCGTCGGCCATCGCCTCCAAGCGCAGACCCGTGATGAAGGTCGGTTTGTCGGGCTGACCGACGTTGATGCGGAACGTCAGTTCGTAGTCGTCCTTGGCGGGACTCTCTCCCGAAGCCAGCACCGAAAGATCGGGCTGCTTGGTCAGAGTCGCACCGTTTTTGGACTTGATCGCAACAGGGTCCAAGACCGACCACGCGGTAACTCCAACCGGGTTCTGCTCCCATTCGGCTTGAGCCGCATCGACGGCGGCCAGTCCCGTTTGCTGAGCCTTCTCCGCCAGAGCGACTTCCTCGCGCAGCTCGCTCACGCGGCGTTCGGTCTCGGGCGTGACGAGGCGTTCGACGGGGTTCGCGTTGCCGCCGCGATCGACCGCGCCGGACTCGGCGATCGAATTGAAGTAGGCATAGAGTTGGTAGTACTCCTTCTGCGCGAGCGGGTCGTACTTGTGATCGTGACAGCGGCAGCAGCCGATCGTCAGGCCGAGCCACACGGTGCCGGTCGTCTCGACGCGGTCCATGACGTACTCGACGCGCGACTCTTCCGCGATCCGCCCCCCCTCACCATTGAGCGGATGGTTGCGATGAAAGCCGGTCGCGATTTTCTGGTCGAGCGTTGCGTTCGGCAGCAGGTCGCCCGCAAGTTGCTCGACGGTGAACTGATCGAACGGCATGTTCGAGTTGATCGCGCGAATCGCCCAGTCGCGCCACGGCCACATCGTCCGCGTGCCGTCCCCCTGATAACCGTTCGTGTCGGCGTACCGCGCGGCATCGAGCCAATCAAGCACCATCCGTTCGCCATAACGCGGCGACGCGAGCAGCCGATCGACGAGTCGCCCGTAAGCATCGGGCCGCTCGTCGGCCAGGAACTCATCCACTTCACTCAACGTCGGCGGGGCGCCGGTCAAATCGAGCGTCACGCGCCGGATGAGCGTCGTCTTCTCCGCCTCATTCGCGAGTGCCAGCCCTTCCTGCACGAGCCGTTGCGAAACAAAAGCATCAATCACATTGGTGAGCCGGGCGGCATCAGCCCCCGGACTCTTCGTCGTACCAATCCGGGGGCTGACGCCGCCCGGCTCACCAAGATTCGCAATTTCCGGGACCGCTGGCCGCCGGGGTGCGATGAAGCTCCAGTGCGACTGCCACTGCGCCCCTTGATCGATCCACTTCTTCAGCAACTCAATCTGAGCCGCCGTCAGCGATCGGTTCGAATTGCGCGGCGGCATGACCTCGTCCGGATCGGCCGATGTGATCCGCCGAACCATCTCACTGCGAGTCGCCTCTCCCGCGAAGATGGTTCGATGCCCATCGCGTTCCGCTTTGGCAGCCTCTTCCTGATCGAGCCTCAACCCCGCCTGCCGCTTCGCGCTGTCCGGCCCATGACAGTGGAAACAGGCATCTGACAGAATCGGCCGGATGTCCCGGTTGAATTCGATCTTCGGTTCGGTCGCGAACGCCGGAGCCAGTCTCACGAACGCACAGGCCATTGCCACAGTCAGAAAAAGCGAATGTCTCATACGGTGCGACCTCTCATTCAGAACTCACAATGACATCTGCGGGCGTGGGAGCGGCATGGGTTCACGCACCGAATCGCAGTTCGACTTCCGCGATCTCATAGGCTGCAATGTCTATCAGGACCGAGTCGCCTTCCAGCGTGAGTTCGTAGAGCGTGCTGCCGACGAAGTCGCGTTTGCGGGCGTGGAGCGGTTGGCGGAAGGTGCGGAGTCTCACACGTTTGGCTCGGCCTTCGGTTTCGATCAGCCGGACGGCGAAACCGGGGCCGGTGGTGAGCGCCGTGTAATCGTCGTCGTTGGAGGAAGTCTCGGCCGAAGTATGTGGCGTGATAAGTGGCAGCACGCGCGTGAGTTGCACGTTGCGAGCGTCCAAGTGGAAGAACCAACCCGTCGTGCCTGCACGCGGAGGACCGAGTTCCGTGGGGACGACGGCAGCGGGAGTCGTTGCATTCCATGCAGCTTCGAGCGGGAGCGGGGCATCGATGGCGAGCGTGAATTGGAAACGTCGCTTGGTCTCACCACCCACGATCAACAACGAATCGACCATGCGCGGGCCGGTCTTGCGGTGATAGGGCAACCCGTGCGGGATGATCGTCAGGCGTTCGGATTCAGAGGCGGCTTCGATGTAGTCGGACGTTTCAAACCGCTCGCCTGCGAAGCCCTGTGCCGCATGAAAGACGCTGCGAGTCACGGCCGACGTACCGTCGTTCCATGCGAATCGCGAAGCAAAATAATTATTCCAAGGATCGCCGTCGGGCAGCTTGAGGTCATTCAGTTCGATGTCGATCTCGACAACGGGTCTCGCACGCCACACACGGATTGTTTGGCGAAACGTCGCAAGCCGTTCGTTGTTGGACGGATCGACGATGTCACCGACCGTTGCGATCTCACCGCGTGTCGGTCCGCGCGAGACGACCTCACGGCTGCGGCAACGCATCTCGGCGTACTGCGTCTTGTAGGCTTCGTCGCCCGTGCCGACGGTTCGTTCGCGCGGGAAGCGAAACGAGAGTTGTTGGCTGACGCGCTTCGCTCGTTGATCGTGAAACCGGACGTGTCCGATCCCGCCGGTCTGCTCGTTGACGGAGACCTCGAACCATTCGTTGCGCAGTACGCCGTCTTCGACGAGCGGCGGCTTCTGCGGCGAGGCAAGCGGTGCGCGAGCGTCCTCGGGAATCCAAACGTATCCCGCGCCGGGCAGCTCGACGACGACCGCCGATTCGTCGGGGCGAGCCGCATCAAACTGAACGGCCTTGATCGGGCCACTCACTTCCGGCGGAGACAGGAGTCCCGGAAGACTCACGCAGACTCGGCGCGTGAACGAGAGGGAGTTCACCACGAGGAAGCCGCGTCGTTGCGGGCCACCGTGGACGACGAGCTGCGCCAAGTCCTGTTGCCAGTGCGGCACGACCTCGGACAACATCTGTTCGGCAACGACACTCGTACCCGCGATCGGATCGGGTGCGGCCTCTTCGAGACAGCGTTCGGCATCAGCGGATTCGGAGAGTTCGCCGGTCGCGGGAGTTTCATCGACCGGTTGCCCAACGAGCGCCTTCGCCAGACTGCGGCACCATTCGGCGACATCAAAGCGGCGGCGACGCAGTGCATGGTCCGAGTAACGACTGAGCGGATCGGCTTCGCGCCGTGCGACGTTCAGGATCAAGTACGGCGGGAAGTATTCGTGAGCCTTGTGCGTGCTGAGCAGTCCCGGCAGTTCGGTCTGTTGAAAGAAGCGGTCGAACGTCACGAAGCGGCCGAGCGCAGGGGCGTACTTCTGTGAGCGACGCAGGTCCTCGAAGAAGGGACTCGCCACATCCGGCCAGCGGGCGAAGACGAGTCCCGCCGCTTGATCGTGATCCATCGACTCGGCCATGCGAACGGGGAGCCGCAGGTAACTCGACGGACTGTCGGCGGCGAGCGGGATGCGACTGAGAGCATCGACAATCGACTCGTCGCAGCCACGCCAACGGAGCTTGGTGTGTTCGGCATCGGGATAGATGCCGTCGTCCAGAACGACGTGCAACGCCCCCTTGAACCCGAACTTGTGCAGCAACTGCGGCAACTGGCTGGTCAGCCCAAACTTTCGTCGGCCCCACACGATCGCGGTTTGTCCGAGCAGCGTGTTGAGTCGCGAACGACCTTGGTGGAATTGGCACAGAGCTGACTCCAGCGGCAGCAGCGGCAACGGCGTTTCGCGGTCTTCGCCTCCGACGATGCTGACTCGCCCCGCAGCACACGCCGCCCGCAACGGTTCCAGAATGGCCGGCGACTTCTGGCAGATCGTCTCCAAATCCGATGCCGATGTAAGCAGACTCCACGGCACGTCTCGCACGGCTTCGGTGGCGAGTTTGTCGGCGCTGACATCGGGCGAGGTCAGACAGAGGTCGAGCAGATAGCACTCGACTGGATAGAACTTCTCTCGCGCCTCGAGCAGCAGTTCGAAGCAGCCTCGCAAATGGGCTTCCGCCGTTTCGCGGTCATTGTCCAACGCGGCCTTCGCGGCGGCGACGGCTCGTTGCTGAAGCCGCGGTTCGTCGATGTTGCCGAAGTTCCGCATGTGCCGCGTCAGCAGTTCGACCTGCAACCAGCAGAAGCCGAGCGAGAAAAAGTCGTCCACGAGATCGGTCGCGATGTCATACCGCTCGGGCAACGCGGCCACGGCGGCGGCGGCGATCTCGGCCCGTTCGTGCAAGCCACTGACGACTGTTGCGCCAGCGGCTCGCGCGTCGTCCACCCAGCCGTGCGGTAGCCAGTCGTCGCAGACGGTCGGGACGAAGATCAGTTGGCCGCTGTGCAGGGCCGACGGTTCGTCGGCTCGTCGCCAACGAGGCAACGCCCCTGTCCAGGCCAACAGCTCCGGATGCCACGCCACCGCGAACGTGTTCAGCAGACTGGAAGCAGGCTTGTCCGCCTGCTCGGTGGGAAAGTCCTCCAAGCTGTGGCTGGGGACGAGAATCACGATGTCTTGAAGACTCATAGTGCAGTTCGTTGGGCGTTCGTCTTGAGTCGGAAAGGATGCTGTGGGGGCCGTAAGCAACCGAAGTGAGCGGAGGATTCGGAGCGGCGGGATGGCAGCGTTGGGGAGGATGATAACGACGGAACAACTCATCCCAAACGCAGCGTCAAAAGTTGCCCGCGAAAATTCCGGGAACTGCGGAGAATGCGCTGTCGTCGTATCAGGCAATGACTCGATTCGCCATGAGCCGAATGGATCGACAACAATGAGGGCTGCTGCGGTACGCAGGTTGCGGCTCGCGAATGCCAAGTTTGTGAAGAGGGGCCGTCTCGGCGGATTGTTCTCGCGGCAGGGAGAATGAAACGTGTGACGGTTCGATGGGCTGTGGCGGTCACGATTGGTGGGTGTGTTCGAGGCTGGTTGACATTGCCTTGAACCGCAAGTATAGCGGCGTGCGAGGTGATCGAGTCGCAATCGGTTCGGGCGTGGTCCACGTTCCGAAACCAGCGCTTCACGGTGCCTCTGTCTCTCGCAATTTTATTGTCACGGGCGATTGACCGACTGAGTTCTCAGCAGGTTGAGCATCCCGTTCGCAGGTCTCTCGGCAACTTCAAAAACTCGGTCTCAATTCGCGAAACCAACGGCCTGTCATCAGGCTCTCGACTTCGCTTCGTCGAATTTTCAGGGATTCACGATCATGGCAGATGCACAAGCCGCGTGGGGCATTGAAATCGGTCAGGCCGGTCTGAAGGCCATTAAGTTGCGCTATGCCGAAGCGGCCAAGCAGGTCGTCGCGGTCGCGTTTGACTACGTGCCGCATCCGAAGCTGCTCAGTCAGCCGGACGCCGTGCCGGACGAACTCATCAAGCAGGCGTTGGAGACGTTTCTCTCGCGCAACCCCGTCGCGGGCGATTTGGTCTCGATCAGCCTGCCCGGTCAAACGGCGTTGGCCAAGTTCATCCAGTTGCCGCCGATCGAAGCGAGTCGCGTCAAAGAGATCGTGAAGTACGAGGCTCGCCAACAGATCCCGTTCGCGCTCGAAGAGGTGATCTGGGACTTCCAACCGCTGGGTGGCGGGGTCGAGGAAAGTGGCTTTCTGCTCGACGCCGAAGTTGGGCTGTTCGCGATGAAACGCGAACAAGTTCAGCATCACTTGCAGCCGTTCCTGAACAAGAAGGTGGAAGTCGAGCTGATCCAGATCGCGCCGCTGGCGCTCTACAACTTCCTCTGTTATGACCGCATGGGCGTGCGACTCGGTGAGCCACGCGAAGATGCTGAAGACTATTCGGTTGTTGTCGATATGGGCTGCGACAACACGACGCTGATGGTCACCAACGGCAAGAAGATGTGGATTCGCAATATGCCGGTGGGCGGCAACCACTTCACGCGGGCACTGACCAAGGAAATGAAGCTGACGTTCGCGAAGGCCGAGCATCTCAAGTGCAACGCCACGAAGTCACCCGATCCGCGCGCGGTCTTCCAAGCATTGCGTCCGGTCTTCAACGATTACGTCGCCGAAATTCAGCGGTCGATCGGCTTCTTCTCGAGCGTGAATCGGAGTGCCAAGATTGGGCGGCTGATCGGTGTCGGAAACGGCTTCCGACTGGCGGGCCTGCAAAAATTCCTGCAACAGAATTTGCAGTACGAAGTCGAGCGCGTCGATTCGTTCAAGGGACTGGCTGGCGATCACGTCCTGAACGCGCCGCTGTTCCAAGACAACTTGCTGACGTTTGTCGTGCCGTATGGACTCGCGCTCCAAGCGTTGAAATTGACGGAAATTCACACGACGCTGCTGCCGCCCGAGATCGCTCTGGAACGCAAGATTCGCCGCAAGAAGCCGTGGGCCGTCGCGACCGCCGCGACGCTGCTCATCGGTCTGGCCACTTCCGCAGCAGGCTACGGTGGAGTCTGGCATTCCGTCAGTAAGGCTCGGTTTGGTGCGGCGGAAGAGGAAGCGACCAAGATCGAGACCGAAGCCAGCGGATTGAAGAGCAAGTACGGTGGCGAGGTCGCCAAGAACAAAGCCTTTCAAGAGGCCGGAACAAAGCTGGTGGGTTCCCTGCAAACGCGAGAACTCTGGATGGAAGTCTACAAGGCGATTGATGAATGTCTGCCACGCGACTTGGGCGACCAACTTGATGAGACCGAGATTCAAAAGATGAATCGGATCTCGATCCGCAATATCACCTGTAAGAAGCAAGCGGATCTCGGAACTTGGTTTACCAGTCCGGCGATTCATGAGGGCGTGAAGAGCTATATGACCGACGCGGACAAGAAGACGGGTCCAAAAGGGCCTGGCTATGTCTTCACGTTGCAGGGAGTTCACTACCACCACGAAAAGGAAAAATCCTCAACGGGGCAAGGAGCGAACTTTGTAAGGCACACGTTTCTTGAGAATTTGCAATCTGCGTTCGTCAAGCAAGGTCAGCGCGTGATGGCCTCTTCTGAGTACATCCCGCTGAGCGAGAAGGTTCCCGCAGGTGTGGTCTTGGTGCGTCCGATCGGTATCTCACACGCGGCCATCACCACTTCAAACAACAGCAAGGAAGTCCTTTACTATCCAGGTGGAAAGCCGGGGGCCTCGGGAGGCCGTAATTCAGGACAACCGTTTGGTGGTGGCTCAGGTGGAAATCCTTACAGCCCAGCCGGCGGCGCGGCTGCTCTTCCGACAATTGGTGAGGAAGACAAAGGCCCCACGAAGGTTCTGCAAATTCGTCAAACGACATTCACTATTCAGTTCGTTTGGCAGCCAACTCTCGTTGGCAAGCCTCGCGACGATATCGCAACGGCGGCGGTCGCGGCGGAGATCGCAGCACCAGCAGCAGGTGGGGGCGCAGCGGGGAGCCCTGCTTCGCCAAATCCTGCTGTGCCGAATCCGGGTTCACCGACAACGCCGGTTCCCCCCACTACGCCGGGGGCGTCTGCCCCAGGTTTGGCTCCACCGGCGGGGGCAAAATTGTGAGTCCGGTAATTTTGCAAAGACCGTTTTGGTGCGACGCGATAGCGTCAAGGTGTTGTGAATTGAATTTGAATCTCCCCAATGAGGTCGATGGTTGGTCTCAGGCTCACTGAGACACCTTAAACGGCTTCTGTTTCGCCTGCTTCGTCCGTCAACTGTTAATTGGAAAGCGATCATCATGGAACGCTTGGAACCCGTGTTGAAGCAAAAGTTTTGGATCCTGCTGGGAATGGGAATCTTGATGACGGTCGTTGGCTGGTGGATGGACACCGGCACGATGGCCGCGACGATCAAGACTCGCGAAACCGAGATCAAAGCGGCGGAGGGGAAAATCCCCACTGGCGAGATCCCGAACGCGGAATGGTCGAACGGTTTGTCCGCGCTGAACGTTCAACAAGACCTCGCCGTGAAGTCCGCAACGAGAGTCCTCTGGGAACGCCAACGCGCTCGAATGACGTGGCCTGAAACGGTGGCGGAGTTCGCATGGAAGACCGGCTATCGAAAAGACATCGCTTTGGCTGGACGCGAAAACTATCGCACAGACTATGAAAACGACTGGCGTCGAGTTTGGGAGACGCTGCGTCCTTTCAATCGCGTTGATGGAACGGGGATCGTTGACTTCGGCCTCGGCAAACTCCCCCGTAAGGTCTGGGGAGAATTGGCCCCGTCTCCCGATGAGATGTGGGATGCTCAAGAAGACCTGTGGCTGCTCGAAGGCTTGTTGCAGTTGATTGCCGAGGTGAATGGCGGAGCCAACAGCACTCGTCTTGACGCTCATATTCATGTGATTGAAAAGCTAACGTTGCACGGTGGTCAACCTGCTGGGCAGCGCGCACTTCCTTCGGCGGCGACCGGTTCATCCAGCGGTGGAGGGGCCATGGATACGTCGAGTTTCAGTGGTGGGTTTGGAAGTGGCTCGGGCGGTGGGGGAGGTGGTGGCGCTGCTGCGGCGGCGTCAGCGGACTTCGATGTAAAAGAAGAGTTTGGTGATGATGGCTCCGGGGCGGCTGGACAAGGCGCGGCCATGTCCAGTTTCGGCTCTGCCGGGGCGTTGAGTGGCGGAGGTTCCACCGCAACCAAGGCTCGGCGTTACATTGATGATGGCGATGCGCTGCCGTTCAAAACTCGCGGCTTCTACATGACCCTGATCATGGATCACCGTAAGATTCCAAACCTCATTTCGGAACTGTCCGCCAGCGAAAAATCGGCTTGGCCGATTGAGATTATTCGAGTTCAAGTCGTTCGATTGAATGAAGACGATTTGGAAGGACGAGGCGGCGGTGGCGGCGGGTTCAGCCCCGGCTCCGGCAGTAGTTCGGAGTCGTTTGGCGGGAGCAGTGGAGGAAATCAACTGAGCGGTTTCACAGAGAATTCATCGGGTTCCTCTTTTGGCGGAACTTCCTCTCCCAGCTTTTCGGTCGAGGGAGGATCGTCTGGAGGAGGTGCCGCCACAGCTCAAGGAGCCTCCGCCTTGGCCGCTTTAACGAACGCCGTTCAAGACCCGAACATGTCGCGTGTTGCCATCTGTGGAATCATCACGCTGTACAAGGAAGTGGCGGCGGAAGTGGTGGTTGCTCCGCCCGCGTCACCACAACCGACAGCAACACCTGCGGCGGCCGTCGAGACTCAGCCAAATGCGGAAGCGGCTCCCGCAACGGAAGCTGCGGCGGACGGTGATTCCAAGCCAACCACGGAGGGAGACTCCAAGCCAGCGGATCCCGCCGAAGGTGAGCCAACAACCACCGCTCCGGCTGCTGAAGGAAGTTCGAAGCCAGCCGAGGATGCACCCAAGAGTGACGAACAGCCAACCGCTTCGGACCCCACGAAGCCAGTGGATGCTCCGTGATTTTTCCGTCGGTGCGAGTCGCAGTGACTAACTGATCTGATGATTGCCAGATATTTGTTCGAGGTCGCTCCGCGTTTGTCGAGCAGAGGAGACGAATCATGAAAAAACTGAAAAACATCAACTTCAAAGCCTTGTTCATCGATCACGGCGAGAAAATGGGGCTGGGGGTGATCGTCCTGCTCGTGCTGGTGGCTCTCAGTTCGACCTCGTGGTCACGCTATGCGGGGACGCCGGAAGAATTGGATAAGAAAGCGAAAGACAAGCGGGCACACATCAATTCTCCGACCGCCAATCCATGGCCAAAGGAGAAGCAGGAAGGGTTCAAGGTCGTCGATTTCAACGACCGCGCCACGCAGTTGTTCTCTCGGATTGACCAGACGAAGTACGAGTTTGCGACGCCCATCTGGCACCCGCTCTATCGCAAGCGAGAGCTGGCGCGGGAGCCGGAATTTTTGCCGGTGGAATTCCTGATCTCGAGTGCTGGCCGAGCAATCCTCGGGGTGAAGCCGACGGGTGTCAGTGAGGCCGGGTCGGGCATGGACGCTGCCGATGGTGTTGAGGGCGGGCTGAATACGGGGGTGGCCGTGGCCGGGACAAATCCGGCCGCAGCGGCGCCAGGCACGGGATTCAAATTACCCGGTGCAGCTTCCGGCGGAGGTGCCAATCCTGCGGGAGCACACGCACCGCCCGCACTTGCTCCTGCGGGCGGTGCGCACGCAGGCGGAGGATCGCCGATGAGAGCCGGTGCGGGAGCGCACGCGGGAGGTGGTGGCATGCTGTCCGGGTCTGACATGTACAGTGGCGGCATGGGCGGTGGCGGTGGACAAGTGGCAGCGCGGGGTGTTCGTTACGTTGCCGTTCGTGGTGTCTTCCCACTGCGGCAACAAGTGGAAAAGTATCAGGCCGCACTCAAGGTGGCCTCAGCAGCAGATGCGGGGCTCATGTTTGAGTTGCTCGACTTCGTGTTGGAGCGGCAGGCCGCCATCGCGGGGCCGAAACCGTGGGATGGTAAGTGGGAAACCGTCAACGTGGAGTCGGCTCTCGAAGTGTTGAACGAGGCGTCCGATTTTGAGTTGGATCCCGTTCAGACCGGGGTCACGGACGCGGTCATCACGATGTCGCTGCCTCACCGCCTGATGGAGTTTTGGGGCGATCACGCCACTCATCCCAATGTGCGCGACTTCCAATTGAAGCCCGAAGAAATGGAGCGGGAACTCAAGCTGCAGCAGAAGCTGTTGGAAGAGTACGAGAAAGCTCAGCTTCAGTCGGAGCCGAGGATCAAGCGGCGCGGTTTGTCACCCGGCCAAAACGACATTCGTGCCATCGGGCAGGAGATGATGTCGAGTTCCAATGCCTCCTCAATGATGACGGGCATGATGACTTCCATGAACAGCGAAAACGCGGGCGGCGGTGGAGGGGGCGGTCGCAATATGACTCTGCCTGACATCAAGCAGCGATTGACCGCCAATGGACGACTGCTGCTGTTCCGCTACTTCGACTTCGATGTTCAACCGGGCATGGCCTATCGGTATCGCGTCAAGTTGAAGATCCGCAATCCCAACTTTGAACGTCCTCCGGAAGAGGTGACGGACGAAGCCTTCACGAAGGATCCAGAGCGTGCAACCGACTGGAGCAACATTTCGAACGCGTCTGTGATTCCCAACAGTGTGGACTACTTCCTCAAGGATGTGGAGCGGGATCCGGCACGGGACGACAAAGTACGAACTGCCAAGGCAGTCGCCAATATCTCCCTGTTCGAGTGGGACTCTAAACTCGGAACGATGCTTTCGGACTCGCTGAGAATTCTGTCGGTCGGACAGTTCATCGCCGAGAAGAAGAAAACGATCGTCGTGGACGCCGCTGCCTCGTCCTATAAGGGAGCGGAAGAGTTCGCGTTCAACACGGGAGATGTCCTGCTCGATGCTGCGGGCGACTACGATCTTAGCCCAGACCAGCATCCCGAATTGGGCCTGAAGCCCGACAAGGGGCGTCCACTGGCTAAGTTGGGCTTGCTTCCCGAAGCTGTCGTTCTGACCTCCCTCGGCGAGTTGAGGCAACTCGATCCCGCTGCCGACAAGGCCAAAGAACAGATGTTGAAGAAGCGTGTCGATGACGAGCGAGGCATGTTCGTTCAATTCAAAGATGCCGGTGCCAAAGCGGGCGGTGCTCTCGACAGTGCAGGTGGCATTTACGACGCCATGATGGGGGAGAGCAGCGCTGGCATGGGGAAACCACCAGCCAAAGGCTCAGGCTCCAAAAGCCCGAGAAAGAAGTCGGGAAGTTCGAGTAGTAGTTCATCGCCTGATAGCGCCAATGCCAGTGGCGGCGCGGCACCTCCGAGTAGCGGTGGTAAACCTGGTCAGCGAAGGACGCCCTAGCGAACCGATTGAATCCTCTTGAATACGAAACTCTGTCAGCCGCAGCGGGAACGCTGCGGCTGTTTTTTTACGGGCCGCAGATCGTCGATCTTGATGCAGATGCGTTTGAAAAGTTCAGGCTGTTCAGGCGAGCGGCAGGAAACAACTTGCCCCAAAGTAGACGAGTCACTCCGTGGCTCGAAGATTCCGGTCACGGAGTGACCGGTCTGCTTTCTTCTATAGGTCTCCTGAGCGGCACGCCTACGGAAGTGGAACCAAGAACAGATCAAACTGTCCATTACGTTCGCTCACGACGAACAGGCTTTGGCCATCGGGATGCCACGTCGCGTAGTCATCGTGTTCAACGTGAGTTGTCACGGGGGCGAGGCCACTTCCATCGGCTCCCATCACGTAGATGTTGTAGTTGCCATCGCGGCCGCTGGTGAATGCAATGCGGCTTCCATCCGGCGAGAACTTGGGACGGATGTCCTGCTTCGGGCTGGTGGTCAATCGTTGCAACTCCGAGCCATCCAGATGGGCGACGTACAGTTCATAGTCATCGTCGCGCGTGGAACTGAACACGAGTCGTTTGCCATCCGGAGAACAGTGCGGCCAGTTGTTGACGCCCGCGGAAGCAACAACAGTGCGTCTGTTCTTGCAATCTAGGTCAACGGAGTAGATCGACTGCCGCCCTTCTTCGGGGTAGCTGAACAGCACTCTCGCGTTGTCCCGTGTGAAGGTTGGGCTGTGCATTCCCGAGAAGCCGCCGCCTGGGGGGAGTTCAGTGATTTTGTTTTCGACCAAGTCGTGAACGACCATCGCCAACGAGAGGTTTCCCCGATTCTGCACGTAGGCCAGATAGCGCCCATCGTTCGACACGGCCGGTTCAAATTCGGAACGAGTCTCATCGGGATGTAGCGGCGCGGACTGGCCGTCTTTCAGCGTGAGCTTCATCAGCCGCAGCCGGTTCGGCTTGTCGTGCAGCACGTAGAGCAACTCCGTTCCCTGCGGATTGAGAATGACGGGATCGCGTTTCACTCGGCCGTCGGTCGTAAGACGTAGCGGCTCAACAGCGGATGCGGGCAGCGAACACAACAACGTCACGGCGAGTAACGCCAAACGGCGTCGGCGCTCTGAACGGCACCATGTTCGGACAAATTGGCGCAGCTTGGTCATCATTCGCATCCTCGTGCTTGGTGCTCCATCATTGCCAAATCAAAACGGCCCAGCCCCGGCTATCCAATTCCCAAGGCCGAGTCATGATAAGGCACTCGGTTCAAGTGAGCCGCACTGACCTTGAATGGAGTCGTGAATCCCTACCTCCTGCGCAAGGCAGGAACAAGGGGGACAAGCAGCGGCTCCATTACTCGCCGAGATACGCGTCCTTCACCCGCTGGTCATTCAACAGTGAACTGGCCTTGTCGCTCATCGTGATGACTCCCGTCTCCATGACGTAGCCGCGATGAGCCAGCTTCAGGGCGAGTCGCGCGTTCTGCTCGACGATCAGGACCGACATCCCTTCCTCGGCGTTAAGCTTGCGGATCACATCGAAGATCTTCAGCACGATCAGCGGAGCCAACCCGAGCGATGGTTCGTCGAGCAGCAGCAGCTTGGGACGGCCGAGCAGTGCGCGAGCGACCGCCAGCATCTGTTGCTCGCCGCCGGAGAGCGTGCCGCCGAACTGGTCCTTCCGTTCGCGCAGGATCGGGAACAGTTCGTAGGCGTGGTCGATGTCCCTCTTGATCCCCGCGGTGTCGTTGCGTGTGTAGGCTCCGAGTTCGAGGTTCTCCAGCACGGTGAGCCTCGGAAAAATCTTGCGGCCTTCGGGGGACTGACACAGGCCAAGCCGGACGATCTCGTGCGGCGGTCGGTTCTGAATCTCAGCCCCTTGAAACACGATGCGTCCCGCGCGAGCACGCACGGCCCCCGAGATCGTCATCAGCGTCGTGGTCTTCCCCGCGCCGTTGGCTCCGATCATCGTGACGATCTCCCCCTCGTTCACTTCGAGCGAGATGTCCTTCAGCACCTCAATCGGCCCATAGCCCGCGCGCAGATGTTCGACGGTCAGCAACGGCATCAGCTCACCTCTTCCTTGCCGAGGTATGCCTCGATGACGCGCGGGTTGGCGCGGACTTCGGCGGGCGTGCCCTCGGCGATTTTCTGGCCATAGTCGAGCACGGCGATTCGGTCGGAGATGTCCATGACGAGTTTCATGTGATGCTCGATTAGCAGTACCGTCACGCCGGTGTCGCGGATCCGGCGGATCAGGTGCATCAGTTCTTCGGATTCGGTCGGGTTCATGCCGGCGGCCGGTTCATCGAGCAATAACAGCTTCGGCTCGGACGCGAGAGCCCGGGCGATTTCGAGTCGTCTCTGCTCGCCATACGGCAGGTTTTTGGCGAGGTCGTTTTGCTTTGGCTTCAGGCTGACAAAGTCGAGCAGTTCGAGAGCGCGCTCGCGCTGATGGGCCTCGCGCTGGCGCTGGCCCGGTGTGTGCAGCAGCATCCCGAACACGTTGGCCGAGAAACTGCGATCCATTCCGACGAGGACGTTCTCCAGCACGGTCATGTCCTGAAACAGGCGAATATTCTGAAACGTGCGGGCGATCCCGCCGAGGGCGATCACATCGGGAGTCCGCCGCGATCGCTGCCAGATCGAGTACGTTCCGAGACCGCCGACCACCATTCCTCCCAGCAAAGCGAGCCACTGGTTGCGGCGGTGAGTCGTCTGTTCGGCCGCGACCTCTTTCAACTGAGCCAGCTTGATCTTCGCAGAGTCGACATCGGGAGCCGACAACAGTTCGCGCTGCCCATCGGCAGAAAGGAAGACCTGTTTGCCATCGCGCCCGATCGGCTGCCAGTCTCTGTGCGCAAGCGTAACCGCCTCGGCAAACTTGTCGCGCGTCGCCAGCGCTTGCTTGAGATTGGGGACGGTTGCCAACAGTCGCGTGCTGGTCGCGGGGACGATCTGCCAGCGAGTTCCTCGTCGGACGAGACCCGGTTCACCGCGAAGCTGTCGTAACGCATCTCGCCGGGCGTTGGGCCAGTCGAACCGCCAGCGTTCTGCTCGCAGAAATTCGGTTCGGCTGAGTTGCCCGTCGCCGTTGTCGTCGCCTCGCGCGAGCAGTCCCTCTGGTTTCAGAGCCGCTCCGTCGTTCAATTCGTTCAGAGTGACTTGGCCATCGGCGTTCGAGTCGTACTTTGCGAACTCGACCACAGCTTTCGGTGGCTGCCGCGCCTCGTCGTCGTTGTTGTTCTTGATCGCCACACGCCAAATCGTGTCGAGGTTGGCCATCACCAGCATCGAACCGATCCCCGTGAGCAGAGCCACCGCCGCGCACGCTGCGTAGATCTGCCAGGTGACTGACCGCCGCAGATCGCGGTCGTTAAAGACGATCTCACCACTCGTGGGCGAGTAGATGCCGGTGACCGCGTTGAAGACCGTCGTCTTCCCCGCGCCGTTGGGTCCGATGATCGAATAGATCTTGTTCGGCTCGACCTCCAGATCGAAGCCGTTCACGGCAGTCAGGCCGCCGAAACGCATCGTCAATTTTCGGAGAGAGAGCAGGGCCATCGAATCGAATCCAATTCAAAGTGAGGGTCAGGTTTCTTACCTGCCCGTGTCGCATTTTCTTCCGTGTCGAGTTGGGCTGCTCATCATGACCAGTTCATGACGAAAGAGTTTGACCACAGATTTCACGGATGACACACATAAAGGAAAGAACAGGACAGTGAAGAGTAAGCATCATAGGACTGCATCTTATCTGTGACATCCGTGGTTCTGTTGCTTGAAGAAGTTTGTCACCGGTAGGTTACAAACCTACCCCACGTTTGGCGGGCAGCAATCCGGCGGGGCGGTAGCGCATCATCAGAACCAGTGCGAGGCCGAAGATGATCAGCCGCCAGTTGGTGAACATCAGGAAACGGCTGCCGGTCGGGTTGATGTTGGCTTTTTGGATCACGCCATCGAGCATCGGAGCAAACACATTATCGAAGCCGATCAGCAACATTGAACCGACGATGACTCCGCGAATGCTTCCCAGTCCGCCGAGGATCACGCACGCGAGGACGATGATCGAGCGGTTGAAGTCGTAGGCATCAGGACCGGCCGTCGTGGTCAGCTTCGTCGCGTAGAGGCTCCCCGCCAGACCGGCCAGTGCCGAGCCAACCGCGAACGCGGCCAGCTTTGCTCGGGGGGCGTTGATCCCCATGCAGGTCGCGGCGAGTTCGTCCTCGCGAATCGCGACCCATGCTCGGCCGAGTCGCGAGCGTTCGAGATTCCTCAGCAACCAGACGATGCCAACCAACAGCACGAGCGTCAGGTAATAGAACGGCCGCATGTCGTCGCTCCAACTGCCCGGTGTGAGACCCAGCCAGCGCAGGTTCGGCGGCGGGATCGGATTCAGGGCGCGAGTCCCCGCCGTGATCTCCTCCAGGTTGCGGAGCGAGAATCGAACAACCTCGCCAAACCCGAGCGTGACGAGGGCCAGATAGTCGCCTCGCAGCCGCAATGTCGGTGCGCCCAGCATGACTCCCGCCAGCGCCGCACCCGCCGTCGACAGGACGAGAGCCAGCCAGAAACCGCACTCAAACGGATATCCCGGCACGGTCAGGATGCCGGTGAGATACGCTCCGATTCCGAAGAAGGCTCCCATCCCGAGATGCAGCAGCCCGGTGTAGCCGACGATGACGTTCAGCCCGAGCGCGAGGATCGTCAGAATAAAGATGATCGGAAGCTGACTCGCCACGCGGTCGAGGAATTCCTGCACCGGGACGAACAGAATCACCTCGGGCAGATGCAGCGCACGCCAACCAAGCGGCAGAATCGGGAACAACACCAAGACGAGCAGTCCGAGCAGTTCTGGGATCAGTGGCTTCAATCGGGGGAGCCAAGAGGATTTCATCGGTTCCTCCGCTCAAGATGCGATTGAGATGAATCAGGTGAGCCGGGCGGCGTCAGCCCCCGGACTCTTCGCTGAGGAGTCCGGGGGCTGACGCCGCCCGGCTCACCAAGATTTGCTGAACGCCGGTTCATACCTTCTCCTGTGCCGAGCGTCCGAGCAGGCCGGAGGGGCGGAAGACGAGGATCACGATCAGGATCGTGAAGACCAGCGTCCCGGTCCACTTCTCACCGAGATACGCCGAGCCGAGCGAGCGAGCCAGTCCGATGATCAGTCCGCCGAGCACGGCTCCCGGCAGCTTGCCAATCCCGCCCAGCACGGCCGCCGTGAACGCATACAGCCCGTTCTGAAAGCCCATCTGAAAACTGATCGTGTTGATGTAGAGGGAATACACGATGCTCGCGACACCGCCCAGCGCGCCGCCGATCACGAACGTCGCTCCGATCACGCGATCGACGTGAATCCCCATCAGTTGGGCCGCGACCGGATTCTGCTCAACCGCCCGCATCGCCTTGCCGAGCTTGGTGAACTTCACGAACAACGTCAGCCCCACCATGATCGGCACGGTGATGAGCACGACGAGCAAGTCCTTGACCGTGAATTGAATCGCCGAGTCCCCCAACAGGTTCTGCGACGAAACGAGCTTCGGAAAATTCACATCGGCTGCTCCGCCCCACAGCAGTCCCACATTCATGAAGATGAACGAGACGCCGATGGCCGAGACCAGCGGAGCCAGCTTCGGAGCATTGCGCAGCGGCTTGTAGACGACTCGATCAACGGCCCAATTGAGTCCGCCGCAAAACACCGGCACAACCAAAAAACACATCAACAGTCCGACGAGTGCCCCGCCGGTGGTGGCCTCAATCCCCACGATCCCAATTGCGCTGAGCAGCGTCAGTGTCAGAAACGCCCCCAGCATGAACAGGTCGCCGTGCGCGAAGTTGATCAGCCCGATGATGCCATACACCATCGTGTAACCCAGCGCGATCAGGGCGATCAGCGAACCGGTCGTCAGCCCGATCAGACAGTGCTGAACAAACTGCTCCAACGCGGTGGAACTGGCGGCATCGGCGAGGAGAAGAAACGGCATCGGTTGGTTGTGGTCCGAGTAAGCGTAGGGTGCGTGCAGTCTTCGGAACGCACCGTCCGTGTACCGTCGTTTTGAGTAAACAGTCACATCACACGGTGCGTTCCGAA
>CAMAYU010000112.1 GCA_945862235.1 Schlesneria paludicola DSM 18645
CTTTTCCGGCTCGACTCACGAAGCCGTTGTCCGAGCAGAACACGATGATTGTCTTGTTGGTGATGCCATAATCATCCAACGTGACGAGGGCGCGGCTGTCCATGAGCGCGCCGTGTGTGGTCAGGACACGGGGTTGATCTTCCCCATAAGAATCCGCAGCCAGTCAGCATGCGGCACGCCAGCCTCGTGACTTGGCTCGCGTGCGGTCGATTCGGACAATCCCGCAAAGCTGTGCTGTCAGACGAGGTGCTGCCTCGCCCCGGCTTGAACGATATCTGACGCGGTCATTGCCGTTTGCTCTACCGCCTCGAATTCCATACGACCGCCGCCGAAGGGGCGGGGGAGAACATCGAGGTTCGTCGGGGAATCGCGTTCACGTCATCGGCGGGCGTTGGAACGGGCCTCGATGACGGGGAGTCGTACTCTTGGGAACGGCTCGATGAAGCGCCTCGCGCGGGGACCGTCTGCCACTGTTCGGCTGGCCTCTCCGCAGTGATTGGCGTGGGGGCGAGGGCCGTTTGTGGGACGGGGACCGTAATGGCTGGCATGGTTGGAATGCTGGCCGTCAGCGGGGCACCGTAAACGTAGGACGGAGCGTAGCTGACTTGCGGGGCGTACCCGAACTGCTGCGACAACATCGGCATGTTCATCGCGGTGGAACCGCGATCGCAAACATTGCACGAAGAGGCTGAGGCCGACTGGTAGGCCATGGGAGTGAAAGTCATGGGAGCAGGGACAGCCATCGTGGTCGTGACCGGCACCTGCTCGGTGATGTGCTGCACCGTTTGCACCGGAATCATCTGGGTCGAAACCTGTGGGACGCGGTGTGTCACTTGGTACGGAACGGCGCGCGTCTTCACTTGCTGTTGCACGACTGTCTGCGCGACCTGCTTGGTGACCGGTTTGGGAACCCAGACCATCTGATAGCCACCCTCATCAGTCGTCACGTTGCGATAGGTCGTACTCGGAACGTTCTCGACAACCGACTCGTTGCGTACGCGTGTCTCGGTCACGTCGCGATAGGTCGTGACCTGCTGCGGCCGTAGTTGCGTATGGACGACGGGACGAGTCCGCGTTTGCATCTGCACCCGAGTTTGAACTTGGGGTTGAACATGAGCCTGGCAACTGCACTGAGCCTGCGGCATCTCGCAGGTTTCGCAACAGTTGTGAAATGGGCGCGTGAAAAGTTGTGCCTGCGAGGCTTGCGGTGCCGAAGCGGCGAACCCGGCCAACAAGAGACATCCCCAGAAGGATCGTTGCATGGCACCCACTCCTCAAGAACTTGACCAATGTGTGTGAAGTGACTGGCTCGAGAACAAACCCGATCATCTGAGTGTTCGGCTCGCGTGGGGCGGGTGGTCCAGTAAAAAATCGAGTCCGTTTGGTCGCTGCGGCAGTTCGTGCGACAACACGACCAGACGAGGTCGCCGCGCGAAGGGCAGTAGGTTCATTGTGATGCCACGGGCAGACATCGAACGGATGACACAAGGCTTTTCTCGTTGGAGTGTGTTCGCTGCGCAGAGCCTGCCTGCGGCGAGTGTCCCACCCTCATAAACCAGTTGGTTCTTGAAACTGTGAACTCGAAACGCGAAGCTTTGATGTGCCCGAGTCCATTTGGCACACGATCCGCTGAGCGACTACTACTCGAACAGTTTTGCTCGAAGAGTGCCCGGCTCACAGGAAGGGGTGAATCATGAAAAGTTGGAAACAAAGTTGGCTGGTGTTGAGTTGCCTGTTGGCGGGATCCATTTCCGCTGGCGTCGTCGCGTTTGCGAAGGACAAAGAAAAAGAGAAGCCCGCACGAGAACAACCGGCGGCCGCAAAGGCTCCTGCTGCGAACCGTGCCGAGTCGAACAACAATCGCGGTGGCGGTCCCAAGGCTAACGACGCACCGCCGAAACGTGCCGAGCCCGCTCCGCGCGTGGAGCGTCGCAACGACAATCCACCTCCAGCGGCCAACAGGCCCACTCCACAGCCCAACGTTAGCAACGGTCCCTCGAAGCGTGATGACTCGCCCCGCGACAATCGCGGCGGACAGGGAGCGGATGTGCGCTCCAACCAGATTCCTCGCGTTGATTTGAATCGTGCGAATGCCAATCCCGCCGGACAGAACGATGCCCGCAATGATCGTCGCGACCGCAACACTCCCGGAGCAGGCAACCCGGCACCGAGTGGCAACGTCGGCGGTATTCAGCCAGTGGCCGGTTTGAAGGACGACAAGAACAAAGCCGAACAACGCCGTGACGATCCGAAGCCCCGACCCAACGCAGGCGGCAATCAACCTGCTGGCAACAATGTTCCTCGGGCGGGTGGCAATGCGGGCGGAAACAACGTTCCGAAGATTGGTGGCGGTGGAAACAACCCACCGGTGATCCCCAACGCGGGCGGTGCGGATAACAAAAACAATCGGGAGCCTCGCGACCGAAACAACATCCCCAAGAATGAGCCGGGTCGCCCCAATGCGAATCCCGGCGTTGGCTCAAAGCCCGTGATTCCTGGCGTGAACTTGCCCGGTGGGTCCGTCGGTGGGAATGCCAACAAAGATGGTGCCGATAACAACAAGGGCCGGGATCGTCGTGACGACAACGACAAGAACCGAATCCCCAAATTGGACGGTACCAAAACGGACCTCGGGGGAAACAACCGGACGCCCGGCCTCGATCCGAAGGGCGATCGAAACAAGAACGCGCCGACAATCATTGGGAATGGCACGGTCATCGGCAAAGACGCTAATCGTCTGCGACCGACGCCGGTTCGAGTCGAGAAAAATGGTCATGCCTCAAAGCTCGACTTGCAGAAGCCAGCCGTGCGCGACGTGAAGCCCGAGATTAATGAGAAGCTCGTCAAACTGCGTGAGACCAAAGACCAGAAGGAGTTTCACAAGCAGCTCAAGGAATTGCAGGGTGCGCCCGATGCGAAAGACAATCTGCGATTGGCGGGCGTGAAGTTGGATCGTGTGAGTGGTGTTTACCAAGATCGGATCGGGAAGCAGGACTTCCATCACCTGAACGATTCGAGTGTGGGACGAAAGCACAATCTGGATCGCCAGTTTGAACTGCATCGTCATGGCGACCTCTCGCGCCAGATGAATCTCGGACCGGCACTGATTCAGCAGGGGGGGTGGAGTCACCGTCATCACGGTGTCGTGGTCTCCTCGTTCACGAAGTCGTCGTTCAGTTGCTGGTACGCGGGGGGTGGCTATTACCCGACGTACTGTTGGACGCCGCGCTGGACTCCGTGGGTCGATTGGTGTTGGTGGGATTCGTGCCTGCCGATTTACGATCCCCGTCCGTTCCACTGCCGCCCCATCCATTACCATCCGTGTCCGACGTGGGTCGTTTATGACTACCCCGTTTGGCAGCCGCTGCCTGTCGTGACCTGCGGGACGTGGGTCGATGTGCCACCCGTGGTTCTCGATTCGGGGACCGATCTGCAACTTTTGGCCACGCGCTTCGTGGACAACGGCCATCCCGACCAGAATCTCGGTCCCCGTTATCGCGTTTGGTTGCGAAACAACGGGCCGCTCTCCACGACGGTCCCATTCAATGTGCTGTTGATCGCCGGAAACGATCTCGTTCCGTCGGTGGACCTGCCTCAAGCGGGATCCATTGTGAACGGTATCGAAGCGGGTGAGATTCAGTCGGTGGACATCCGTCTGCCGCTCGCGGCCAATCGTTTGGGTGTGACTCCCGAGGGACTGCGAATTCCGTTCAACTACCTGCACGTCCTCGTGGACAGCCATCGTGAGTTGCCCGAGTCGAACGAATCGAACAACGGGTCGGTGGTCGCTCGCAACGACATCCTGCCGGTGGACCCTGCCACCTTCTCGTCGGACGTGTCGGTCGGTGCTCCGGGAACAATTATCAACATCGCGGGTGAAGGTTTCGGACCCGAGCCAGGCCAAGTGATCGTGTCCGTCAACGGCCTGCAACTTCAGGCGGAGATTCATGGTTGGTACGACCTCGGCGTGCGAATCGCCTTGCCGAACATCGCGTTGGCAGGTCCAGTTGATGCCGACTTGCTCATCATTCGCGGAGATGGTGCCGCCGCGAACCCGCTCGACTTTGATCTCGTCCCCGCGTCGATGATGGACGAAGCCTCGCTGCCGCCCATCCCCAGTCCGTAACGGAATTGGATCGACGCGATCAGTGAAAGACAGTGGCCCGACCGGGATCTCCCCGGCCGGGCCGCTGTCGTTTTGGGGACGGGGCCTACTGGTCGAACAACTTTGTTTTGCGGGGGTTCTCACTAGCCCGACGCGCAAGCGAGGGCTTCACTTTCTACAACGGTTTGCCCTCGCTTGCGCGTCGGGCTAGTTGTTGAACACCCCTGCAATCACAAGTTGTCCGACCACTACTCGGTCATGTCCGGACGGCGCTCGTGCGATTGCAGGAGCTGTGACAGTGTTGATTCGCTGCTCTTCAAAATCGCGTGCGGGGCCAGTGTCAGCCAAGCGAGCACCAAGATGAGCGGCAGCACCACGCAGAACTCGCGGAGGTTGAGGTCAGGGACGGGCGGCGTTGTGGAAAAGTTTTCTCGTCCGAACAGGATGCGCTGGGAGGTGACCAGCAGCGACCATGTCATCAAGAGCAGCGTCGCGATTCCGCAAGCCGCGAAGGGCGTGGTCTCCCATGTCAGTTGCGATAGCGCGAGCAGCGGACCGGCTCCGCTGGCGAGAGCCATCGTTCCCGATGCGACCAGCAGCAGGACGAGCATCGCCGCGCGCTGGGGTTGATCGAACGCCAAGCCCTCGACGGGAGCCGACTCACGGTGAGGGAGCCGTTTTGACGCGAAGTCGATGAGCAACATCAAACCGGCTGTGACTATTCCTTGTGACTGCACGATCAACCACGCGCCGGTCAGACCCTCGCGCAGCGGGAGCCTCATCGCCAACAGTGCCAGCGCGAGGTGGCCCATCGACAACGCTGCGGCCAGTTTTTTGGGGTCACTCTGCGCCGCGGCCTTCAGTCCGGCGTGAACTGCACCGGTCGCCGCCACAGCGCCGAGCAGCCAGGACAATTCGATCGCCTCTTCCGTGAGCAATGGCATCGCGAATCGAACCCAGCCACAGAAGGCGACCTGCGGCAACGCGATCGCCAGTAGACAGGCGACTCCCGTCGAGGCATCTTCCAGCGCGTGCGTGTACCAACGCTGAAATGGGAACGCCGGGAATCGCAGCGCGAAGCCTAGCATCAGCAGCAGGCAGGCCCACGACGCGACATCACTCCACACTTCGACCGCAATTTCGTTGCGAGAGACCAGCGTTCGCAGGCCATCGACCAGCCCGAACATGTCGAACGTCAGCGAGGTGCGTCGCGCATCGAAGTCACTCCGCACCCACGGCCACGACACGGCGACCAGCGTCGTTCCGAGCAGCGTCAGTCCGCCGCCGATGCGTTGAAAGATCAGCATCCGACCGGCAACAGCCCGGCGTTCCGGTCCGCCCCAGCGTCCGATCAAGAAGTAGAGCGCGGGGAGCGCCACTTCCCACGACAGCAGCGACACGATGACATCGCGTGCCGTCAGCGAACCGAGCAGCCCCGCTTCGGCAACGAGGAGCGCGATGCAGTAAGTCGGCGACGATTCCAGTTCCGTGTGGTCAGGCGGAGGCGATGTTTTGGCGAACGACAGAGCCACGAGAACTGCCAGTGCGATCCAAACCGCAGGCCACAACGTCAGTCCGTCGATGCCGAAGGCCAGCCGCACGTTGATGCCGCGCGGTGGAACGTTCGCGTCATTTGGGCCCCCCGTGCTTGGGAGAACAACCGTTGACGATGGAGCCAACCCGTCGAAGCTCACAACCATTTGCGAGGACACGGTTCGGCCTCGTTCATCGACACGGTGCGGGTCGAAATTCCAGACGACTGCGCCCAGCTGCACCAGTGTCAGCGCGGCGCTGGACCATGCGATGCTTCGCGTCATCGCGGGTTTCAATCGCGCGGCCACGGCGACCGCAGCGGCTCCCATGAGGGGCGAGATCGTCGCGAGAAACGGCAGCGATTCGACGATCCACGTCAGCCAATTCATGCGCGGCGAGTCCCATTAGCAATTTCGGTTGGCGACTCATTCGGTGTCGGTCTGCTGGTCATCTGAGTCTGGCTGGGAATCGGATGCTGGCACGGGGAGTTTGCTGAGCGTGGCACCGGCGTTGGTGAGATCGCTTGCGCCGTTGACAGCCGGGTTGGAAGTGGCCATCGCGTTGAGTTCGACGGCATCGGCGGTCAACTTCGTCCACGGTCGTTCGAGCGGTTTGGACTTCCAGACGACGACGGCATTCGAAGAACCAATCCCTTCGTTGCCGAGCCAGTGATTACGCCAAGCATCGAAGTCGAGCTGCCGCGTCATCGACGAAGGCTGACGACCACCCAACTGCCAAAAGACGGACAGGCCGTCGTAGTAGTTGCGGTCTCCCTTCCAGACGAACTGACGCTGCAGGTCCATCAGGTCGCCTGCGTCCTTCATCGCAACCAACGCCCGCTTGGCTCCGCACGAGATGATGTTGTTGTTGGCGAACACGAGCAGCGGCGGAGTCCGATCAGGCAGGTTGTCGATCCCTTCGGTCAGGATCAGACTGTTCGACAGGAGACAGGTGGCGTGATCCAACTCCAGCGTGACGCGATCGGCCTCGGCGTTGGCCAACTCGGACTGACAGGCGGCATGGAAGAGCGATCCCTGCAGCGAGACAAGCACGTCCTTGATCTGGAATCGAGCGGGAACGGCGTCACGCAAGAAGAACAAGTCTGCCTCACCACGCACGAGGCTTTCGGAGATCGAGACGCGCGGCGGTTCGGCGGGCATTCCATTCTTCATCATGCCGACGTTGCCGAGTCCCTGGCCGGTGGCCGCGACTTGTTCGACGACGCACGCTGGCTGGCCGTTCGGGTTCGCGACGGTGATCGTCACGCCGTGAAGCTGCAACTTTTCGGGACGTTCGAGCGAAAACAAGGCCCAGCGATCGGCGGCGATTCGCTCGGGGACCGTGAAGATGAGATCGACGTTGACGAGTTCCAGTGAACCGCCGGAGACCGTGACCATGCGCGACTGCGCGGCATCGGACGGAGGCTCCGTCGGCGCGAACGCGATTGTCGGACGGAAGCCGATGCCGCCGCGCACGATGATGTTCTTCTTGTTCGCCAGACGGATCGGCCGCTCGACCTCGTTGCGACTGCCGTTGTAACGCAGCTCAATGATGCTGCCGTCCTTCGCTTCGGCACAGGCGGCTTCTAGGCTGCCGTACGACTTTCCTTCCAGAATGGAAACCACCTGACCGGTCACAGTCACGGGACCACCTGCTGTCGTCGTCGAAAGCGGGTCCGACACGGAAGGGACCGGCTTGCTGGCGACGGCTGCTGGCGGAGACTCATCCTTGCTAGGCACGGGTGGAGCTGGAATGGCTTTGAAACCGGGTGCGGGCTCAGTGACGTTGATGCGAGTAGCGGGATCGCCGCTCAACAGAGGCAGGTCTTTCGTCCCAAACATGCCGTCTGCCAACTTGGGATCGAGTGGAATGGGACGCAGGACGCTGCCGCCAGCCTTCGCGACAGAGCCTTCCGGTTCAGGCAGTTCAGTTGCATTCGCGACCGGTGGTCCAGCTTTCACTCCGGTAACGGCGTCATCCCGCGGAGCTTTGGCTTTTGCTCCGGAGGTAACGGATGACGAATGCCCGTCGGCGAGAGGTTCGCGCGGAGCGTCGTTCTGCCGGAAGGCGCTGCCGTCGTTGGGAAGCGACGATGAATCGGGATGTCGGTTCGATGAGAACGGCGACGAATTGGAAGTCACCCCCAACTTTGCCGTACTGCGTGGCTCGAAGCGCGGGGCCAACCCTGGGTTGCGCTGCATTGCGACCACGAGCAGAACCAGCGAGGCGGCGGCGGCGATCCAACCGATGTTTCGTTTCCAAGCCGGAAGCTGGTGGCGCGAGGCGGTCAGCCAGACTTGTCCGTCAATGGGAACGGCTCCCGCCCCGAGTGACCTCGCCACGAGCAACAGGTCTCGCAGCAACTCACCGGGATTGGCGTAACGGCGGCGCGGGTCACTGGCCATCATGCGTTTCACGACGGCCGAGAGCGCCGGCGGAACACGCCGGTTTTTGCGAGCCGGGTCGGGCGCGTCCTTGCCTTGATGATCGAGCAGTTTCTGAAGGACGGTCCCCTCGGGATACGGCGGTTCGCCGGTCAGCATGTGGTACAGCGTGCAACCGAGCGAATAGATGTCGCTGCGAACATCGACGTTGCGCGGGTCTTTCGCTTGCTCGGGCGAGATGTAGTCGAACGTCCCGAGCGTCGTGCCCGCGACAGTCAGTTCGGCGGAGGCTTCGTTGGCCTCACGTCGAGCCAGCCCGAGATCGACCAGTTTCGCGCGACGCTGCGGCGTGATCAGGACGTTGGACGGCTTGATGTCACGGTGGACGATCCCCGCTGCCGAAGTGTGGCTGAGTGCAGCTGCCAACTGCACGGTGTAGTTGACCGCTTCGGCCGGTTCGAGACGGCCTTTCGCACGAATCACTTCGCGCAGGTTGGAACCGGCGACGTACTCGTAAGCGATGTAGTGCAGTCCGTTGTCTTCACCGTAGAAGAAGACCCGCGCGATGTTGTCGTGATCGAGCCGCGCGGCCGCACGGGCTTCATTTTGAAACCGCTGCACCGACGACGGTTCAAGCGAGAATGACGGAGCAAGAATTTTGAGGGCCACGTTCCGCCGAAGCTGCTCATCCGTGGCGAGGAAGACCGATCCCATGCCACCCGTTCCGACGCGACGTTGGATCGTGAAGTGACCAACGCGCAGTCCCTCCACATCGTCCGCTTCGGTCGTCGTGGGAAAGAGACGCCGGTTGTGTTCGGGGGCGGGAGCAGCTTCGACAGGTTCGGCCGTCACTGGCGGTCTGATGACCGTTTCGGAATTGGGAACCGCAGGAGCGCGCCACGCAAACGGAAACGCCGAACCGTGTCCGGAGCCGGATTGGCTCTCGATCGGCAACGGACAGTCCGTTTTGAGTTGGCTGCTCGCCATGGGGTTCAAACTCCGAGTCGTTCGTTCGCGTGGTTGTCCGTGGAAATAACAGTCCGTTGAAGACAACCGTAGGGCGGGCGATCTTGCCCGTCGTCTGTCATGAAGCCCGACGGGCAAGAGTGCCCGTCCTACATTGTAGTTAGCCTGTCCGTGACAGAACTCATTTCGGCTGACCTTGGTTCGCAAGCCGATCGACTTCCACGGCGATGGCTTCAAATAACGCCTCAGCGTCGTCGTTCAGGCCGTCGGTGTACTGATCGGCCTCTAAGACAGCGGCCGCTTGATGGCGGACTGTCACATCTGCTACGGGGGGCGCTTCCGAGTCCGGTTCGGGCAGTCGCGTCACCTTCCGCAGATCATGCACTTTGGGTACAAACGCCTGCTCTAAATGTTCGCTCAACTCGTGTGATCGCTGGGCGGCTTCACGAATTTTGTCGCGTAGAGTCAGTTGATTGAGATTGAGTGGTCGAGCCATGAGAAGTGTCATCCCCGAATGGGAAAATTGATTGCGGCGTATTAGATCGTGCCGCGCCGAACAGCGTCAAGACGCAACTCGCGGGCGGGACATCCTACACCGAGAGCCATCTGGAAGTCCGGCTGTTCTGAAAGCCGGGCTTCGGCATTGGAAATAGGGTTGCATGAAGATTCTGGTACTGGCCGACATTCACGCCAACTGGACAGCGCTCAGCGCCATTATCCACGAGACGTTCGATGCCTGTTTGTTCATCGGTGATCTCGTCGAGTACGGCGTAGAGCCGATTCCGTGCATCGACTGGGTGCGCCAACACGCGACGGCCGCGATCCGGGGCAATCACGATCATTCCGTCGCCCAGCGCGTGACTCCTCCGGCCGGTTCGGGCTTTCGAAAGCTGGCGGGTGAGACACGGCAGCAACACTGGAGCGTCCTCTCGCCCTCGCACCTCAAATATCTGTCGCGACTGCCGGTCACAGAGTCGATTACTCTCGACGGCATTCGGTTTCATCTCGTCCATGCCACGCCACGCGACCCGATGGACGAATACCTCGCCGACGAACCGAATCTCTGGCGGACTCGGCTCGCCGGAATCAGTGCCGACATCGTCTGTGTCGGGCACACCCACATCCAGTTCCATCGCGACTTGGGCGACTGCCAAATCTTAAACCCCGGCAGCGTCGGACAACCGCGCGACGGAGACTCACGCGCGGCGTATGCGGTCATCAACAACGGCCAAGTTGAACTGAAGCGGGTTGAGTACGACATCGACGACACCGTGGCCAAACTCCACACGGCGGGCCTCTCGTCCGACTGCATCGACCTCGCCGAGGCCGTGCTGCGATCTGGTGGGAGACTGTAAGGAACTGGTCTGCAATCCGTTCTTTACAGAGCAGAGAGTGGCTGCTTGGTGCCAGTGGAAAAACGAAACTTGGACGCCTCGTCCGAGCGAAATGGAGTTAGAAAACCGAGTTGGAAACGGACGAACGAGGCGTCCATCCTACCGTTCTTCAACCGGTTGCGAGGTTCAACGAGTCATCCGCTCGGCGCCCTGGTCGCGGTAATGCCCATTGAAACACATCAGCATCACTTGATTGTCATGGTGATCGTTGCAATATTATTCGTGCAGTCACGGATTTGACTCGATACGAAACGGTATCGCGTATTCCGCAGCTCTCGGTTGTGCAGTTCGCATCAACTTGTGTTCGCTGTGGGGCCTGTCTCAACCCAGCCTTTTTTCGCGAGGAGATCTACCATGAAAAACCGTCGAGTTGTGTTGAATGCCTTGATTCTACTGCTGTGCAGCTCCATTTTTGGCTGGTCGCAAGACGCCGCCAAGCCGACGACCAAGGGAGCCTCCAGCGAGAAAAAGACCACGAACCGTCTTCCCGCCAATTACGGCAAGTTAGGTCTGACTGATGCACAGAAGGACAAGGTCTACTCCATTAACGCTAAGCATGAGTCGCAATTGGATGCACTCGAAGAGCAGCTCAAGGCACTTCGGGCCAAGCGCGGAGCCGAGGTCGAGGCGGTGCTGACTGTCGAACAGAAAAAGATCCTCAAAGATGTCACGGACGACAGCAAAGAGAAGGCGACGAATGCCAAGGCGAAAACAGGCGACAAAGACGCACTCGATGCCAAGCCCAAGAAGTAACACTTTCTGATTTCGATGATCACTTCAGCAGCAGCCGGATTCGACTTGAGTCCGGCTGTTGTCGTTTGATCCCACGCGATGAAATGACGCTGCGTCAATTTCAACGGCGTGATGTGTTGCTGAGCGGCAGGAGTTGCTCGACCAAGGGATCACGCTGAACCCGCGCGACCGATACGGTTGCTGGAATCGTCGGAATCTGATGGCTCATTGAAATCATCGCCACGCGGCGCACCAAGTACACTCAAACTCATCGTGACTGCCGCCGAAGAGTCTGTATGCGGTGCGAGATGACGATCGAGGATGAGCAAGTACCGAGCATTCGATCTCGCCCAGGCAGTGCGACCGGAATAACCCACTCATGCATGCGTGAGGCTGAGCGGTGGAATGAAACCCGAGAACGTCGAGCCAAAAGACAGTCCCGCCGCATGTACGACCACTCACATTAGCGAGTCGCTGCGCGCCTGGTGCGAGTTGGCCAACGAATCGCCGTTGCCGATCTGGATCGCTCATTCGGATGGAGCTCCCGTCCACTTCAATTCCGCTTGGCAGTGCTTCACGAACGCCGACAGCGGGAGCGGTCTCTCCGCACCGACGATTCATCCCGACGATGTCTCGGCCGTGGAAAGTGCCTGCCGCCAGTTCGCGTTCACTCAACTTCCGTTTCATCTTGAGTTCCGGCTGCGGCATTCCGTTGGCCGCTATCGCTGGCAATCCTCCACGGGAATGCCCGTCCTCACCGAGCGTGGCGTTGTCGCGGGACTCGTCGTCACCTGCATCGACATCCAAGATCGGCCTCCGTTGGAGCGAGCGCCGCTGCGTGGCGTCAAGCAGATGCGCCAACTCGGACGGCTGGCCAAGATCGGAAGTTGGGAGCTGGACCTGACCACGATGACGCCCAGTTGGTCGGACGAAGTGTGCCACATTCACGAAGTTGAACCGGGATACGGTCCCACGCTTGATGAGGCGATCAAGTTCTACCATCCGACGGCGCGTTCCCTCATTTCTGCTGCCGTTCAAAAAGCCATCGCAGACGGAACATCGTGGGACTTGGAGCTACCCTTTATCACCGCACGAGGACGGTCGATCTGGGTGCGAGCCAAAGGGCAGGCTGAGGCGTGTGAGAAACCCAGCCAGCGGTTGTTCGGCACGTTTCAGGACATCACCAACCGCAAGCTTGCGGAACTCGCGCTTCGTGCTAACGAGGATCGGTTTCGGACGCTAATCGAACACGGCAGCGATGTCTTCTTCATGCTGACTCTTGAAGGCCGCGTCGCCTACATCTCACCGAACGTCGAACGCCTCCTCGGATACACACCTGCCGAGGTCTTAGGCCAATTGTTCGATCCGTTTCTTCACCCCGCAGATATGGCGCGAGGCCGCGAATTCTTTTACGACCTGTTGCAGTCCCGCACTCAAGGCATCATTGAATACCGCATCCGGCACAAGGACGGGTCGTATCGCTGGAGGTCTTGCACCGGTTCCGTAATGCCCGCCGGGCCGGATGGGCAGACAGTAATCGTCGGTGCGGCATGTGATGTCACCGATCGTCGTCAAGCACAAGAGACGATGGAAGCGAGTCGCGAGTTGTTCCAAATCGTGACCGATTCCCTCGAAGACATCATCAGCGTGACGACGCCCGATCGCTCCTTGATCTTCCTCAGCCCCTCGTGCTTTCGCATCTGGGGGTACACCCCTGATGAAATGTTCAGTACCGATTTTTCCACGCGCGTTCACCCTGAAGACCTCCCTCGGATCGAATCGGCTCGCTTGCAGAACCTGCGCGGCGAACAGACGCGCACAGTGTGGCGTTGCCGCCACCGTGATGGCCATTTCCTGTGGATGGAGACCTCCGCCAATCCAGTGCGCGGTGCGAGTGGTGAGGTCGCGCTGATGGTTTGCAGCTCGCGCGACATCACGGAACGGAAGCGGCAGGATGAAGAGTTCCGCCAATTCACCATGGAACTTGAAACGTCGCGTGCCCAGATCGAGCAGCAGGCCATCGAACTCCGCGCGGTCAATCTGGAAGCGTCTGCCGCCAACCGGGCCAAGAGTGAATTCCTGGCGAACATGAGCCACGAACTCCGCACGCCGATGACTTCCGTCCTCGGTTTCGCCGACCTGCTGTTGGCCGACGACGACTGGAGTCACACGCCCGAAAATCGCCAGCGGTCGCTTCAAGCCATCCGCCGCAACGGTGAGCATCTTCTGACCATCATCAACGACATCCTCGATCTCTCGAAGATCGAAGCGGGCAAGATGACTCTCGAATCGGTTCCCACGTCGATCAGGCATCTCGTCGCCGAAGTCGTCTCGATCTTCCAGTTTCGTGCCGAAGAAAAAGGACTGTCGCTGGTTGCCGAGTGTCCGTCAGGCCTGCCCGATTTTGTGGGGACCGATCCCACGCGAGTTCGACAAATTCTGGTCAATCTCGTGGGCAACGCGCTCAAGTTCACCGAGTCCGGAGGTGTTCGCATCCTCGTGCGACAGGTTGCCGACGAACAGGCTTCGCTGCTGTTGTCATTGGAAGTCATCGACTCGGGAATCGGCATCGCACCCGAACACGTCGCACGCTTGTTTCAGCCGTTCACTCAAGCCGACACCACGACTTCGCGCCGGTTTGGCGGCACCGGCCTCGGTCTGACGATCAGCAAACGCATGGCTGAGATGCTGCACGGGGAACTGACCGTCACGAGTGAGCTCGGTTGCGGCAGCTCGTTCGTCGCCACGATTCGCGTGGACCGTTGCGACACGCGGTCGCCGACAATGTCCGAGAACTCTCTCCTCGAACGAAATCCGGCAGCACCCGCGTCGCAGGTCTATCCCAGCCTCGAAGGCTGTCGTGTGCTGCTGGTTGAGGACGGGCCAGACAACCAGCGTTTGATTTCGTTCCTGCTTCAAAAGTCGGGCGCGGAAGTCTTGATCGCCGACAATGGTCGGGCCGCGATCCAAACCATCGACGGCGCGCGAAAACAATCTCGCCATCGACCTGATCCTGATGGACATGCAGATGCCGGTCCTCGACGGCTACTCGGCCACGCGCGAATTGCGGGCGGCGGGCGAGACACGGCCCATCATCGCTCTCACCGCCAACACGATGTCGGGCGATCGACAACTGTGCCTCGACGCGGGCTGCGACGATTTCCTCGCCAAACCGATCAACCGCGCCAGTCTGATCGACACCGTCGCCCGCTGGCACGCCACCGCACGTCACGGGGCTGCGACTTTGGTCCCGTAAAGCGACGGACGTATTGAAGCCGAAGCCTCGGGATGTGAACACGACCCGAAGTCGTTGCACATCTCACGTCTTCGGCGCGTCGAACTTCGTCTCGATGATCGCCTCTTCGAGCAGCTCTTCGAACAGCTTCTTGGAGCGGTTCTTGTTCTGACCCTCTTCGATCTTCGAGCGGATCTCGTCCTGCACTTCGCCAAAGGGGGTGCGGGCTGCTTTTTGACGATCGATGACGCGAACGATCTGCCATTCCGATGGCCCCTCGTGAGGCGGGCTGAGTCGGCCGACAGGCGTCTCGAACAACAGCTTTTCGAGTTTGGTGTCGGTGAGATTGCCCGGTCCCATCCAGTCGCGCTGGCCGCCCGTTTTGGCGGTCGAACCGTCCGAGTACTTCCTCGCGACCTGATCGAACGGTTCGCCGTTGGCCAGTTCCTGAGCCGCCGCTTCGATGCGTTTCTTGGCCTCCGACTTGGATCGTTCCGGGCCGAATGAAATTTGGATGTGCTCCCACTGCACTTTAGGCTCAATCGCGAACTCATCGACGTGTTCTTTGTAGTACGCGACCAGATCGAGTCGGTCGAGCGGCTCGGGCTTCTCGGACTTCATGACGATGTATTCCATCGCTAAGCGTTCCGTTGCGAAGTTGTCCTTCACGTTCTGAAGGGTCGTCCCCTTCTTGTTCAGTTCCAGTTCCAGCTCCGTGCGGGTCGAGACCTTCAGCTCGCCCTTCAGCTTTTTGATTTCGGCATCGAAGAGTTGATCGATGTGCGAGTCCATCGCCTTGATCTGATCGGGCTTGAGACTCGACTTCATCCGCTCAACGAGCAACCGGCGCTGGATGTGTCCGGCGAGATCGCGTTTCACCAACATCTCACGGAACTGCTCGAAGTCTTCCGGCATGGGTCGCGGCTGTCCCGGCTGAAGTTTCTCCGGATGCGACCACATAAACTGCATCTGTTCGCGGGCGGTGATGACGACGCCACTGTATTTGTCGAGCACATCGCCGTTCAGGATCGGTGCGCCGTTGACGGTCGCAGCCACCTTCGAGTTGAAGATCGCCGAGTCGTCCTTCCAATCGGCCCACGGATCAGACTTGAGTCCCGATGCCGTTTGAATCCTGTCATCGCTGTCTGCTGCTTCTTGCACTGCAGCAGCACTCGCAATTTTCGCGTCTTCGTCAGGCTCAACCTGTGCGACGCGGCGCGGCGCTTGGATCAGCACCGGGTTTTCATGCTTCTTCTGCGTCCCATTACAGGCCACGCAGGACAGCCCGATCAGCAGCAGTGGAATGGCCCGGCGCATGATGGAGACCCGACCCCAGAGAATTGGAGCTTGTTTCTTGTGACGTGAGATTTCCGCTCGGCGGAAGGGGGCGGGTTTGTAGCCTCAGCCCGGACTGAGCTGCAATATCTCTTTCAGCAGCCGCAGCAGGGCCTTGGGGCCCGGCAGTTTTCCCCCGGCCTTCTTCGGCAGGATCACGCAGGCGTCGCGGTCATCGACGACGCGGATCGTCGCGTGGCTGAGCTTGGCCAGCCGCGTGATGAGCTTCGGGTTGCGATAGCCCAAGACGAGGTCTCCCTCGTTCAGTCGGATGTCATCGATCTGCCAACGCCACGCGAGCAATTGCAGCTCGCGCTGTTCAAACAGCCGTTCGGCGGGAGTCGGCAGCGGGCCGAAGCGATCACGGAACTCGGCCTTCAATTCGGCGAGCAGTTCGAGCGACGAGACCGCCGACAGCTTGCGGTACATCTCAATCTTCGGCCGTCCGTCGGGGATGTAGTCCGACGGGAGATAGGCTTCGATGGCGAGCGCGATCTCGACGTGATGGTGATGCCGCAGCGGTTCGCGTTTGATCGCGCGCACCGCGTTCTCCAGCAGTTGGCAGTACAGCTCGTATCCGACCGACGCGATGTGTCCCGACTGCTCGGTCCCGAGGATGTTGCCCGCCCCGCGAATCTCCAAATCGCGCATCGAGATTTTGAAGCCCGCGCCGAGTTCACTGTATTCCTCAATCGCCTTCAGTCGTCGCAGCGCTTGCGGAGACATCTGTCGGCCATCTTCCAGCACGAGATAACAGTACGACTTGTGCTTGTACCGACCGACGCGGCCTCGCAGTTGGTGCAGGTCGGCCAGCCCGTACCTGTCCGCCTGATGAATGAAGATCGTGTTGGCGTTGGGGATGTCGAGTCCGCTTTCGATGATCGTCGTCGCCACGAGTACATCCGTCCGCGCTTCGACGAAGCCGAGCATTGCCGCTTCCATCTCGTCCTCGGTCATCTGGCCATGCACGATATCGACGACTGCTTCCGGGACGAGTTCGCGAATCTTCTCCGCGATCGTCTCGATGTCGTAGACGCGGTTGTGAACGAAGTACGTCTGCCCGCTGCGGTTCAACTCGCGGACGATGCTCGATCGAATTAGCTCGCCGTCCCAACGACAGATGCGAGTTTGGACTGCGATGCGATCGTGCGGCGGCGTCTCCAAATTGGAGATGTCTCGGACCCCAACGAGCGACATGTGAAGCGTTCTCGGGATCGGAGTCGCCGACAGCGTGAGGACATCCACCTCAAGCCGCATCTGTTTGAGCAACTCTTTCACCTCGACCCCGAATCGCTGCTCTTCATCAATGATGAGCAGCCCGAGGTCCTTGAACTTCACATCCTTGCTGACCAGCCGATGCGTCCCGATCACGAGGTCGATCCCGCCGTCGGCCAGCCCTTTGAGTGTCTCGCGCACTTCGCTCGTCGAGCGGAAGCGATTGAGCGACGCGATGTTGATCGGGAACTCGGCCATCCGCTCGCCGAAGCTCCGAACGTGTTGCTCGCACAGCACTGTCGTCGGGACGAGGACCGCCACCTGACGACCGGCATCGACCGCTTTGAAGGCGGCGCGCATCGCGATCTCGGTCTTGCCGTAACCGACATCGCCGCAGATCAGCCGGTCCATCGGACGCGATCGCTGCTGGTCCTCTTTCGTCTCGGCAATGGCTCGCAGTTGATCGACCGTCTCGGTGTAAGGGAACGCCGCATCGAACTCCTCAACCCAATGACTATCGGGGGGACACGACAAGCCCGGCTTGAGGTCACGCTCGGCTTGTAGCTTCAACATGTCGGCGGCCATGTCCCCGACCGCTTCAGCCACGCGCTTCTTCTTGTTCGCCCAACTCGTCCCGCCGAACTTCGACAGCTCGACCTTCCCCTTCGTCCCGCCGACGTACTTCTGCACGAGATGAATCAGCGAGACCGGCACGTGCATCTTCAACTTGTCGGCGAACTCCAGCGACAGCATCTCTTCAATGAGTTCCCCTTTCGGCTGCACCTCCATCCCGATGAACCGCGCGATTCCGTGCGACAGGTGAACGACGAGGTCTCCCGGCGAAAGGTCGAGGAACGTGTCGATCGCCCGCGATTCGAGACGACTCTTGCGTGGAGCTCGTTGCAGCTCCGTGCGATGAAAGAGTTCGTTGTCGCTCAGCACGACGATACGTTCGGTAACGAGCCGGAAGCCGCGCGAAACGTGCCCGACGCACAACGTCACCCGATCTGCAAACGTCTGCGGGCGTAAGCCTTCTTCCTCCACAGCCTTTCCGAGCGGGGGACGTAAGTCCCCCGGTTCTTCGGCGACTGGTATCGCGCTCAACACAGGTCGCTCCGGCTCCACCGGACCCGACTTCCGCAGGAACCGTTTCAGTGGCGACTTGCCCGCCGCCATCTGGTCCAACGGAGGCGAACTCTTGCTGAACGACGCGGAGCCAGGGGACTCACGTCCCCCACTCGGAAGAGCTGACGCTCCACTCCGTGCCGTCATCCCGCCGAGCGGCGCAACCGTCGCGGGATCGGGTGTTGGTGCGGGAGGTGGCTCGGGGGCGTAGACCTCGCGCAACAGTTCAGCCATGCGCTGACGACCCGCTTCGTTGTGGCAGGCGATCAGCACGGTCTCGTCCTGCTGCACAACTCGCTCGAGTTCCTTGAACGCCTCCGTCTTCGGCCCGCCAAAGCGTTCGATCGACTCGACGCGCAGATGGCACGTCGTGTCATAGCTCCCCGCGACGATCGGCGCGACGTTCAACCAGCCTCGTCGCGAGCAACGTTCGAGCGTCGATTCGACACTGAACAATCCCTTCGGATCGGCCAACCGATCGAGGTACGACTTCCCTTCGCGCACGATCTCATCGAGTTCCAACAGCACGACCCGCGCGGTCTCTGGGAGCGAGTCGAGGACATGCGAGCCGCTCAAAAGTCCTGTCCCCTCGCCCCGGCTCTGCGGGGAGAGGGCGAGGGTGAGGGGTTCTTCGGTTTGATGAGGGCCACGATTCAAGTTCACACTGTTCAAGTTCACACTGTCATGCTGGGGGCTCGAAGACTCGACCCCAGCATGACTCACATGCGCATTCGCCAAGATCGTGATCGTCGCTTCATCCAGATCGCGCACCTTCCGCTGCGTCTCGGCGTCGAACAGGCGGATCGACTCGATCTCATCGCCGAACAGTTCGATCCGAATCGGATCGGCCGAGTCAGGCGGGAAGACATCGACGATGCCGCCGTGAATGGTGAACTCGCCCGGCAGTTCGATCGCGGTGACACGCTCGAACCCGCGCGCGGTCAGCCAGCGCGTGAGGTCATCCAGATCAACCTCATCACCCACCTTGAGCGACCGCGACGCCACGGTCCGCTCGGCTTTGGACGGCACCGGTTGAATGAGAGCCGCGATCGTCGTCACCACGACGCGCGGCGGAGCCTCCGACTCGAACGCCCGCACGGCTCGCAAACGGCTCCCGAGGATCGGGTCGGTGATACTCAGTTCACTCGGCAACGAAGGCCACGCGGGCAGCACGAGCGGCTTGGCAACTCGGCCCCCTTCATCGAGACCGATGCCAAACGAGGTGATGTCGGCGACGACTTCATCCAGCTCGCGCTCGCGCGGCAGCACGACCAACACACAGCCCGCGCGCGATTGAGCCAGCGCGGAAACCATCAACGCCGACGACGAACCCCACGCCCCATCGACCGTCGCCGCGCGACCTTGTTCGACGGCACCAATCACCTCGCGCAATCCCGGCTGCGCGAGCAACCGCGCGGCAAGACCCGTCAGCGGTGAGACTCCCTGCGGCACATCAACGGTCATCGTGAGAGATCGCCTTCCTGAGACACGCGCACGCGCGAACACCCGGACGAGCCAAGTGGTCGCTCGCCGGAATCAAATTCAATGGCGGGCGGATTCTAGCCACCAAGCCACTCCCGCCAAGCCAGACCCGGACGACAACAAGGGCAGCACGTCATTCAAGTTGGGCTGCCCCGGTCACCTCTTTCTCTCCGTTTGCCTTCTCTGCGTCTCTGCGCCTTGTATGTTGCCAAAACGAAGTAAACGCCATGTAGTGGAGACCGGGAAGCCTGCGGCTTTGAGCGCCCGCTCAAAGCCGCAGGCTTCCCGGAGTGCGGCAGATCGATTGTGCCTAGGTGATCAAAACACCGTCACAGAGCATGATCGCCGTGTCTCCGTTGGTTCCAGCCCGAACAGCCGCATGAACCGGACTTCGGATTCCGTTGTTTCGAGTTCGCATT
>CAMAYU010000113.1 GCA_945862235.1 Schlesneria paludicola DSM 18645
CCACGTTGATCGAGGTCCGTCAGCAAACCGGCGATCGCGTGATCGAGCGGCGGAGCCTTGTCCTCGAAGTCGGCTTTGATGTTCGAGTGGCTGTCCCAGCCGCCATAGTCGATCGTGACGAACCGCACGCCCGCCTCGACCAACCGCCGCGACAACAGCAACCGCTCATTCACCGCCGCCGGAGCGTTGCGAGCCTTCAGGCGATAGCCGGTGCCGTACAGTTTGCGAATGTGCTCCGGCTCGTCGTTCAGCGAGAACGCGGCTTGAGCTTTCGGTGAAGTCAGCAACGTCTGCGCTTGACCAAAGAACTCGTCCTGCGTGTTGAGCTGATCGACATCGCCATCGAGTTTGCGGAGTCGCTGCTCAACGATCTGCCGCGCGACGCGCCGGCGTTCGAGTTGCTCCACCGTCAGACCGGCTGGCAACGAAAAATCCTTCACGCGGAACGGGCCGGAGTCACCCGGATCGGCTCCGAGCTGAAACGCTCCGAACTTGCTGCTGAGATATCCGGTCCCGCCCGAGAAACCGTTCGAGTTCGGGACGGCGACATAAGCCGGCATGTTCTCGCGCGGACCGAAGTGCTGCGAGACGACCGCTCCCATCTGCGGATAGTCGATGACCGTCGTCGGCAAGTAACCGGTGAAGAGGTGATACGTCGCCAACCCATGATCGGGGATGCGGCACTGACACGATCGGACGACCGTGAACTTGTCGGCGACTTGAGCCATGCGGCCAAAGTGCTCGCTGAAGAGTTCACCCGTCTTAGTCTTCGTGACGTTGAATGGCCCACGATACTCAGCCGGCGCTTCCGGCTTCGGATCGAACGACTCTTGCGATGCAAAGCCGCCACCCAAGTTGAGGTGAATGATGCTCTTCGCCGGGCCGTCTTTCTTTGACGACTCGCCCTTCTTTGACTCGGCCCTCGCTTCATTGCGGAGCAAGTCACTGAGCGACAGTCCCAATGCTCCGCAGACGCCCACCCCCACTTGGATGGCCTGCCGCCGAGCCATTCGCCCCAGTTGTCGATACGCCGAGCAACCCGCTTGATCTTGATGTTGTCGATTCACGAATTCGGTCCTCCTGTGCGACACACAATGGGTGAGGAGCCGGATTGAAACAACTCTCGACGATCACGAATCCATCGCTGGCATCCGCACTGCACCCTCACCACTCGCCTTCACCCCATCAACTCCGGGATCGGCTGGCCGTGATCGACGATCGGTGTGGGACGACCGTTGAAGTCTTTGATGAGCGTCGTCGCCGAATCGATCCCCATATGGTGATAGATCGTGGCGAGGAAGTCGCCGGGGCCGCAGATGCGTTCGATCGAGTCTTCGCCGCGCTTGTCGGTACCGCCGATGAAGCCGCCGGTTTGAATGTTGCCTCCAGCCCAGAGGTTCGAGAAGGCTCGTGGCCAGTGGTCTCGGCCGGGTTGGATCGTGCCAGCGGGGGCACTCGCTTCGCCGCCACCGGTGCTGGCGGCGTAGCTGATCTTCGGAGTGCGACCGAACTCGCCGGTGACGACGAGCAGGACTCGTTTATCGAGACCTCGCTCATGCAAATCTTCAATCAACGCGGCCACCGCCTGGTCGTAGGCCGGGGCACGGAACTTCATGCCGTCGAAGACGTGCATGTTGACCGCGTGATCGTCCCAGTTCTGGACTCGACCGCACAGCGGCCCGGCGAAGCTCGTCGTGAGGACATCGACTCCCGCTTCGATCAATCGCCGCGCGAGCAGCAGTTGCTGACCCCACTGATTGCGACCGTACCGATCACGAATGCGCGGGTCTTCACGGTTGAGATCGAACGCTTCCTTCGTCTTCGAGTTGGTCAACAACGTCATCGCCTGCGACTCGAATTCATCGAGCGCGGCGAGCTCCCGTTGTTGATCGAAGGTCCGTTCGAGCGTGTCGAGGTTCTGTCGCAACGACGAACGGCGACCGAGCCGTTTGACTTCGTTCGTGTCGGACAGCCCGATGTTCGGGACCGAGAACGTCGGCTGGTTCGGATCGCCGGAGACCACGAAGGGCGAGTAGGCATTTCCGAGATAGGCTGGGCCGTTGTATTCGGTCGGCGGATTGAGGCCGATGTAAGCGGGCAGCGGCTCCTGACGCGGGCCTTTCAGCGAACGAACGTAATTGGTGACCGACATCCAATCGGGCAGTCGGGGCTTCGGTTTGTCGCGCGTGTCCGGGTCGCCGGAGAGCAACTGCATTGAACCGGCCGGATGTCCGCCCGCCGCTTGTCTCATCGACCGCAAGATTGTGAACTTCTCGGCAATCGCAGCCTGTCGCGGCATCAGTTCGCAAAAGTGCATACCGGGAATCGCCGTCGGGATCGTCCCGAACGGCCCGCTGTATTCGCTGCCGGAGTTCGGCTTTGGATCGTAGGACTCGATGTGCGACATTCCGCCGGGAAGCCAGACCATGATCACGGCGTTCTTCTCGCGACTCGACCCCGAGACCTCAGCCGCCCGCAAGCTCTGCGCCTGCAATCGCAAGATGCCCGGCAGACTGAGCGACGCGAACCCCGCGAGTCCGGTTTGAAGAAAGCCACGCCGCCCCGAACAGATACTGTCGGGACCGGGGCAGAAGACGGGTGAGTTGGTCATGGTTGGTTCTCCGAGTTGACGGACCCGAAACGTCAGCCAGGGCGAACGCTTCACGGGGGTTTGATCACGAGGTTCTGTTTGGGATTCATCGTCAACGGGAGCGTTCGCCCTCGCTGAAGCTGCGGGTTACTTGGCGGGGGCATTCACGCGGATGGCGATCGGTTCGGACACAATGATATCGACGATGTCGGCGGGAGCGGCGGCGGCGGTCGCTTTCTTCACTTGCTCCGCTGCGCCGGTGACTGCGGCGGTGACGGTCTTGTGTTTGGCGGTCGCGGCCTCGACAGCTTTATCGGCTTCGGGCTTGGCATCGGTTGCAGCTCCCTTGGCGGCTTCGATCAGTTTTTTGAGTTCGGCATCGATCACCGCCAGTTCTTCCGTCGCTTGCTTATGAGCTGCTTCGGCGGTGGTCACCAAATCCGGGCGATGCCGGTATTTCGCGACGGCTCCGCCATAGAAGGCGATCAGGTAATCGCCCGGCGGCGTTTTGAGTGCCCCCGTGTCGAGCACTGCCTGCGATTGATCGGCGGTGATCGTCACGTCGAACGGCGGTGTGCGGTCGAAACCCGCGCCCATCGTCTTGAGTTGCAAAGTGCCGCCAGAGAACTCAGTGCGGCGTGTATGCAGCAGCGGGATCGTCAGCTTCTCACCGGCGGTCACAGTCAGCATTTCTTTGGGTGGCGAGAGCGTGATCGGCGTGAATTCGAGGCCACTCACCGAGACCGGGATGTCGGCGAACAAACGGGGTGAAGGAATCTCGCCCCACGAATCCGGAATCGGCCAGGCGTGTGAAGCCATGTGACCGCGTCGCGTGACCGCTTCACCGTTGATCGTGCCGCGCGCGAGGAACGTCGCGCTGCCGATCGCTCGCGGGGCGTTCTGGTTCGCGGTGACGAGGATCAGTCCGCGCGTCTGTCCGGCGGGAATCTTCAGGCCACTCGCGGTGACTCCTTCGGGAAGACCTTCCAGCGCGAGGTCGATATCGCCATCGAAACCGTCGCGGCGAATGGCAACAACTTCGAGCGCCAGCGTCGCTCCACCACGCAGAGCCAGCGGCTTCGAGACGGCATTGCGATCTCCGTTGCGCAATTCCATGTGCAGTGCCCAAGCCACGACGGCGAAGTCGGGAGCCGCCTTGCGGATGACGAGTCGATAGACGTTCTTCGGATCGTTGCGCGTCCCGCCAAAGAGATCAGAAAGTTGCAGCCGATGCAGGCCGTCTTCCTTGATCTCCAGTTTGCCAAGGATGTCGGCCGATCCGGCGTTGTACGGAGGCCCGTCATACGCATAGCCGTTACTCGACACCTTCACGGGGCTGGGGATGTCACTGAGCTCAGCAACATCCGTCAGCTTTTCGGCATCGCCCGTGCGAGCGACATGCTGCACGAGCAGCGATGGATCGGTCGGGAGACCGAATCGTTCGGACGCGACTTCCACCCACCAGACCTCTCCCTTCTTGGCCTCGAACTCGAAGACATCGACATCCGCGGCGGGGAAGAAACTTCCTGTGATGTCGCATGGGAGCGATATCTTCTGCGCCTTCATGCGGTCATTGTTCGGTTCGACTTCCGCCAGCTCGGCCTGTTCTTTGAGACCCTGCGGTGGCCACGAGAACGAGTTCACCGGCTTCGTCGCTGGCAGGCGAACGATCGGCGCACCGACGGATAACTCCGACAGGCCGAGCCGGTAGTAATAGGCCGGTCCGCCCTTGAAGGTCAGTTCGTGAACCTTGATGACGTACTTGCCGTCCGCCGGGGCAGTGAAGTCGAGCGCCCCGCCGCGTCGTTCAACAAGCAAGTCTCGTCCAGCGGCATCGGCAATGACGACCGTCGCGTCGAGCTTGGAATCAATTCCGCGCGTCGCACAATCGACGATCAGCCGCTGGCCCTTCGTCGCTTCAAACCGATAGAAGTCGGCCGCCCGCGCCGACATCACCGCGTTGCAGATCGAGTTGACCTTCAACTCCATTGCGGTGGCCAATGTCGTGTTGGGAGCCGCCCGCACGGCTTCGTCCAGCGTGCCAACACAGAACGCTCGCGAAGACGAAATTCCCAGCCGCGTCATCACGCGCGCTTCGTGAATTCCGACCGGGCAATCGGCCGCGACCGTGACCACATACTTGTTGGCTTCGGGCTTTCCACTCGCGTCCAATTTGCGAGCCGCCGTGATGCGTTTGTCAGAGAACGTCAGCTCGTCCGCATCGTCAATGTGCTCGCCGCTGATCGTGATTTCGACCTGAGTGCCAACCTTGGCCCCCATCGGAGTCGTCGTCAGCAACCGCGGAGCCGGCAGGCCGACCGATTGGGCGAAGGACGGCGAAGCCAAGCTCAACGACGCTCCAAAGATCAATGCCGTGAGGAACAGCGAACGGCGACGCGAGTTAAAAACGAAGTCAGTCATCATGTGCCTAATGGTTGAAGAGGAATTCCTTGGTATTGATCAACGCCCAAATGAGATCTTGCCAATTCGCGTTCGTGGCGTTGCCTGGTTCATTCAAATAGTCGAGCGCGGTCTTTAGTTCTGGCGGGCGCGGTTCGCGAGAGAACGCGGCGAGGTACAGCTCACGAATTTTTGCTTCGGCCGGCTTGTCTTCTTTCGCGAGGCGTTCGGCACGGCCGGTGGGCGAAGCAAGTTTCGCTTTTAGTTCGGCCGCGTTGAGCAAGTGCAGGCTCTGCGCGAGGCTCGAGGATTGGACGCGTTCGCATTCGCAGACGCTCTCAGCTTCGGGGCGGCCGAAGACGCGCAGGAATTGTGAGGAGGCGTTGTAACTGTTGTCGGGGAGCGCGACGGCTCGCGTTCCCGGCGGGAGGTTGGCGAAGTCGGTCTGCGTCCCCGCCAGCCGGTCGATTGCGTCGAGCAGCACTTCCGCCTGAAGGCGTCTCGGGTAGTAGCGCGAGTAGTTCTGTCGATCGACGATGTTGTGTTGGTTGGGGACTTCGCTCAGTTGATAGGCTCGTGATTGCGTGATGATCCGCACGAGTTCCTTCAGGTCGAAGCCGCTGGTAATGAAGTGCTTTTCGAGAGCTTCCAGCAGCGCGGGATTCGTTGGCGGGTTCGTGTCGCGAATGTCATCTTCGGGCTCGATCAGGCCGCGCACAAAGAAGTGTTTCCAATACCGATTGACGAGCGACTTCGCAAAGAAGGCGTTGTGCTTGCCTCCCATCCAATCGGCCAGTTTGAGGCGCGGGTCTTCATCGGCAGTGATCTCGGGAATGACATCGCCCAGCGCGGCCGGCTTGAGAGCGATGGCCGTTTTGATATTTGCGGCCGTCGCGAGGCCGCGCTTGTGGAAGATCAAGTCTTCGCCGCGAGTTCCCGATGGCTTGCGGCCAACCTGACTGAAGAACGCGGTCAGCGAGTAATAGTCGTCCTGACTCCACCGCTCGAACGGATGGTGATGACACTGGGCACACTGCATCCGCACGCCGAGGAAGAGCTGCGCAACATCCTCGATCTGCTGCTTCGGTTCTTTGACGCGCTTGTACCACGCGACGGGCGGATTCCCGATCACGGTGCCGGTCGCGGCGAGCAGCTCACGCACAAACTGGTCATACGGTTTGTTGGCGAGGAAACTGTCTCGCACCCATGCATGAAACGCGAAGTTGGAGACCGTGTCGCTGGCGTCGTCACGGCGATTCTTCAGCAGGGCAGTCCACTTGTTGGCGAAGAAGTCGGCGTAGTCGGGACTTTGCAGCAGGTCGTTGACGACGTTGTCACGCTTTGCCTCGTCCTTGCTCGCGAGAAACGCGGCGGACTCTTCTTCGGTCGGCAACCGCCCGCCGATGTCGAGCGTGACACGTCTCAAAAACGTCGAGTCATCGCAGACAGGCGACGCCGGGATGCCGAGCAACTTCAGATTTCCGAAGACCAAATCATCAACGAAGCTCTTTGACGGCGGCATGTTTTCCACTGGCGCGCCGAGTGGGATCGAAGCGCTGTAGACCGCGACGCGTCCCTGATACCGCACCATCACGGCGACGTTGCCGACGATGTCCGAAATCTTCACTAAGCCGCGATCCGTCACGTCAGCCATTGCTTTGTCGTTGGCTTCGTACAACGCCATTCCGGTGATGTCGCGAACGCTCCCGTCCGAGTACTTGGCCAGCACTTTGAGCTGCTGTTCCGCCTTCCGCTGGATCGAACCGTGGCTAGGCTGGACCTCGAATGAGACAAACTTGGGCGTGGCTTCGGTGTCGTACGGTACTCCCTGACGAATCCACTCTCGCAGTACGGCGTACCCGTCAGAAGCGGCTTCCAGCCGAACGCCGCCACCGTGCGGCACTTGGCCCGACGCTTTCAGCAGCAACAAACTTCGATCGGGGGCACCGGGGAACAACCGCCGGTTGCGGCCTTCCTTCACCAGATGCTCGAAGTCTTCCAGCGGCTCGAACCCGAGCAGCGACAGTTGGAACCCTTTCTGCCCGCCACCCGCCTTGGCATGGCAGACGCCGACGTTGCAGCCCGACTTCGTCAACACTGGCATCACATCATTGACGAAACTCACGCGCGGTTCAGAGGCATTCAAAGTGGGCGAATCGATCGCCGCAAAGATGGCTCCCACCAGCGGCAAGAACAAACTCGCCCGCAGCCCGCGTCGTCGAGATCCGTTGTTGTTTGAGGGCATGTCGTTTCCGTTGCAGTCCAAGTTGAAGCCCGAAACTCACGGCAAGTCTTGGCTTAGTTTTGAGGCCCCACCGGGCTTGCCCCGGTGGCTCGCGGGTCTTTGCACGACTTCGGAATCCAGTTGGAATTGAATTGAGTAGTACAAAAACCTGATTCCACCGGGACAAGCCCGGTGGGGTGAGTTTCAAAGCAAAGTCTAGCACGCATCGGGGGCCTCTCACACAAAACAGATCAGTAAAATCTGCGGGGTGAAGAGATTGAAGTCGGTCGCTCGATCCACTGCAACAGAGATCAGGGCCAATGTCGCGGCACTTCCCGATTTCAAGAGAGCGCCTCGTCAGGCGCAGTGTGTTGAGAATTCCGACGGGTGGCCGTGCTGGAGACGCTTGGGGCCAAGCCACGGGGCATTCCATCACCACCGCAGACCGAGGCTTCGCGAAGGCGCTTCTTCCCCGGCCACCCAGCCGGTCCCAGTTTCGACCGCACCCGAATCAGCGAACAGCAGCCAAAATCCAGCGAGTACAACAACGATGACAGCGGATAAAGTGGCTCGAATAGCCCGTACAATGGCGATTCCAGTCCGTACAATACCGATTACAGTCTGTGTAATGGCGAGTATTCGACAGGAATCGCCATTGCCTGATGAGGACTCGCTGTTTTACGTAGAATGTTCGCCATTTTATTCGCTAAACCAAGCCATTTCAGGCGAACCGCGACGGGTGGCCGTCGCTGGAGCTGCTTTGGGCGAAGCCACAGGGTATTCCATTTCCACCGCAGACCGAGGCATCGCGAAGACGCTCCTGCCCCGGCCACCCAGCCGTGCGATCCCTGACTCTATTGCCGCTCGATCTTGCCCAGCCTCTCTTCGACCACGAGGCGGAAATTGAACAGGAGGCGATCCAGCTCCCAGCCGTTGAGCCCAGCCTCACACGCCACGCCGAGATAGAACTCCTCATGAGCGGCGTATGTCGGGAACGAAAGCCCGAGCTTCTCCGAGATGGCCAAGATGCGCACGTCTAACGCGATGCTGTCGCGGAAGTCTTCGTGGTACACGTCCATCATGATATTCCGGGCGTATTTCGGACCGATACCGGGGAACGTCCGAAGGAAGCGAATCTTGGCATCTCGCCCACACTCGGCGAGCAGTAAGGACTTGGCATTCTCTGGACCGCCGAGTTGCTGGACGTAGTCGAAGCACGCGAGGATGAAATTAGCCTTCCTGTCTGGCATGCGGATTCTGGCGACTCGGCAGATCTGATGGACCTGCTGCTTGCGAGCCTCCGGACTCAAAGCCGCGAGGACCGGATAGGTGACATGCCGGTAGTTGTCCTGATTGCCGACCAGCCCGTACCAGCCGGATGCCCGACCCATCGTGGAGAAGCTTTGGATCAGGTAGTGCCAGATGAAGTCTGGCCGAGCCAGCCCGCTTGCCTCTTGCTTGAGCCGTTCGAGTTCCGCGCGCTGTTCAACAGCGAGGGTACGGACGACAGTGACAAGTTTGTTGCGGCCAGCGGTAGTGTCCATCGAAGCGTCCTCCGCGGTTTGCATCGAGCCGACGCTACGTGCTCAATCCGCGACGGCCAGCACCATTCTTGGCGAACGAACGGAGGCGAGGCGGTCGAGGTCTCGTTCGGCGGCGGCGAGGCTGCCGGCGCTGGTGCGGTGAGTCATGATGATGAGCGGGACGGTCGGGATCGCGCCGGCGGTGGCGTCCACTTCGGGGGCTTCCGGCTGGATGATTGTCGAGAGGCTGATGCCGTTTCGACCGAGGACGCCGGTCACTTCGGCGAGGACGTTGGGGCGATCCTCCACGGAGAGTCGCAGGAAGTAACGGCTGGTCGATTCATTGAGCGGAGCGAGTGCGAACGGCGGGGTCTCGCGCCACAGGTCGAGATGCGCGAACGTGAGTTGCGCGCGGCCGATGGCGAGGTCGATGATGTCGGCCGTCACCGCGCTGGCCGTCGGAAGTTGACCCGCTCCACGCCCCGAGTACCACACGTTGCCGACCACGTCGCCGTCGAGCAGGATCGCGTTGAACGGGCCGTGAACTTGTGCGAGCGGTCGGTCGGCGCGAATCAACGTTGGACGAACGCTCATCTCCAACCGGCCCTTGTTCAAGCTGACGCGCGCGAGCAGCTTGATCGTGTAGCCGAGATCCTTCGCGTGTTGGATGTCGGTCCGCTCCAGCTTGTCGATCCCCGAGACATGGAACTCGGACGACTTCACCTTCACGCCAAACGCCAACTGCGCGAGGATGCCGAGCTTCTGTCCGGCATCGGTCCCGTTCACGTCGAGTGTTGGATCGGCCTCGGCGTACCCGAGGTCTTGCGCCTGTTGCAGTGCCTCGCCGTAAGACTGACCACGCAGCAGCATCTCGGACAGAATGTAGTTCGTCGTGCCGTTGAGGATCGCCTGAATGCCGATGATCTGATTGGCGGCCATCGACTGACCGACGGCCGCGATGATCGGAATGCCTCCCGCGACTGCCGCCTCAAAACAGATGGTCCGTTTGTGCTTGCGGGCACATTCAAAAATCTCGTCGCCGTGTTCGCACAGCAGAGCCTTGTTAGCCGTGACGATGTCTTTGCCTGCTTCGAGCAGCCTCAGCATCACTTCGCGCGCGGGATGGATGCCGCCCATCAATTCGACGGCGACATGGATGTTGGGGTCGCGGATGACCGATTCGATGTCGTTAGTGAGGACGCCAGCGGGAAGCGTCACGTCACGCGACTTGTTCAGATCGCGAACGACGGCGCGGCGAATCTCGATGGGACGACCGGCTCGTTGGAGAATGCGTTCGGGGTGTTCGGTCAGAATCTTCGCGACGCCGGTCCCGACGTTTCCCAAACCAACAATCGCGAGTTGAAGAGGCTCAGCAGGCACAAGAAATCCTTTCGGCGGATCGGTCCATCGGTTAATGCCGAGGCATGTTGGCGGTCCACTCCCCGCGGACCGCGAATCGGGGCCGAATCCTAATCGCGACCTCCGAGAATGCCAACTCGCCTTGTAAAGCCGAGTCAGCAGCCATTCCTCGCCGCATCGCCCCCCTCTTTCTGTCCCACATTTTTCTGTAGCTCCTCGTTGTTTCTTGGAGGAGACGAACAGAAAAATGCGGGACAGAATGATGAGCCAAATTGATCGCCGCCAATGCGTGATTGCGACGAACCGGGCCTCTTAAATTGCCATCAGACGCAACATCGGAGACAACCATGCTCACCGCAACATCCCTCACACGCCGCGAGCCACGTCGCTCGAACAGATATTCTCCCGCCATGCCCGCATCGTTGACGAACACTCTCGCCGAACCCATCGCATCCCGATTCAACGAGCCTCGCCAATTGAGCGCCGTCGGGGCGGTGAACTATCTCAACTCGAAGCCGCTCATCGAGGGGCTGGATCAGTTGCTGAACGGCCACGCCACGCTACGTCTCGATTACCCCAGCCGTCTCGCCGACGATCTCGCCTCGGGCCGGTTGGATGTCGCTCTGATCCCGAGCATCGAATACTTTCGCGGACAGAACTACGAGGTCATCTCGGACGCCTGCGTCGCCGCGCACGGGCCGGTTCTCAGCGTGAAGCTCTACAGCCGCGTGCCGTGGGGCGACGTGAAGTCGGTCGCGCTCGATGAAGGCTCGCGGACGAGTGCCACTCTCGCCCGCATCCTGCTCGCCGAACGACACGGCGTTTTCCCGAAACTGGAGCCGCTGCCGCTCGACCACCGCACGCAAGATTCTTCTGCTGATGCGATCCTGCTGATCGGCGACCGCGCGATCAACCCGCCGAATGAACAATTCCTCGGCACGTGGGACCTGGGTGAAGAGTGGCTGGAGTGGACCGGCTTGCCGTTTGTGTTCGCGATGTGGGTGGGGAGGCGGGTTGTGGGGCGAGGGTTGAGGATTGAGAGTAAGAGCCCTCTCAACCTGTCTTCAGCTTCCTCCCTCAACCCTCAGCCCTCAACGCTTGACCAACTCCTCAGCGCGTCTCGCGATCTGGGCATCCAACGCCTCGACGACATCGCGCGGCGCGAGGCCCCGTTGCTCGGCCTGTCTCTCCCCACAACCGTCAGCTACCTTTCGAAAAACCTCCAATACCACCTTGGTCCCGCTGAAAGAAACGGCTTGAAACTGTTCTACGAACTGGCAGCAGGAATGGGGCTGGCACCGGCGGAAGTGGAATTGAGGTTCCGGCAAAGTTGATCGGAATCATGGAAAGAAGGTGATCGCGATCGCGGGGCTGGCCTTCAATGAAATGTGATGACATGAGCCAACAACACTTACCTTCCGGCCTGAGAGTTACTGAACTGACTATTGGAACAGGTGCTGTTGCCGAGCGAGGCAAGTCCGTGGCGGTCCATTTTCGCGGCTTTCTAAGGCGCGGTGATCAGGTTGCCAGTTCACATGAACAACGCGAGCCGTTTCGGTTCGTGGTTGGCAAGCGTCAAACAATTGCGGGGTTCGATTATGGTGTTGAGGGAATGAAGGTCGGAGGAACGAGGTCCATTATCGTGAGTCCGCACTTGGGATATCGCGGTGCGACTGTGACGAACATCCCGCCCAATGCCGTTCTTCGGTTTGAGATTGAATTGCTAGAAGTTCGAGATGCTGAATCAGGCACTGGGCGTTGAGTCAAATTGGCTGAAGTGAAGGAAAGTGAACCGTGTCTGCTGAATTGAATCGACTGTTGGACAAGGCCGTCTCGGGGGAACGACTTTCTTCCGAGGAGGGGCTGCGGATTTTGGAATCGCATGATCTGGTCGCGATCGGGGCGGCGGCGGATGCGGTGGCGAGGCGGTTGCATCCCGAGCCTTACCGCACGTTCAACATCGACCGGAACATCAACTACACGAACGTCTGTTCCGCCGTGTGCGACTTCTGTGCGTTCTTTCGGAAGCCGAAGAGTCCCGAGGGATACACGCTCGACAAGGAGACGATCTACAAGAAGATCGAAGAGACCGTCGCGCTGGGTGGCGATCAGATCCTCATGCAGGGCGGGATGAACCCCGACTTGCCGATCGAGTGGTATGAGGACTTGTTGCGCTCGATCAAGGAACGCTTTCCGCAGGTGAACCTGCACTGTTTCTCGCCTCCCGAGATTCATGCCCTGCACAAGCTGAGCAAGCTGCCGGTGCGGACCGTGTTGGAACGGTTGAAGGCAGCGGGACTGGGCAGCCTGCCGGGCGGGGGCGGTGAGATTCTGGTTGATCGTGTGCGGAAAGAGATGACGCGCGGCAAGTGCTTGACCGACGAGTGGCTCAACGTCTGTCGCGAATGGCATCTGCTCGGAGGCATCGGTTCGGCCACGATGATGTTCGGTCACATCGAAACGCTGGCTGAGCGGATCGAGCACCTCGAACGACTGCGTCAGCTTCAAGACGAAACGCATGGCTTCACGGCGTTCATCGCGTGGACATTTCAGCCGGACAACACGGACATGGCTCACATCCCGCCAGCCGGTTCGTTCGAGTACCTCAAGACGCAGGCGGTCGCCCGGCTGTATCTCGACAACTTCCCGAATATCCAGTCGTCGTGGGTGACACAGGGGGAGAAGATCGGCGGCCTTGCGCTCCACTTCGGCGCGAACGACATGGGTTCGTTGATGATCGAAGAAAACGTTGTGGCCGAGGCGGGGACGGTCCACCACCTGACGCTCGACACGATCAAGCGGCTGATCCGCGAGGCAGGCTACATCCCTCGGCAGCGGAACGTCTTTTACGATTACATCGATTCCGAAGAGCCTGCCGACGAGCGAAGGTCCGCCTCGCACGCCGGTCGCGTCGCGCTGCCGGTGTTGAACTGAGTTTTCTCGCGCCAACCCGGCGTTCGGTTCCGAGGGGCGGGAAGTTTGCGGGTTAGACTTGCCGACAAGGAAGACTCGTCAACGACTTGCAGTTGGATGTATCGAGTCTTCGACGCTGACCACAGTAGCCTTCATCGTCCGCATGAAGAGAGCCGATTACAGAGCACTGTGACGACTCATAAGTCGAACTCACGTTCGGCTTTCTTCACGCGGAGCGATGAAGGCTACTTTCAGCCAACGGAACCAGAACTAGTCCGACGCGCGAGCGAGGGCTTTGCTCACAGTCACGATTCAGCTCTCGCTTGCGCGTCGGGCTAGTTGGAGTCCGCCCCGTGATCACCGTCGAACGACTGACGAAGCGGTTTGCTGACCTTCAAACGGGCGGCTTCACGGCGCTGGACGGCGTCAGTTTTGAAGTTCGTCCCGGTGAGATACTGGGGCTGCTGGGACCGAACGGTGCGGGGAAGACGACCTGCTTGCGAATGCTCAGTACGGTGCTCCGACCGACGAGCGGGACCGCCTTCGTCGCCGGTTACGACGTGACGACGCATCCGACCGAGGTCCGTGCCCGCATCGGCTTCATGTCGAACAACACCGGCATCTACGACCGCATGACGGCGTGGGAGATGGTCGAGTACTTCGGTCGCCTCTACGGCATCCCTGAGGAGGCTCTTCAAAAGCGGATCAGCCAACTGTTCGATCGCCTCTCGATGAACAACATCCGCGACGTGCTGGGGTCAAAGATGTCCACGGGGATGAAGCAGAAGGTATCGATCGCGCGGACGATCGTTCACGACCCGCCGGTCCTGATCTTCGACGAACCGACTTCGGGCCTAGATGTCCTCGTCGCGCGGAACGTGGTCGATGAGATCAAGTCGTTGCGAGAACAAGGCAAGTGCATCATCTACTCGACGCACATCATGCGTGAGGTCGAGAAGCTCTGTCACCGGATCGCGATCATCTACAAAGGCCGACTGCTGGCAATCGGCTCGGTGCAGGAGCTAAGCGAACAATACAAACAGCCCGACATGGAAGAACTGTTCTTCCAGTTGATCGATGAATACGAAGCAAAGCTGGCGGCGGTCGCGTGATCTTTGGGCGCAAGCCCTCTTGTCGGTTTCGGAGCGGGGCGGCGTCAGCCCCCTGGTTTTGAGTGACCTGTCGTCCGTGGGATCCAAGAACCGGGGGGCTGACGCCACCCCGCTCCGAAAATCATCGGAAAGAGCTGACGCTCATGAAGTGGCGAAACATTCTCCTGATTTTCCGCCGCGAGGTGCTGGACCAACTGCGTGACCGACGCACGTTGTTCATGGTCGCCGTGTTGCCGCTGTTGCTGTACCCCGTGATGGGGATCGGCATGGTCCAGATGACTGTGCTGTTTTCCGAGCAGCCGCGCACCGTGGTGATTCTTGGCGCGGACAACCTCCCGTCGATGCCGCTCGTGTTGGGAGACCGCTTCGCCAAGAACTGGTTCCGCAACCCCGTCGATGCGGACAAGCTGCGCGTCATCACCGATGGGACTCCCGCGAACGATCCGTCGGCCCCCGCGAGTGTCTTGTCGAAAGAGGACTCGGCTGAGCGAAGAGCTCTCGTTGAACGCGCCGTTCGCTTGCGCGGGCAACTCAAACAGCGCATGGAGTTGGAGACGCAGCTCGCCGCCGCGCGCGAGGCCAAGCAGATTCAAGATGTTCTGCGATTGCAGGGCGAACTGCGGCTGGTGTCCGATCCGTTGGGGTCGCTCTTTTCGGACAGCGGCATCCAAGTGTTGATCGTCATCCCATCCGACTTCAAAGCGAATCTCGATCGGCTGCGTGGCGAGTTGGCCAAGCGCGGAGCCGATGCCCCGCTGACGGCTGTCGATTACCCGCGTCCCGTCATCGTGCAAAACAGTGCTGACGAGAGGTCGGTGATCGCTCACAACCGCGTCACCGAGGTCCTCGACGAATGGGAGCGGTCACTGCTGCGAGAGTATCTGCGTGACAGCGGTCTCCCCGAGAACCTGCCGACGCCCGTCAAGCCGACGGAACTGGACCTCGCCGAGCAAGATCAAGTGTCGGCCAACGTCTGGGCCAAGCTCTTCCCCGCACTCTTGATCCTGATGGCGCTGACCGGCGCGTTTTACCCGGCCGTCGATCTGGGAGCGGGTGAGAAGGAACGCGGCACGATGGAGACGCTGCTCATCTGTCCCGCCACGCGGACGGAAATCGTGCTGGGCAAGTTTCTGACGGTCATGTTGTTCAGTGCCTCCACGGCGATGCTCAACATGGGAAGCCTCGGGTTCACCGGCAAGTACATGGCATCGTTGGCGGGCGGGGGCGGAGCCGCTTCCAAACTGGGCGATCTCGCGCTGCCGCCACTCTCGTCGTTGATCTGGATTTTGGTGATGTTACTGCCGTTGGCGAGTCTCTTCAGCGCGCTATGTCTCGCGCTGGCGACGTTCGCCAAGAGCAGCAAAGAGGGGCAGTACTATCTGACGCCGTTGCTCATGGTGACGATGGGCCTGACGGTCTTCTGTTCTTCGCCCGCGTCCGAGATCGAGCCGTTCTACAGCGTGCTCCCCGTCATGGGACCAGCCTTGTTGCTGAAAGGGCTGCTCAAGGCGACCGGCCCTTCACGCGACATTTACTTCTACGTCATCCCGGTCCTCGTCACGTCGATCGGATACAGCCTGCTCGCGCTGTGGTGGGCGATCGACCAGTTCGGCAGTGAAGAGGTCTTGTTCCGCGAGGCCGAACGCTTCGACCTGCGTCTCTGGGTGAAGCATCTCCTGCGCGACAAGGAACCGACGCCGACATTCGCCGAAGGTGGCTTCTGCTTCCTACTCATCCTGCTCCTTCAGTTCGCGACGATGAAGTCGATGCAGTCGGCGATGGTCGGGGCGAGTCCCGAGTCGCGCGGCTTACTGACCATGCAACTGCTGGTCATCCAACAGATCGCCTTGATCGCGACCCCCGCACTGATGATGGGCGTGATGCTGACGACCAGCGTGCGCCGCACGTTCTCACTGCGCTGGCCGGGCACAGGTCGGTTGGCGTGGGCCGCCTTGTTGCCGTTCGCGCTCCATCCGCTGACCGTCGAACTCCAGATGAGTCTCGTCTGGTTCTTCCCGAAGCCACCGCCGGGCTTGGCTGAAACGATGCAGCTCATGTCGAGTGACAACCAACCACTGTGGCTCGTTCTGTTGGCGTTCGCCGCCGCTCCGGCCATCTGTGAAGAGCTGGCGTTTCGTGGCTTCTTACTCAGCGGACTCAAGCGGAGGGGCAAGGTCGGCGTGGCGATCGCCCTCTCCAGCCTGGCCTTCGGCATCATCCACATGATTCCACAGCAGGTCTTCAACGCCGCGCTGTTGGGAGTAGTCCTCGGTGCGATCTGCGTTCGCTCGCGCAGCATCTTCCCCGGCATGGTTTTTCACTTCCTCTACAACACGCTCGCCGTGCTGCATGGTCGAGTCGGTGGCCAAGTTCCCGACGACGGCTTCTTCGGCTGGTTCTTCCGCCACGAGGCGAGTTCCGTCGCGGGTGAAGTCGGTGCGTTGCGCTATGAACCGGTGCTGCTCTGCCTCGCCTCGCTCGCCGCCATCAGCTTGCTGCATCGACTAACAAATCATCCCAAGATTTTGGAAGAGTGGGATCTGCCCCCTGATCGCTCCGCCGCGAGTCCGCTCATCGAACCGGCCTCGCCACGACCCGTCGATGCGGTGAGTGCGGCGACGTAAGGGATCGGCGCATCAATAACCGTCGTGATTTGTCGGTTGAGTTTTGGTGAGCCGGGTGTCGTAAGGCCCCGGATTCTTCGACTACCCGTCCGGGGCCTTCGGCACCCGGGTCACCAAACTCCGACAGTCATCGATGCGCCAATCCTAAGGCATCCGGAAACAGACGACCGGAAACAAAGGGCTGCGCTGGACACACCAACCCGAAGTGTGAACGAGGTCGTCGATCAACGTTTCCCTCTCTCTCTCACTTCCTTTACTCATGCCCTCGTTCACACTTCGGATTGGTGTGGGTCGGTCAACTTCCTCCACTTACGCTCACACCGCGATGGCAGCTCGCTGCGGATGCCCGCTATCATCCGACCTCGCGCGATCCGTGGGCGTGGCCCGTCGCGGCGAATCGGTGGAGTTCGTCTCTGTGAGATCGGGGCAATCGTGAACACGTCGCGCTATGGGGTCGAGTTGGTCTTGCTCGGAATGATGCTCGGGCTGTGCGGCTGCGGATCCGCCGCGACCAAAGGCGACAAGCAGCCGGACTCGAACGCCGTCGCAAACAGCGGAGCCGCTCAGACGCGCACTGCTGACTCTGCCACATCGAACGTCAACCACACAGTGGCCACGCAGGAAGCCGTTGATGGCGACTCGGCCTTCGCCTCCGTGAAGCAGACTCTCGCAGCCATCCAGCGCGGCGATCTCGCGGCGGCTTACGAGTTCCTGCCGCCGGGCTATCAGTCCGACATCGACGGTCTGGTCCACGAGTTCGCCTCGAAGATGGATGCCGAAGTCTGGACGAGGCTCTTCGGAACGCTGCGCAAGTCGTTCGCGGTGCTGCGGATGAAGAAGGCGTTCATCCTGGAACTCGATCTGTTCGCGAACCGGCCCGAGTACGAGCCGATGCGAAAACACTGGGACGAGGTCGTGTCGCTGCTCGACCAGTTCGCGACCAGCAGCGCGGGGGACTTGGAATTGCTGAAGCAGGCCCGCGCGAAGTCGCTGTTGCCGGGAGACGCGTCAAACATCGTGCGGCAACTCGACGCGATCGGCCTCGGCGTGGGAGCGGACCTCGCGCGACAGTTCGCCGCCATCAAGGTCGAGCAGATCAAAGCATCGGGCAACGAACACGTCCTCTCATTCCAAGGCCAGCGCGATGAGCGGCCGCTCGAGATCGCGTACATCAAGCACGATGGCCGCTGGCTGCCAAAGTCGCTCGTCGCGCAGTGGTCCGCCGGGATCGAAGCCGATCGCGCGTGGCTGGCCAAGCTGCCCGAGCAGATCAAGGTCGCGAAGCCGCGCGTGTTGGAGAGCCTCACGCAGGCGGACGGACTGCTCGACCAATTGCTCGCCTCAAACAACCGCGACGAGTTTCAACAAGCCGTCGGCCCGGCGCTCCTCTCGCTCGCGCTGGCTTGGCCGCGCATGCAGCAACTCGCCCAGCAGTCAGCGTCGGGCAAGTCAGACCTGCCGCCGGTCACGATTGCCATCAATCGCGAACTGTCCGAGAGCGAACAAACCAAACTGATCGATGTCGTCGTGAAGCCGTTCCAGGCAACCGGCTCCGACTACACGCTGCTGGCCAACGATGGCCGGACGCTCTGCCGCCTGACGAAGGTCGCCGATGTCCCGCTGCTGCGCGAGAGCCTCGCCAAACACTTCGGCCTCAAGCCGGATGAGGTTCCATTCGACAAGGAAGAGTCGCGGATCAAGGTCGAGCTCGAACCATAGCCCGCAGGCTCAAAGCTCAACCCACCAACTCGGGGATCGGCTGGCCTTCGGGGAGGACCATCAGCGGTCGGCGGCCGTGGTCGTAGAACGTGTGGTGATGATCGATGCCGAGCGTGTGGTACATCGTCGAGAGAACGCAACCCGGCGAGTACGGTTTGGTGGTGGGGTACTCGGCGCGGGCGTCGGTGGTGCCGATGGCCTGACCCATTTTCAAGCCGCCTCCCGCGAACAGGACGCTCATTGCACCGGGCCAGTGGTCGCGGCCGGAACCGGCGTTGATGCGGGGCGTGCGGCCGAACTCGCCCATCGCCATGACCATGACTTCGTCCTGAAGACCTCGCACATAGAGATCATCGACAAGAGCGGCGACGGCCATGTCGAACTTGGGCAACAAATTGTTCTTCAGTTGGGCGAAGTTGTCGCCGTGAGTGTCCCAGCCTCCACCCGCTTGCACCGTGATGTAGGTCACGCCCGCCTCGACGAGTCGTCGCGCGAGCAGGCAGCTTTGGCCGAGATCGTTCCGGCCGTACTTCTCCCTCAGTCGCGGGTCTTCCTTGTTGATGTCGAAGGCCCGCAGCGCCTTTTCGCTCGTCACCATCTCGAAGGCGTCGCGGTAGAACTTGTCGAGGCCGACGATGTCCCCCTTCGCATCAATGTCGCGGCGGATGGTATCGACCTGCCCGAGCAACTGCTGGCGACGTTCGAGCCGCGACAGCGTCGTCTGTCCCGGTAGCTTCATGTTCCTGACCTGGAAGCCCGCGTCGTTCGGGTTGCCGTCCGGCGCGAACGGGTTGTACGACGCACCGAGATACGCCGCCTTGCCGAGTCCAATCCGATTCGGCACGTTGCAGTAGGCGGGCATCCCCGGCTCATTCGGTCCCTTCAGAGCCGCCACGACCGAACCGCACGAAGGGTAAAGGTTGTCGCCCACTTCAATCGTCGGCTGGTATCCGGTGAGCATCCACTGCGACGCCATGCCGTGTCCGGCATTCGTATGCGTCGCCGAGCGAACGACCGAGAACTTATCGAACATCTTGGCTTGATAGGGCAGGTGCTCGCCGATCTCGATGCCGGGGACGTTGGTCGCGATGTTCTTGAACTCGCCGCGATACTCGGCCGGCGCCGTCGGTTTGAGATCGTACATGTCGAGATGACTCGGCCCGCCCGCCTGCCAGACGAGAATCACCGACTTCCGCTTCGACGACCCGCCCGCCGCCGCCGCAGCCGCTTCATGACGCAGCAGGTTCGGCAGCGTCAGGCCACCGATGGCCAAGCCGCCCACGCGGAGGAAGTCCCTCCGATTCACACCATCACACGTCCGCGTGTTCGATCCGAGAATGTCGAGCATG
>CAMAYU010000114.1 GCA_945862235.1 Schlesneria paludicola DSM 18645
TGTCGGACCAAGATAGAAATGTCACAGGGTTCGCCCACTTAGAAATGTCACATTGCTGTTCCGGTGTGCGAGCCCGTTCTGCGTAGGTGAGCGCAGCGAACCGGAGCGGAACGGGCTCGCACACCGGAGTTTTCGCCTGGCTGTCTCACGGTCGCCGACGCCAAGGATGGTTCGCTGCGGGCTTGCACGGGGCTTTGTTTGACGCGGGCGGCTTGGGCTTGGGTGTGCCCTTTGGCGGGCGGGCCGAGACCTCCTTCCAGGACAGTGACCGTGCTCCAGACGTCAATCGAATTGTTCCATCGAGCAGCTCGCTCACCAGGATCTTCTTCCGCGCCAACGACAACTTCTGATGCTCCGGCCCCAACTGAAATATTCGGTTGCACCACGACACCGTCCAGTCGTTTTGAACCACACGCGGCTCTTGGTAACACAGCACATGATTCAGGTTCAGGCCACGTGGAAGTGGTCGATGCAGATTGACCGACGACCTTGCTACGACGTGGAACTGCTCGTTCAACTCATCCAGGTATTGGCTCTCCAAGTACGAGTTCGCCGACTCCAGCGTGTTGATCTGTTGTAATCGCAGCGCCTTGATGAACCGGTCTTGAAAGACACCATGCCGACGCTCCACACGGCCCTTCGCTTGTGGGCTGTGAGCCAGGATCAACTCGACCCCCAACTCCCGCATCGCGCGACCAAACTGGGTGAGCGGTGCGGTGTCCTGCAACGCCTCTTCGACCGTGGAATCCCGTGTGGTTTCGTAAATGCTCGCCCGGTCCACGTACAACGAACGAGGCAGCCCGTAGTGGCCGACGTACTCGCCAAACACCGTCATCGCGGCCGCCGTCGTCTCGCTCTCGAAGAACTTCGCGTGAGTCCAATTTGTGGCGTCGTCGATCATCACCATCATCGACGCTTTCCCCCGACGACCCTCGAACCAGTCGTGATCCGAGCCATCCATCTGAACCAGTTCGCCCCAGTGCTCTCGACGCTCACGCCATTGACGATGCGGCGCACCACGCCGACGCGGAGACCACATTCCCGCCGCGATCAACCATTGCCGCAGAGTCTCTTCACTCAGCGTCTCGCCATCGCATTTCACCAGGTACTCCACCGCCAACGTCGGTCCGAAATCACCGTACTTCGCCCGATACAACTCCAGCACACGCTCGCGACGACCGACATCGAACCGCCGATTCGAGGCACGATCACGCAGACCGTGCTTCAAGCCGGAAGCCCCTGCCGACTGATACCGCTTCCAAATCCGCAGCACCTGTCGGTAACTCACACCCAGCAGTTCCGATGCCTTCGACAAACTGATCGAAGACTGCGAAACCTTCAACAACACTTCCGACCGCTCCCGCTCTTTGACACTCAGACGTAACTTGCCCATCGGTCCCTCGGAAACGCCACCAGTGTGACATTTCTAAATTGGTCTGACATGATGCGAGCCAGCGTTGTCTTGCCTGTTCCGGACTTGCCGGTGATCCAAAACACTCGGCCTACAAAGCCTCGCTTGGCGATGAACTGCAACGTCTTCACGGCCTCGTCTTGGCCGACAACGTCTTCGATCCTCTTCGGACGGTATTGCTCAAACAGGGGTAACATGGCGGAAACCTTTCTCAACAAAACGCCCGACCAAACGATCGCCGGGGTTTCCGCCAAGATTGCCAGCAATCGCCGGTCGGGCTTGGTTCAGGATGAAGGCGGAAATCTTTCAATCAACAACCTGAAACAAAGCCGTCAGGCAGCGGTCAGAGCAGTGTGCTCAACAATCCGCCCCACGCATGAGGCGGATAGCAGAACACACGGCTAAGCCGTCACCTTGCGAGCCAGCTTCGCGTCGTTGTCCTTGATGAAATCCCGCACCAGTTGAGCGTGATCGAGCACCCATTCCACGAACGACACGTAGTGCGTCGCTCCAAACTTCACGCTCACTCCAGGGACACCACGGAACTGCACGCAACCTTTCTCGGTCACCTTCATTCGTGGAGTGTTCGACACCGTTGGACCATTCACTTTGGTGAGCAGCTCACCCGCTTCAGCGGGGGTGATCTTGCCAGCAGCCAACTGCAACAGGATTTCATTCTTATTCTTCGCTCGGTGAAGAGTGAGGTGTTTAACCGCAACGCCAGCGGCGTGCGCGCACGCCGCTGGCGTTGCGGTTAAACACCTCACTTCAGACCGCGCGAGGTATAGTCATGGCGGAAACCTCTTCAGCCACCCAGCCGCAACCGATCTCAGCACTCCTGAAACCCGGTCGCCACATTTCGCAGCGGCTCGCCAGAACTACGCCAATCGCGGCAAATCGCGTTTTTGTTGCCGGAGCAACCAGACATCACTCCCCGGCAAATTTTTGAAACCGAGGGGGGTATCGCGCCGGCTGCCAGGACTCCAACTTGGCAAGTCAGACTCACTGACGCTAACAGCCAGCAAGTGTTGATAGTTCTCGTTAACTCCCGAACTGACTCCTAGAACACCACCGCGACCTTCGGCAGTAAGGCTTTGATCTTGGCTTGGGTTTCGGCTGGGTAGCCAGTCTTACGGTCGATGAGCTTCAGTTCTTTGAGGTGCGAGAAAGCTTGCAGTAGCGGCAGGCGTTCGTCGGGCAGCGAGGGGCTGCCGAGTTCGAGTGATTCGAGCTGCTTCATCGCGGCTAGTTGTTTCACGTCATCGTCGGTTACGGCGTGGCAGTTTGTCAGAGTCAGCCGCTTAAGCGATTTGATGCCGACGATCATTGGCAGTGACTCGGACTTGTCGAAGCCTTCGCCGAGTTGGAGATATTCGAGCGGCAAACTTTGGATGTGCTTCAAGCTCGCAGGCGTAGCTCTTATGGCGCCGACTTCGAGTCCTTTCAACTTCGTGAGTTTGACAAGGTGCGGCGTGCCGACATCGGTGAAGTCCGCGTGGGCGAGGCTGATGCTTTCGAGGTTCGGCAAGTGCTCGCACAGTTCCTTCAGTCCTTCGTCGTTGATCTTGCTGCCGCGATGGCTGACGCGAGTGACTTTGCTCCAGCCCGAGCATTTGGCGTAAGCGCGGCCGGTGATCTGCGTGCCGACGAAGGAGAAAGTCTCGAGGTTCGTCAGTCCAACAAAGGTCTCCATACCCGCGTCAGTGAGCTTGCCATTGTTGGTGAAACGCAGCGTCTTCAACTTGGTGAGCTTGCCGAGCGGCTTGATCCACTCGTCATTGGCTTTGGTCGAGATAACGTTTAGCGATTCGAGTGTGGTGATGTGGCTGAGATGCTCGAAGAAGGTGGCGTCGTAAGGGTCGTCCTTACGATGATCATGCGGCCCCGCGCCCAGAACAGCGAGGTCAACGAGCTTGAGACTCAGACCGTCCTCAGTCTTCTCAACCTTTCCCTTCGCAGCTTCGACGGCGCGAATTACTGCTTCCACATGTGGATCACGAGCGAAGGCGCTGACGGCGGAAAGCACGCAGACGAGCGCGGTAAGTATGGTGAGTTTCATGTGAGTAGTTCTTCGTCGTTGGTTCTTGGTGGCTTCCGAAAACTCGTGTGACGACATCCTGCCTGTCACCGTGCGTAATCACGCTGGAACTATTCTGACAGGCTGGAAGCCTATCGCACGCTTACTCCTCAATCTCAAACGATTCCCTTCCGCGCGAGCATATCTCACTGCCGCTCGACGATCCAGATGTTGCGATACAGCACGCGGCGGCCGAAGGCTTCAAACCAGATCGGACCATCGGGCGTTTCGGGGCCTTTGAAGCCGTGCGGCGTCGGGCCGTTGACCTCTTGCTTGTCGACAGTTTGGTGTCCGTTCAACTTCACCGAGAGGACCGCCTTCGACGTCTTCTTCCCGCTGGCATCGAAACGAGGTGCCGTGAAGTCGATGTCGAGCGTCTGCCACACCAGCGGCGGCAGGCACGAGTTCGGGACTTTGCTTGGGTAGGTAAAAACACTTCCACAGACGCGTGGCGCGTTAGTGCTCTTCGCCACCGGAAACTTCGATGACGTGCTCTTCTCATCGAGCAGCTTGCCGCGTTGCGGACTCGTCGCACCGGACAGATCGAAGTCGAAGCCAAAGCTATCGCCGATCGCGACTTCGTAGCGCGAGAGCATATAGATGCCCGCATCAGCGCGGCGCCACGGAATGTTCTGCGGCTCCCAACCCGTCATGAACTCGACGTGCAATTGATAGTCTCGGAACCGCCGCTTCGTGACGGCTCCGGCGAGCATGTGTCCTTCAAACATCGTCGGCGCGGTCATTCCTTCGATGTCCTTGCGTTCCTCGAATGCGTCCATGTTGGGAGTCGCACCACCAAACAGCACGACGGCACCGGCAGGAGGCTGCTGACCGAGCGTCGCGCTCTTGCGCTCGACTCGCTTCAACAGAATCTGCCGCCCACCGCGCTTTAGCGTCAGTCCGCTCTCATTGAGAACCGCGCTGACTCCCTCATCTGTCGGCGAACGAAACTCCGTCCGACCGTCCGACAACGTACCGCTCTCCAAGAGGCCATAACGATCACCATCCCAACCATCCCCCGGCAGTCCGCCTTCGAGGACCAACGCATGAAACGACTTCTCGCCGCGTGCCACAACCTGAGCTCCGACCGACTTGTCGCCGTCCTTGCCGACGTATTCCCCCTGCAACTTCAGCTCGACTCCGATCGCCTGAGTATCGAAGAGCTTCTTCGTGGCCGCCTCAGTCGCTGGGTCCAACGTCTGCGCCGGAGTCACTCCGGTCCACGCCATGACCGCGCACAGCGCCAAACTCGTGAATGCAATTCTCATCGTGTTGTTCTTCCTGTTGGGATCTTCGAAGGACTGGTTCTCAGCTTCGTATTCGCGAGCGGATTTGTAACTGAGTCGTGGGCAACTCGCGTGTGGTCAAAATACTCGACCGTGCCTGAAACGCCAGCCACAGCATCCTTCAGCGACTAACTCGCGTATTGACTCGTCAAATTCACTGACTCCAACAGCCAACAAGCGTCGTCGGTTCTCTGACGCGATCTCATCGCGAGCGTTTCACATTGTCTCAAACAATCGTGATGTGATCGCGGTCACTCATGAGCAACAGGACTTTTTGAGAACAGCCCCATCACACACACGAGATTGGGATCCCCAATTCAATCTGGTTGATGAAAATCTCCACGTAGGAGGTCGCCATGAAAGAGCATGAACGTAAGGACTACGAACGCCTACGAGCCGAAGGCTGCTGGCACGAAGTCAGCGAGTTCCGCGAAGCGGAGCGGAAGCGACTTCGCACCGTCGGTCTCAATCAATAACAAGCTTGCGATGAAAGTTGGTCAGCGATGTTGGAGCAGCACCAGCCAATTGAACGCAACGAACAGGTGACTGAGTTGGTTCCCGCGCCAACCGAAGGTTCTTGACCCCCCGCCACGAATTGCAGAGATTGAGCAATGAAGCATTTTCGCAACTGCGTAATGGAACATGGATCTGCACAAGAACTCCGCCAGACTTCACCTCAATATCGAGTCGCGAAACTAGCATGGTCGCCAAAATCTTCCACACACATCTTTCGGAATTGCGTGGCCGCCGTCCCCCGCTAAGCTGAACCGCGTCAACCCATTTGGCACGTTGATCGGTCAGTGGTTCTGGCTTCCATCTGCACGGTGCTTGAGGATCTGGTCATGCTCACCATTTCGGGAAAGAAACAGAAGCCGCTATGTGACGGTCTCTCGCGCCGAGATTTTCTGCAAGTGGGGACTCTGGGATTTGGCGGTCTGACTCTGGCCGATTTACTGCGGCTCAAGGCACAGGGGGCGCAGCAGGGCAAGTCCTCTTGCAAGTCACTCATCATGATCTATTTGTGCGGAGCTCCTCCGCACATGGACATGTACGACATGAAACCGCTGGCCCCGGCGGAGTACCGAGGCGAGTTCAAGCCGATCCAGACCAACGTCTCCGGCATGGAAATCTGCGAGCTGATGCCGCTGCAGGCGAAGATTGCCGACAAGCTGACCATCATCCGCAACCTGCGAGCTCTCGCCACTGACACCCATGTGCCCGAAGAGTTGTTGTGCGGTTACCCTTGGGGTCCAGAAGGTGGCCCGTTCAGTTTGAAGCCCGGCCTTCGACCGACCTTCGGGTCGGTGGTCAGCAAGCTCCTTCCGAGCAATGGCACGAACCTTCCACCATACGTCACGCTGGGCATGGAACAGATGCCACACGGCGGCCGGAGGTCATTGGCACTCGAACCGTCATATTTGGGTTTGGCTCATCAGCCATTCGATCCCGGCTCGCCGGGCTTGGTGGCCAACTTGAGTTTGGCCGATCAGATGAAGTTTGATCGGTTGACCCAACGCAAGGCGTTGCTGGATGCCTTCGACAATATTAACCGCGCCGTCGAACGGACTCAGGGGACTTTTGCCGGGATGGATTCATTCACCGCTCAGGCCCTCGACATCATCAGTTCGTCGCGCGCCCGAGACGCTTTCGACGTCAGTAAGGAGCCGCAGAAGCTTCGGGAACAATACGGCACTCACTCACGGTTCCTCCAAGCGAGGCGGCTCGTCGAAGCGGGTGTTTCGGTGGTCACTGTGCTGGCTCCCGGCTACTGGGACACTCACGCGAATAACTTCAGTTCGCTTCGGCAGATGCTCCCCGAGTTCGACAAGGGTCTTCATGCGTTGGTAACCGATTTACACGAGCGCGGCTTGGACAAGGATGTGACGGTCGTGGTCTGGGGCGAGTACGGTCGAACGCCGAAGATCAACGCCAATGCCGGTCGCGATCACTGGCCGCAGTCCAGCTTCGCCCTCGTCGCCGGCGGCGGCTTCAAGATGGGCCAGGTCATTGGCGCGACAACGTCCCGTGCGGAGCAGCCGCTCGGTAGTTCGTACATTCCGCAAAACCTGCTGGCCACGTTGTACCGAGAGGTCTTCGGCATCGATCCCGCCGCGACCCTTCCGGACCACAGCGGCCGTCCAATCGCATTGGTGGAGGAGCGCGAATCCATCAAGGAATTGCTCTGAGGGGACGCCTGAGTGTTTCCCAGCAGTGGTGCCATCTTCCGGTCAAAATCACGCTTCGCCGCAGCGAGCACTACCAGCAGTGGTATCGCGACCAGCACCAACCGGAGCGTTCCCAGGAGCCACGGCTTCCAGTGTCGCAGTTGCGTTATCTCAGTCACCCAGCACAAGAGTGGCGAGAGGAGCATCGCCAGCGCATAGTCGGTCGAGAGCCGGCCAAAGAAACGACCAACAAACAACAGGCCGAACAAGCCGACCACTCCGATTCCAACGATGGCCGGCGCGCGAAAGTTGTTCAGTGCGACGGAGCGTTTCGACATCAGTCTGGCCGCGACAGTCGTTGCCACAAGCGTCGCCAACAAGGGGAACGCCGCGACTCCTCCCTTGATGTAACCGGCCATCATCACGGTCAGTCCGGCGCACAGGATCGGCAGACAGAGAGCCAAGGGAATCGAGGTTCCTGGGGAACGTTGGGACAACCTGGAAAGCAGACTCCACACACCAGCCAACAACGCTCCGCAAACAGCCAGCGACATGCCAGCCTGCCACGGAGTCCAGCCTTCGGGGGAATCGCTCAAGTAAGCAGAACCGTGCAACAAGATTCTTGGGATCGTTACGGCCAAGCTCATCCGCAACAGCCACGCGACCCAACGCGGTACGTTCGGGAATCCCGCGATCAGTTCGATGCTGAGGGCCAATGGGACGGTGATCGTTAAGAACCGGTCGAGTCCGTTCACGGGAGGCCAGACCAATCGCAACGACACCACGCCGTAGCCGACCACAATGCCGAGCCCAATGCCCAAGATGCAGGAGAAATTCAGCCACGTCGTGCTGGCGTGCCGTCGCGCCAGCACCATCGCCAGCACGATTATCGCGCTGACGATGGCGGCGGCTCCCATCGCTTTCAGATAAAGCAGTGGCTCGGGCATCGGCTATTTTCGCATGCCTTCGCAATCGATGATGATCAACGCCTCGTCACCGATCGGTCCGATGGCGTTCTTGTCGAAACCGAAATCACTGCGTTTGAGAGCAAGTTCGGTGGAAAAGGCGACGCGCTTCACCTCTTTGAAGGTGTGTTCCTTGCCACCCTTCAGGATCAAGACGATCTTCTTAGTCTTGCCGTGCATGGTGAAGTCGCCGGTCACTTCGTATCCGCCGTCGATGGCCTTAGTGCTCGTGCTTTTGAATTCGATGGTCGGGAACTGCTTCGTATCGAAGTAGTCGGGTTGCCGGAGATGTTCGTCACGGGCCTTGTTGGCCGTGTCGATGCTGTCGGCTTTGATGGTGAGCTGAAACGTCGACTTGGAGGGGGTCTCGCGGTCGAGCGAAAACTTTCCCTCAACCTCATTGAACCGGCCGTGAATCCAACTGATGTCGAGATGTCGCGCCTTAAAACTGACCGAAGAATGGACCAGATCGTAGGCGTATTCGTCCGCCGCAAAGCCTGACTGGCTCCCCGCACAGACGACCGTTCCGATGACGAGTGTCGTGACCCAAACTGAAAAAGCTCGACGCATGAGATTGTTCCTTCCGAAAAGGGTTCGCGAATCATTAGGGCTGTATCACCAGCACGTTCGCGGCGATCCTAGGACCGGTCGAATCGTGAGTAAAGCAGGCCGGGCCAAGGGGTAGGTCTACGCTTCCGGAATCATCCGTTCGGACATCTTTCGGCTGGGATGCTCGTCGAGTCGTGAGTGGCAATAGACCGCGGTCCACTCGGCAAGGCGGCGGCCCAACTTGTGGCAGGCGGCTTGAGTCTCTTCGTCGCGCGGCTCCTTTGCGGCGATTGCGCCGTAGTGCAGCGTCAGGTCTCTGCTCACATAATCGGTGACGCCGAACACGAGGAAGCCGAAGTTCATCAATACGGTGAGCAAGCTCTGGCAGGCCAGTTCGGAACCGCCACCCCAGCCGCCAGACGAACTGAACGCACAGGCGATCTTGCCATCCACCTTCGCCCACTGCGGCATCATGGTCTCGTCCCAGAATCGCTTCATCTTCCAACTGAGCAGTCCCATGTTCGTCGGACTGCCGACAGCCAGCCCGTCGCACCAGACAACATCGTCGGCTGTGGCTTCGTCCACGGATCGCAGTCGAACTTCGGTGTCAGCAATGCTCCCAGCCCCCTCTGCCACGAGTGTCGCCATGCGCGATGTGTGACCGGACCGTGAATCAAACAGAACCAAAATCTTGTTCATGGCAAGCATGCTCTCTGGTAGGAAATCGATCTGCGGACAATGGTCAGCAATGATCATTCTGCAGCCGTTCGGCGGTACGGTACTCGTTCAGGCTTAGGGCAACTACCTCTACGCCAACACAGCACCCACCACAAAGGAGGCCATTTCGCCGGGCGATGTGGCATGTCCGGAAGTAGCCGTGTAGAAGCGACAGACGTTTTGCCGCCGATCATCGTTGCGCAGGGGATTGATCCATGACTCGCACGTGTTCGCTCGCAGCTTTTTTTCTGGGACTTTGCGTTTCACGGATCGGCCTGGCCGATGAGCCGGTCTCGATTCCCGCCGCAACAACACAGCAGATTCAACAAACGGTTAATCGCGCTATTAGATACCTGCAAACTGAATGCGCCGCCTGGCTGACCACTCGCAAATGCGCCGCTTGCCATCACGCGGGGATACCACTTTGGGCGCTGAGCGAAGCCCGAGTAGGACATTCTCCTGACGAAATTCTGGAAAAACGATCTGATCATTTGGGACCAGGGAGTCAAGGAAACGCATCTGGTAATCAAGGACAACAGCGGTGGTAGCGGCCATGCTCATAACCGACAGGATCACGAAAAGTTCTTTCCCACCAAGGTCCGCATGACCGTGATCCAGGTCTCGGCGGGTTTGAAATACGATTCCACGCTGGTGCCCAACCTTTCGCCGGCCAAGACCGAGAGTGTTCCACCTGCGAAAAGCGAGAAGCCAAGCCAGCCCGCGGTGAAATCCAAAAAAGTAAACGTGCTCTGTGGCACGGAGACATTTTCCGCGAGCATTTCAGCACATTCGGCGAGTGCTTATTTCGATTCCTACTTTTGGGCAAACATCACTTGGACGACATCGCGGCCGCGTGGACGGACTACAACAACACAAAAACTGCGCACAGGGAGCACGGTCATTTGCCGCCCCGTTACTTCGCTCGGCGTTCGCGGTCACTCAGCATGCCACGGAAGACGATGTCGAGCATCGTTTGCTGCTGCTCGTCGATCGAGCGGTTTCCCAAGAAATGGTTTGTGAACATCGTTCCGTAAACCAGATTGCCCATCGTATCGAGCAGCGAATCAACGTTGATGTCGGATCGCAAGCGGCCTTTGTCGATGAGGTCTTGATAGAACGCTCGCCATTGCACGCGAGCGGCGTCGCGATACTCGAAGTACGTCGGCCGCTTGCGATTCTTGAAGATGGCCCGTTCCTGAATGATCAGCTCGACGTATTGCGGGTGTTCAGAAAAGAACGTGAGATACGCTCGAATCGCCCGAGCAATCCGCTCAAACGGATCGTCGGTCATCTCAGCCGCCTCTCGGACGGCGAGTTGCATCTGCGACATACCCCAGTCGACGCATGCCAGAAACAATTCTTCTTTGCTGGAGACGTAGAGATAGATCGTCCCCTTGGCGACTCGCAGCTTTGCGGCCAAGCGATCCATGTCACAGTCCGCGTAGCCCAGTTGAGCAAACAGCTTCGACGCGGTCTCGACGATCTTCTGACGACGTTGCGATCGCTGCTCGGCAGATTGTGTACGAGAAGCCTTTGTCCGGACTTTCGCCATCATTTGATCCCACGCATCAGAGTTTACTTTTCTTTCGCTGGACACGGTCATGCTAGCCGCGTCATAGTGTGACTGACCAGTCAGTCATTAACAAACGGACTGAAATCTTCGAGGGCCGAAATCGTGGAATATGACACCGTTGAAGAAGTTGGTTGGACTCTCTGGAAGCAGCTCTCGTCCGTGAGTGGGGCTGGCCGAATGATTGCGAGCTTCCTGTTGCTGGCGGTGTTGGGCACTGGCTGCCAAAAGACGACAGCATCAACTACCGCCAAGGCCACGCCACTGCCGGAAGTGATGATCGTCTCGCCGGCCGAACGTGAATACACGCGGTTCGAGGAATTTACCGGACGGCTGGAAGCGGCCGAGGTCGTTGAGATTCGGGCTCGCGTCGGCGGGTATCTCGATCAAGTGCTGTTCAAAGACGGCGCGGACGTGAATGAAGGGGACTTGCTGGCAGTCATCGATCCACGAACTTACGAAGCGGAAGTCGCTCGCATGACGGCTGGAGTTCAGCAAGCAAAGTCGCGGTTGATGCGACTGTCTCGGCAACTGGAACGCGGCAAGCAACTCATCACCAGTCGTGTCGTGACACAGGAAGAGTTTGATCTCATGCAGTTCGACCACGCGGAAGCGGAGGCGGCGCTGCGTTTAGCCGAGGCGAACGAAAAGCTCGCTCAGTTGAATCTCGGCTTCACCAAGATTCGTTCTCCGGTCAAGGGGAAGATCGGTCGGCGGCTGGTCGACCAAGGCAACTTGGTGAAGGTTGATGATTCGTTGCTGGCAACCATTGGGTCGGTGGACCCCATCCGTGCTTACTTTGAGATCGACGAGCGGACGGTGTTGCGTCTCCGGCAAATGATCCTCGCTGGTGAAATGCCGCTGCCGACGGAACAGAAGCTGGCGGTCCAACTGTCGTTGGCGAATGAATCGTATTTCTCGCTGCGCGGGATCATCGACTTCACCGACAACGCACTGGACCCACACACCGGCACGTTGAGGGCGCGAGCAACGATCGACAATGACAAATTGCTGCTGTTGCCGGGGCTCATCGTGCGTTGCCGCATGCCGATTGGAAATGCTCGCAACGGGTTGTTCATACCGGAAGAGGCACTGGGGTCTGATCAAGGACAACGGTTCCTGTTCGTGTTGAACGACAAAGACGAGGTGGTCTATCGCCGGGTTTCGGTCGGCATGCAGATGTCGGGCTGGCGTTTGGTGGAAGGAGAAATCGCCAACGAGGATCGAGTCATCGTCTCCGGTCTACAGCGAGTTCGGGCCGGACAGAAAGTTGCTCCGCAGCCGAGTCCGCAGTATGTCGACTCGCTCCCCTCAAAAGAGAACTCCAAACCCAGTGATGGCGATAAGCGTTCGACGAATGTTAGGGGTCACGCTGGTTGACCTCTCGCCTCGTGCCTCAATCGAACGCGGTCTCTCCCCCGCCCTACTCCTGCCTTTTGAGTCGCTCAGATGTTTTCGCGGTTCTTTATCGACCGACCGATCTTCGCGTCCGTGATCTCGTTGTTGATCACGCTGGCAGGAGCGATATCTCTCGGTCGATTGCCCATCGCGCAGTATCCCCCGGTGGCGCCGCCGACGGTGCAGGTGGACTGCAACTATCCGGGGGCGAGTGCCGCCGTTGTCAGTCAGTCGGTCGCCGCGCCGATCGAACAGCAGGTCAACGGCGTCGAAGACATGCTCTACATGGCCTCGCAGAGCACGAACGACGGGTCATACACGTTGACCGTCACGTTCAAGCCGGGGGTCGATCTGAATCTCGCGCAGGTGCTTGTGCAGAATCGAGTCAGCCTCGCGCTGCCGATGCTGCCGGACGTGGTGCGGCAAACGGGAGTCATCACCAAGAAACGTGCTCCGGATATTCTGCTGACTGTCAGCTTGAATTCACCGGGCGAGCGGTACGACCAGCTCTACTTGAGCAACTACGCGTTGATCCACATTCGCGATGAACTGGCTCGCCTGCCCGGCATCAGCGAGGTGTTGGTTTTTGGACAGCGCGATTACAGCCTCCGAGTCTGGTTGAAACCGGATCAACTGGCCGAACGAAACTTGACCGTGCTCGACGTGCAAGCGGCGCTCCGCGAACAGAACTTTCAGCTCGCGACCGGACAGATCGGACAACCGCCGTCGGACAACGGACAGCCGTGGCAGTATCCGCTGGCGACATTGGGACGGCTGCAAACCCCGGAACAATTCGGCGACGTCATCCTGCGAGTGACTCCCGATCAGCGCATCATTCGTCTGAAGGATGTCGCGAAGATCGAGTTGGGGGCGCGGAGCCAAGACATCGCAAATCGGTTCGACAGCAAGCCGACCGTCGGGTTGGCGATTTTTCAATTGCCGACCGCGAACGCACTCGAGACCGCCGACCTCGTCAAAGCCAAGATGCAGGAAGTGTCGGTCGATTTCCCCAGCGGTGTGCAGTACGAAATTGGCTACGACACGACGCCGTTCATCCGCGAGTCGATTCACGAGGTCTTCGTCGCGCTGCGCGATGCGATCTTGCTGGTGGCGGTGGTGGTGCTCGTGTTCTTGAAAGGTTGGCGAGCGGCGATCATTCCGCTCATCGCGGTCCCGGTGGCGATCATCGGAACATTCGCCGCGATGGCGATTGTCGGATTCAGTTTGAACAACCTGACGCTGTTCGGTTTGGTGTTGGCGATCGGCATTGTCGTGGATGACGCGATCGTCGTGGTCGAGGCGGTGGAGCATCACATTCGCAAGGGGCTCTCGCCGCGCGAGGCGGCGATCGTCGCGATGGACGAAGTCTCCGGGCCGGTGATCGCGGTCGGCTTCGTGCTGTCGGCGGTGTTCGTGCCGTGCATGTTTATTTCCGGGATCGTCGGCCAGTTCTTTCGGCAGTTCGCGTTGACGATCGCCGTCTCGACGATCTTGTCGACGATCAACTCACTGACACTCAGCCCGGCGCTCGCGGCTCTGTTGTTGAAGAGGCCGAACTCGCGACGCGATCCACTGACGTGGCTGATCGACATGTTGTTCGGTTGGTTTTTCAACCTGTTCGATTGGGGCTTCCGAATTTCCGGGCGAGGATATCTCGCCATCGTGAAGCGATTACTGCGTGTGCCGGCGCTGGTGTTGTGTGTTTACGGAGGCTTGTTGGTGTTGACGTGGTGGGGCTTCTTGCAGCTTCCGACCGGATTCATCCCGTCGCAGGACAAGGGATATTTGATCGCCAGCGTGCAGCTTCCCGATTCGTCCGCCGCGCAGCGCACGCGCGACGTCATCAAGACGATCGAGAAAATCTCGCTCGAAACGCCGGGCGTGAAGAACGTGAATTCGGTCGCGGGGAATTCGTTCATTCTCAGTGCTTACGGGTCGAGCTTCGGATCGATGTTCATCATCCTGAAAGACTTCGATCAGCGCCGTGATCCGAAATTGCGCAGTGATGCGATCGTCGCCAACATGAAGAAGCGGATTCAGGCGGAGATCCCCGGAGCACTCGTCAACATCTTCCCGCCCCCTGCCGTGAGTGGTCTCGGTCGAGCAGGCGGCTTCAAGCTGATGGTCGAAGATCGCGGCGAAGTCGGACTGATCGGACTGCAAAAATTCACGGACCTCCTGGTCGAAAAGGGAAACAAGGAAGCAGGCCTGAGCGGACTGTTCACAGTCTACAAAGCCAACTCGCCGCAATTGTTCGTCGACGTTGATCGCGATGCGTGTCAGAAGCACGGCCTGAATTTGTCGGATGTGTTCGGCACGATGCAGGGGTATCTCGGTTCGCGATACGTGAACGACTTCAACCGTTTCGGCCGCACCTGGCAGGTCGTCGTGCAAGCGGAGTCCGAGTCGCGGAATCAAATCGAAGATGTGCAGAGCCTGAAGGTCCGCAACTCAACCGGTCAAATGGTACCGCTGGGGACCGTGGCCAAGGTGTTGGAAACCAGCGCTCCGTTGGTGCTGACGCGCTACAACATGTATCCGGCGGCGGCGATCAACGGCAACGTCGCAAGTGGAGTCAGCACCGGCCAAGGGATCGCGATGGTTGAGGCAGTCGCGCGGCGCGAGCTTCCCGATTCGATGTCGTTCGAATGGACCGAGATCACGTACCTCGAACGGCAATCGACCAACACTGGCATGATCGTGTTCGGCTTGTCGGTCGCGTTTGTGTTCCTGGTGCTCGCCGCGTTGTACGAGAGTTGGTCACTGCCGCTGGCCGTGATCTTGGTGGTGCCGCTGTGCGTGCTGAGTTCGATTGCCGGCGTCGCCTACATGGGTCAGGACATCAACATCTTCACGCAGGTCGGCTTTGTGGTGTTGATCGGCTTGGCGTGCAAGAACGCGATCTTGATCGTCGAGTTCGCGAAATATCGTCGCGATGCGGGAGAAGACCGTCTGCAAGCGACGCTCGCTGCGTGCGAACTGCGACTGCGGCCGATCTTGATGACATCGTTCGCGTTTATCTTGGGGGTCGTGCCGCTGGTCTTCGCCACCGGTGCGGGTGCGGAAATGCGGCAAGTGCTGGGCATCGCCGTCTTCAGCGGCATGTTGGGCGTGACGTTGTTCGGCATCTTTCTGACGCCGGTGTTTTTCTATGTGATCGATCACGCTGCCAGTCACTCGCTGTTGCGGCTCGCAACTTGGCGATTGATCGTTGGGGCGTTGGCCGACTTCGTGACGCTGGGATTTGCTCGCCGAGGAATCTCGTCCGTATGGACGACATCGGCATCGCTGATCCGTCGAGGTGCGGCAAATGCGCGGCGACTGCTGGTTCGTGGTGAAACAAAGGAACGGACTCCGTGATGTCCTGAGAAAGTCGCCGCAATGTTTGCTCGGTTCTTTATTGATCGCCCGATTTTTGCCGCCGTGCTGTCGATCGTGATCACGCTCGCGGGAGGGATCGCGTTGTTTGCGTTGCCGGTGACCCAGTATCCGGAGATCACGCCGCCGACGGTCGAAGTGTCCGCGAGCTATCCCGGTGCGAACGCTCAAGTGCTGGCCGACACCGTGGCTTCGCCGATCGAGCAGAACGTCAACGGCGTGGAAGACATGCTCTACATGACGTCGCAATGCACGAACGACGGACGTTACACGCTGACGGTCACGTTCCGGCCGGGGACAGATCTGAATCTCGCTCAGGTGCTGGTGCAGAACCGAGTCAATTTGGCTCAGCCGGTGATGCCCGAACTGGTGCGGAGGCGCGGAGTGACCGTCAAGAAGAAGTCGCCGACCGTGCTGATGATCGTCAACTTGGTCTCGCCCGACAACAGCCGCGACAGCTTGTACCTCAGCAACTATGCGACGATTCAATTGCGCGACGAACTCTCCCGATTGCCGGGAGTCGGCGACATCTCGTTTCTCGGCCAGCGCGACTACAGCATGCGTGTTTGGCTCGATCCGCAGCAGTTGGCTTCGCGGAATTTGTCGACGACCGACGTCGTGCGAGCGATCGAGCAGCAGAACGTGCAAGTCGCCGCCGGTCAGATCGGACAGCCGCCGGCACCGACCGATCAAGTCTTTCAATACACGATGACGACGCTCGGCCGGTTGTCCGACGACACGCAGTTCGGCGACATGGTCTTGAAGACCGACACACAAGGGCGAGTGACTCGATTGCGCGATGTAGCTCGCGTGGAATTGGGAGCCCTCGATTACGACCAGATTTGCACGCTCGATCAACGTCCGTCGGTCGCGTTGTCGGTGTATCAACTGCCGGGATCGAATGCGCTGGAAACCGCTCATCAAGTCCGCGCGAAAATGGATGAACTCAAGGTCCGCTTCCCGCAGGGAGTCGACTACGAGATTGCGTATGACACGACGCCGTTTGTCGACGAGTCGATTCATGAAGTCTTCGTGACGCTGCGCGATGCGGTGATTCTGGTCGCGGCGGTCGTGTTGATCTTTTTGCAAGGTTGGCGAGCGGCCGTGATTCCGCTCGTCGCGGTGCCGGTCGCGATCATCGGGACGTTCGCCGCGATGGCCGCCTGCGGCTTCAGCTTGAATACGTTGACGCTGTTCGGACTCGTGCTGGCAATCGGCATTGTGGTGGATGACGCGATCGTGGTCGTGGAAGCGATAGAGCATCACATCGAAAAGGGTGAGCCGCCGCGCGAAGCGGCGATTCACGCGATGGACGAAGTCGCCGGACCAGTGATCGCGGTCGGACTGGTGCTCAGCGCGGTGTTCGTGCCGTGCATCTTCATCACCGGCATCGTCGGGCAATTCTTCCGGCAGTTCGCCGTGACGATTGCCGTCTCGACGCTGATCTCGACGTTCAACTCGCTGACGCTCAGTCCCGCGCTCGCCGTGTTGCTGTTGCGTCCAAGAAGCCAAGGGGTCGTGGAACCGTTGCCGCGAGTCGCCTTCTTGTTCGCCGGTGCGTGGGCTGCGTATGCGTTTCTGCCGCCTTACGCCGCGCCTTGGGTAAACGGCATGGCCGCCGCATGGCCTCAACAGATTCAGTCGTATGTTCCGCAACTGTTGCCACTCGCCTGCGGACTGCTGGGTGTTCTGGCAATTTGGCCGTTGAGCCGACTGCTGAATCGCCTTTTAGGGCTGAGCTTTCGCTGGTTCAACATTGGCTTTCAGTGGTTGACGAACGGGTACGTCGGCTCAGTCAGTCTGTTGCTGCGAGGTTCATTCGTCGTGCTGCTGCTGTACGGATGATTGCTGCACGCGACGTGGCGTCAGTTTGAAGCGGCACCGACCGGATTCATTCCGTCGCAGGACAAGGGGTACTTGCTGGTCAACGTCCAGTTGCCGGATTCGGCGTCACTCGAACGAACCACGAAGGTCATGCGGCAGATCGAGCAACTGGCCGGACAAGCTCCCGGCGTGAAGCACACGCTGGCGATCGCCGGACAATCGCTGATCATCAACGCGAAGGCTCCGAACTTCGGCACGTTGTACGTCATGCTGGAGGACTTTCATCGACGTTCTCCGTTGGGGTTGTCGGCTGATGTCATCAGTCGAAAGTTGCAGACGGAACTCGATCACGCCGTATCGAACGGAGTGGTTCATATTTTCGGAGCTCCGCCGATCGACGGGTTGGGGACGTCAGGCGGCTTCCGTTTGGTGATTGAAGATCGAGACGATCTCGGACTGGCCGCATTGCAGAGTGCCAGCGACCGCGTGCTGAGCGAAGGCTCGAAGACACCCGGCCTGACCGACCTGTTCACGAGCTTTCGCGGGAGCACGCCGTGGTTCTACATCGATATCGATCGTGATGCGGCCAAGCTGAAGCATGTGTCCCTGGCGGAGATATTCGGCACACTGCAAGTGAATTTCGGCTCGCTCTATGTCAACGACTTCAATCGGTTCGGCCGAACATGGCAGGTCAACGTGCAGGCAGACGCGAAATACCGCATGACCGCCGACGACCTGAAGCGGTTGTATGCGCGAAGCGAGCAAGGCGAGATGGTGCCGCTGGCCGCCTTCGCCGAAATGCGGGAATCGAGCGGCCCGATGATGCTGACGCGCTACAACCTCTATCCCTCGGCGATCGTGTCAGCGAATCCGGCGGTGGGAACCAGTTCCGGCCAAGCGTTGGAACTGCTCGAACGAGTGTCGAAGGAAAGCATCGCTCCGTCGATGCGCACCGAATGGACCGAGCTGGCTCTCTTGCAACAGAACGTCAGCCAGACAGCCCTCTTCGCGTTCCTCCTGGCGGTCGTGTTGGTCTTCTTGGTGCTCGCCGCGCAGTACGAAAGCTGGGCGTTACCGCTGGCAGTGATTCTGGTCGTGCCGATGTGTCTGCTCTGCTCGATTGCCGGTGTGCAGTGGGCGGGCCTCGACATCAACATCTTCACGCAGATCGGCTTCGTGGTGCTCGTCGGCTTGGCCTGCAAGAACGCGATCCTGATCGTCGAATTCGCCCGATCGCGTCACGACCGAGGTGCCTCACGTCGCGAAGCCACGTTAGAAGCCTGCCAACTGCGCCTTCGCCCGATCCTAATGACCTCGCTCGCCTTCATCATCGGCGTGATCCCATTGATGCTCGGCGAAGGTGCCGGAGCCGAGATGCGTCACACCCTCGGCACCGCCGTCTTCTACGGCATGCTCGGAGTCACCGCCTTCGGCATCTTCCTGACCCCGGTCTTTTTCTACATCATTGAGGCGATGGCGGATTGGCGACGGACGCGTTGAATAACGCGCTACAGGCGCAACGAGTACAGAGGCTAACGCGCACGTGGAACGATTCATGAAAAGCCTCACGGATGCAGCGTTCGACCGCCATTCCGTGAGCCGACCACTGTGCGGCGATGCCGGCACTCGCTTGTTATGCTACGGCCTCGAACGATTGACGCTCCGGCACTACAGCCACGAGACCAACAATGAAACGGCTGCTCGTCATTCTCGCCTACCTGATGCTGGCCAATCCGTTGGCTGCCGATGATCGTGTGCGGTTCAGCCGCGATGTGCTGCCGATTCTGTCCGAGAACTGTTTTAGGTGTCACGGCCCGGACGAGTCGCAGCGGAAGGCCGATCTCCGGCTCGATACGCGCGAGGGGGGCACTGGCGGTGCTCTCACTGGAGCAACCGGTCGAGAGCGAACTGCTGGCGCGAATTCTTTCGACAGATGTCGAAGTCGTCATGCCGCCTCCGGCATCACACAAGAAACGTCTCACGGCGCGGCAAGCGGAGACACTGCGACTCTGGATCGAAGCGGGGGCACCGTGGCCTGGTGAAAACGCCGGAAGCTGGGTGAACTGGGGTGGCGGAGAAATGAAAAAACTGTTGCGCCTCTTCGTGTGTAGTTTTGGATCACGAGTCCAATGCGAAGGAGCGCAACAGTGGACAGATCATGGAAGTGTTTCCGTCAGTCCGTCAAGTCGAGGTTGTCAGCGTTAGCGAGCGGGTTGTGGCGCAGCCGTGAGCGTCTGGCCGAAAAGTCTCGGCGACTCCAGCGGCAAGTGGAGGAACTTCAGAAACAGATTCGCGATCTGCAATCGGAAGGCGATCGAGAACGACAGTCACAGCAGGTGGTGC
>CAMAYU010000115.1 GCA_945862235.1 Schlesneria paludicola DSM 18645
TCGTGTTGGGAGAAGGATGCGGATGAAGTTGCTTCGATTCTTGATGTGTGTTGCGCTGCTCTGCAGAGTTTCGTTTGCCGCCGATGGCAAGCTGGAGGCTCTCGAAGAGTCGGCCTTCAAGCAGGCGGCGGCATTGGTCGATCCGTCGCTGGTGCGGATTGAGACCGTGGGCGGGTTGGAGCAGGTGGGTGAGGTCACTTTGGGGACCGGGCCGACATCCGGCGTGGTGGTGACTGAGGATGGGTTTGTCATCTCCAGCTCGTTCAACTTCGTGTCGAAGCCCGCTTCGATTCTGGTGACGCTGGCGGATGGACGACGCTTTCCCGCGAAGCTGATTGCGAGTGACAAGCTCAAGCTGCTGACGTTGCTCAAGGTCGAGGCGACCGGGCTGACGGTGGCCAAGCCGGCGTCACGCGAGGGGGTGAAGGTCGGGCAGTGGGCGCTGGCTTTGGGGCGGACGTTTGACCTCACCACGCCGAGTATTTCGGTCGGGATCGTCAGCGCGACGAACCGGATCTGGGGGAAGGCGATTCAGACGGATGCGAAGACCTCGCCCGTGAACTATGGCGGGGCGCTGGTCGATATCAAGGGGAGGGTGCTGGGCGTGATCGCTCCCTTGTCGCCGCAGGGGAACGGCGAAACGGCTGGGGTCGAGTGGTACGACGGCGGGATCGGGTTTGCCATTCCGCTGGAGGACGTGTTCGGATCGCTCGACCGATTGAAGCAGGGTAAGGATCTGCTGCCGGGGTTGCTGGGAATCACGTTTGCCGGTGGCCAATCGACGAATGTCCCCGTGGTCGTGGACCGGGTGCGATACAACTCGCCCGCACAACAAGCGGGTTTAAAAACCAACGACCGGATCGTTGAGGCCAACGGTGAGAAGATCGCTCGCGTCGCGCAGCTCAAGCATGTGTTGGGGCGGCTGTACGGCGGCGACTCGATCAAGCTGACGATTCAGCGCGACGACAAGACGCTTAGTGTCGAGCCGACGCTGGCGGGAGAGCTCGTGCCGTATGAGGTTCCGTTCCTCGGGCTGCTGCCGAAGCGGATGGCATCCACCGAGCCGGGCGTTGTGGCGCGACACGTCTTCGCAGGAAGTCCCGCTGAGAAAGCGGGGCTGTTGCGAGGAGATCGCGTGGTGAAGTTCAACGGCGCTGATGTCGCCGATGCACGCGCGTTGAACGAACTCGTGGGACGAGCGCGTCCCGGCGACAAGGCGAACGTTGTGTCTGTCCGCGACGGGAAAGAGGCGACTGCCGAAGTGACTCTAGCCACGTTGCCAGACAGCGTGATTGGTGAGTTGTCGGCGGAGGTGATCGAGCTTCCGAGCGAGGCGGCACCGGAGAAGAAAGTAGGGGATGAAGCGAAGAACAAAGGCGAAGACCCCTCACCCCCGGTCCCTCTCCCCACAGAGCCGGGTCGAGGGGTGAAAGAGTCTGACAAACCCAAAGGCCCGAAGACGGGACGGTTCACTGAGGAGCTGGCTGGTCACGACCACAGCTTCTGGGCGTATGTCCCTGAGAACTACAACGCCTCGTACGCCTACGGCCTGATGGTCTGGATTCATCCCGGCGGCGACACGATGGAGGCGACGATCAGTAAGCAGTGGAAGTCGATCTGCGACCGTCGCGGCATCATTCTGGTCGCTCCCAAGTCGGACAACCCAGCCACGTGGGTGCCCGGCGAGGCGAAGTTCGTCGAGGGACTGGTGGCTCATGTGCGCGAGAAGTACACGATCGACTCGCAACGACTTTGGCTGCACTCACACGGTACGGGCACGATGTTGGCGAGCCTCCTCGCGACGAAGCAGCGTGAGGTCTTCCGGGGTCTCGTCCTGTCGGGTGTTCCATTCGCGGGCCAAGTCGCGGATCAGGAACCCGACTTCAAGCAGCAGTTCCACTTCGTCTGCGGCGACGGCGACAAAGCCCTCCCCGCCGTGAAGAAGACTGTCGAGGCTCTCAAAAAACTGAAGTTCCCCGTCTCACTCACGAACGTGAAGGGGCTGTCAGCGAACTATCCGGGCGAGACCGAAGTGGATGAAATCGGGCGTTGGGCGGACTCGTTGGATAGAATCTGAGTGTCGCGACACGGACGATGGATAGGTTGGCCGTGGGCGTAAGCCCTGCTTTGTCCGTGTCTGAGCGGGGCGGCGTAAGCCCGATGGCTGTTCTCCGACAGGGTGAGTTGGCGAATGATGGGCTGACGCCCGAAGAGCCAGGGGGCTTACGCCACGCCGCTCAGAAATCACAGAAAGCAAAGGCTGCGATTGCCATGAACACCGACGAATTCAAACGCCGTGAAGTTAGCCGACGCCAGTTCTTGGGTCGCAGTGCGCAGCAGGCGGCGGGGGTGGCGGTTGGTGTCGTGGGGCTGGCGGCGGGGGTGGCGAGTGGCTCGGTGGGACGAGGTTCGTCTCCGAATGAGCGAGTTGGCGTGGGCATTATTGGCGTGAGGAATCAGGGGCGGTTGCTGGCGGGTGAGTTAGCGAAGTTGGCTGATGTTGAAGTGAGGTCGCTGTGCGATGTCGATGAGTCGCAGTTTGGTCCGGCGGTGCAGGCGGTGGTTGAGGCACGGCAAAGCTCGCTCTCAAAGCTTCCGAACACAGAGCGCGACTTTCGACGGTTGCTCGATGATCCGGCGCTTGATGCGGTGGTGATCGCGACGCCGGATCACTGGCATGTGCCGATGACGCTACTCGCGTTGCAGGCAGGCAAGGACGTGTATCTCGAAAGCCCCGCGACGCACTCGATCGAGGAAGGGGCCGTGCTGATTGAGGCGGCTCGTGGTGGAAGCCGTGTCGTGCAGGTTGGCTTGCAGCAGCGGAGTGGCTCGCATTTTCAATCGGCCATTCAGTTCGTGCGGTCCGGGAAACTTGGGACCGTGCGGATGGCGAAGGCGTGGATCGTGCATCGTCGCAAGAGCATCGGGCGTCGTCCGGAATCTGAGGCACCGGCGCAGGTGGACTATCCCTCGTGGCTCGGCCCCGCTCCCGCGCGCGACTTCCAGCCGAACCACTTCCATTTCAACTGGCGGTGGTTCTGGGATTACGGCGGCGGTGAGCTGGCTCATTGGGGTGTCCACATGCTGGACGTGGCCCGTTGGGGATTGAGCGTTGAGACTCCTCTGCGCGTTTCGGCGGTGGGCGGCAAGTACTCGTTCGACGACGATGCCGAGACACCCGATGCGCTGTCGGTCCAGTACGACTTCGGGGCGAAGTCGATCCTGTGGGAACATCGGCTGTGGTCGTCACACAGTCCGGAAGGCCGCAGCTCGGGCGTGGCCTTTCACGGCGACAACGGCACGCTGGTCGTGGATCGCGGCGGCTGGAAGGTCTACGACCACAAGGAGACCGTCACGGCCGACGCCTCCGATTTGCAGGCGGCTCATTTGCAGAACTTCATCGACAGCGTGCGGTCTCGCGAGGCTCCTGCCACTGGCATCGAAGTCGGTGTCGCGGCGAGCAACCTCTGTCACTGGGGCAACGCCGCGTATCGGCTTGGTCGCGAGTTGGTGGTTTCGGGCTGAAGCAAGGCACACCGTGGCATCGTCGAATCGAAGCCTGACTCGCAAGCTCAAACGTTGAGAGCGGCTCTTCTTCGCTTGCGTATCAGGCTTCGCTGCGGCAGCAAACGGTAGGACGGGCAAGAGTGCCAGTCCTACGAGACCGCAATCTGAGGTGTCGCGTCACCGCTGGCGACCGTTGCCTCGCGCCCGTTGTTGACCGAGGCGCTGGATGGCGCTCGTGCCGGTATCAAGCGAGTCGGCTCCTCCTGGTTGATAGAAGAAGTTCGACAGCCCGATCACGGCGGGGCCGAGCAGGAAGAGATAGACGGCTGGCATCAGGCAGAGCACGGTGGGGAAGAGGAGGCGGAACGTTGCTTGGTTGCCCTTCTCGTCGGCGCGCTGACGAAGGCTTTCTCGCATGGTATCGCTGTAGGTGGTGAGGGCTTCCGAAATGCTCGTTCCCATCCGTTCGGTTTGAATCAGCAGCGAGGTGAACGAGTGGACTTCGGGCAGGTCCACGCGCTGACCGAAGTTTTCGAGGGCCGTGTGCAGGTTTGAAATCTGGGTTTGTTCGGTGACGATCGCCAGCTCCTGTGACAGGGCCGGATAGACGCCACGGAAGTCTCGCAGCACGCGGCGTAGCGCGTCATGCACAGTGAGGCCCTGGCTGACGCACATGTTGAGCATGTCGAGCAGGTCGGGCATGGCACGCCCGATCTCCAGCTTGCGTTCTTCCGCTTGGCTGCGAATGCGCAGCATCGGCAAGGCCCAGCCGAGCATCGGGCCGACGATCAGCCCGCCGATCGCCCACGGTTCAAGACGTGGCGGTGCGATCAACAGCAGCGCACCAAAGACAACCAGCGCGAGCATCATGTAGACGTAGCGTGTCGCCGCCAGATTCTCGACAGCGTGCGGAGAGTGATAGCCCGCGGCGAGCAATTCTTTGCGGGACTGTTCGCGCCGCTCGGCAGATTCTGGAAGGAGGGAGGCCAGAGCCGGATTCAACTGCGAACCGAACTTACGATCCGAGTCGTCCATACCGGGGACATCTTCGGCCAACACACGCGGCATCGGAGTGGAATGGGATCGCGTGAGAATACCGCGAGGTGCGAGGAGTTGGCGGTCTTCCCAAGTGGGAATGGCCGACCCACGCAGGATCGTGGACGACGAGGCGGCGATGTAAGGCTGGGGAATGCGACCTGGCTCCGGTGTCGCGGCGACAGGTGCTGGAGGTGGCGTGTAAGCAGTGGACGCTGAAGTGGTCTCGGTCGGCGTGCTGCGCGGCGGAGCCACCACTGTCGGCGCGACGGCGCGCGCGGGAGGAGCCGGAGGTTGGAGATCATTCCGTTCAACGGACGCCGCTCGGCGTTTGGTCCAGATGCGATAGGCGAACGCAACGATGAGAACGCTGCAAACACCGTAAACGACGGGAAAGAACCAAGGAGGGATCATCTTCGCGGACTCCTGCTGCCAAGATGGCTTGGCGGGCGATCAACGTGTTCGGTGGACGCTGTTCGAGGTTGAGGTGGTGGGTCGATTGAACAGCCCCTCACTCCCGGCCCCTCTCCCCGCAAAGCTGGGGCGAGGGGAGAGAGAACGGGCAGATTGAAAACCCGTCCCACGGGTCAGGCTTGTTGGCTGGACTTCAAGATTCGCATGATCCAAATGGCTCCGAAGATTTCGAGGCAGATGGCGAGGATCGTCGAGTTGCGGCCCCATGACGACGACAACAGTTCGGTCAGATATGTCGGTTTACGAACGACGAAGAACGTGAGTACGGCGGGAGGCAGCACGAGCATCATAATGGCGGTCGCTCGGCTGGCGGCGGTCGCGGCGCGGAGGCGACCTTGGAACAACAAGCGATCACGCACGGTGCGCGACAGGCGTTCGAGGACCGTCACCACGTCACCGCCCGTTTGCTGTTGAACGGTCAGAGTCATACAGAGCAGGCTCAGAGTCATCAGTCCGGTGCGGTGAGGCAGGTCGTGCAGAGCATCCTTCAGCGGGATACCCATCTCGACGCGACCGGTCGCGAGTTTCAATTCGGCTCCCAACGGATCGGGCGTGTCAGCGGCGACCATACCCAAGCTTTGCTCCACGCTGCGGCCGGTCTTGGCCGCACGAGCCAACTCTTCCAACATCGGGGGAATCTGGCTGCTGATTTTGTCTTGGCGGCGTGTGCGAACGACCGTGACGATCACGACGGGCAGAATGAAGCCCACCATCGTGCCGAGCGCCGTCGTCAACAAGTTTTCTTGAACGACGAAGATCAACCCGCCGAGTGCGACGCCGGTGCAGAGGCAGATCGCCAGCAGCATCGACGGCGAGAGGCCGAGTCCCGACTGGAGCATCAACTCGTCGAACCAACTGTTGATCTGGTCGGCCTTGTCGTCACCGCGTCCGGTTCCGAAGGTCTCTCGCTCCTTGAGGATGCCGGAGAAGTCGGACGGAGCAGAGGGCTGTTGCCAGGAGGATGTCGTTGCGGCCATAGGAAGGTTCCAAGTGGTGGTCAGTAGTCACTGGTCATTCGTCATTAGCGGCGAGGTGTTCGTGGTGATTTTCCACTCATGACCAAGGACTCATGACCAAGGACTCATGACCAAGGACTCTCATCTGAGCGGTCGATACTCGCGGTTCGAGTTCAATTCGCGGGCCGAGAACATCAGCGAGGGGATGTCGTGGCCGCGGCTGGCAAGTCGCTTGAGGGCTTGGGGTTCGTAGCCGGTGGCGTAGAAGGCACCTCGGGCCCGACCGCCCGCATCCACGCCCGACATGCGGTAGACGAAGATGTCTTCGAGTTGATAGGCCCCATCTTGGCAGCCGCACAGCTCCGAGATACGCATCACTTTTCGTTCGCCGGTTGAGAGTCGCATCATGTGGATGAGAATCTGCACGGCCGACGCGATGTATTGTCGAGCCACGACCGTGGGGAGTTCCACGCCGGACAGAGCGATCATCAACTCCATACGGTCGAGAGCATCACGGGTGTCGTTCGCGTGAACGGTACTCATCGAACCATCGTGGCCGGTGTTCATGGCTTGCAGCATGTCGAGGACTTCACCGCCGCGCGCTTCGCCCACGATAATGCGGTCGGGTCGCATTCGCAGGCTGTTCTTGAGCAGATCACGTTGGGTGATTTCACCGCGACCTTCAACGTTCGGCGGTCTTGTTTCGAGAGCCACCACGTCGTTCTGCTGCATCTGAAGTTCGGCCGTCTGCTCGATGGTGACGATCCGTTCCGTCTCGGGAATGAACCGGCCAATGTTGTTGAGCATCGTGGTTTTACCGGAACCGGTACCGCCACTGACGACGACGTTCATTCGGCCTCGAACACAGGCGACCATGAAGTCGGCCATTTCGGGAGTCAGCGTACCACCGCGCACCATGTCTTCAAACGAAACTCCCGCCGATTTGAAGCGGCGAATGGAGACTGACGGGCCGCGCAGGGCGAGCGGCGGGATGACCGCGTTCAGACGCGAACCGTCGGGCAGCTTGCAGTCGACCATCGGCGAAACTTCGTCGATACGCCGACCGGCTCGACCGACCAGTCGCTGAATAAAGTGAATCAGATGTTCGTTGCTGGCAAACCGAATGTCGGTTCGTTCGAGCAGACCGTTCCGTTCGATGAACACGCTGTCGGGACCATTGATCAGCACGTCGCTCACTTCAGGATCGTTCATCAGCGGCTCGATCGCACCGAAGCCGTAGATTTCGTCCATGATCTCGCGAACCATCGCCTCGCGGTCATCGGGCGGCAGGTTGACCGACTGCTGTCCGCAAAGATGCGTGGCCAGCGAACGGAGCTGCGAACGGAGTTCACGCTCGGGAAGCAGCCCCGCTTTGGAGAGATCGATCGCATCGACCATCTGTCGGTGCAGGCGCGTCTTCAGTTGTTGAAAAGCCTGTCGCGGATCGACGAGGGGTGGGGCAGGGGTTTGAGCGATCATGGCGTATTCCCGAGGTGAGGCAGTGAGCGTTTGGCAGTGGGAAGAAGTCAGTGGGAAGAAGTCAGTGGCCGATTGTTTGCGACTCGTCAGTGAGTCAGTTGCAGCTTGTAGATATAGGGATTAGTGGTGCCGGTTGAGGCTTGCTGTGCGTTGGCGGCGGGTCCACTCACGGCGGGGCCATTCGTGGTTGTGCTGTTGGCAACGTGTTCGTTCGAGGAACCTGTGTGGTACGGAGATTGATCCTCGAGCAGGGCAGTGCGAGTGGCGAAGACGCAGGGTTGCGCGACCAACTCGCACGAGCCATCGAGTCCCTCGCGGATGGACAACACGCGGATCGCCACGAGTCGAACGCAGGTCGCCTGCCATTGGCGGGTCTGTCCTTGGGGAGCGGCTTCCGAGTACAGCAGGCAGATGCGTGGTTCGCCGATCAGGTTGTCGAGGGCCTCGCGATCATGGTGATTCAAATCGAGAACGGCGGCGATCTGTTCGGGGTTGCTGGGAGAGACTTTCAGTTCGCCCTCGAAGTCGGCGAGGTCTTCGGTTGTCAGTCCCGATGCAAACTGCCTCGCGAGCGATTCGTCCTGCAAGCCGGTCCCGATGTCGAGCACGAGTACGTTGGGCTGAGATTGCGGTGAGTTGCCGCGGCTCTGAGAGCGCCCTTGGGTCCGCAGCACGATCTCGGGAATGCCGTCAGCACCGGAGAAGACTTGGCCGGATCGCGACTCGTAAGTGAAGTCATCGCGGCCACGACGGGCCTCAATCTGTTGCTCCCAAGTGTCGAGGCTCTTTCCCGCCGGATCCTTCATCCAGATGGCGAGGGGCAGGGCGGGGACCGGTGTTCCGTCGAAGGGTCTCACGCCGACGATGCGGTTGTCGATGGAAGCCTCAACGCGCGACGCGACATCACCCCATGGAATCCCGGTCAATCCGGAGATGAACAAGCCGACCGGGTTGTTCGCACGGCGCGACCGTTGAGCGGTGACGACGACTGTCGTTGGGTTGTCGTCCGACTCATCGAAACGAACCTGCTGCTCGTGTTCGTCCAAGATGAGATGGCCGAGCCGCACATCGCCTTGGGGTTCGGAGTTCAGTTCCACGGGATGGCCCGCGACGCGGTTCTCACTCGCCACCCACGCGGCCGCGTCGCGAGCGGCTTGCAAGCGTTCGGCGTGATTGGGGTCGAGTCTTAGCAGGTCATCGTTGGCCAACTCGCGACCAGCAGCCAGCGCTGCGGACTCGGCGGCCGCGGTCAATTCGAGATCGGCGGCTTCCAGCCAGAGCCGATCGAGAATCAGCGCGATGCCGCTCATTACGACGATCAACGCCACGGCGACCATCGGCGTGGTAAAGCCGCGGCGTCGAGATGATCGCAGTGAGGGATGGCGGAGTCGCAACATGGCACACGATCGGGAAGGGGAGGGCGGGACTGTCGAGTAGTGCAGAAACCGGACTCCACCGGGACAAGGGGACTGTCGGTTTTATCGTTTAACCGCAAGCCCGTTGGGGAAGTGATGCAATGATTGTCACTCGCGACAGATATCCTTGAGACTCAGTTGGGCAACGTCATCGGCAGTGAAGCCGTGGGGACTCGCGCTGCTGGCGGGTTGTCGTTCTGCCGTGGCATCGGTTGACCGGGTTGATTGATGCTCGGTGTTGGCACGTTCTGGCGACCGTTGTTCGGCGCAGCTCCCGGTCCACCGTTCGAGTTGGATTGATCGCTCGGCGGGAGGTAGTAGTTGCCGTTACCGTAGCCACCACCCACGTTCCCACCTCCATTGGGAACGCCACCGATATAGCCGCCGGTGTTCCAACCGTAGCCACCACCACTGGAACCGCCGCTCAGCAGCTTTCCCTTCTCATCGAACTGGACCGTGATGCGGCTATGGCCGCGATAGATCTCGGTTTGAATCGGATCCTTCGGGTTGACCGGTTCCTGCTTCTTCAATCCGAGAATCTCGAACAGTGTGACTCGCTCTTCGTTGGAGAGAGCCAAGCCGCCATCACCAACCGCGTCGGACGGGTTGTACGTCAGCGTGAGTTTGCCGCGATCTTGAGCCAGCACCACGATGTTCGTCTGGGCCTGAGTCAGCTCGAGCGTGACGTGGTTGGCACCGCGATCGACGCGGCTCTGAGTAAAGTTGCGGTTGATGGCGAGAATCTTCACGCCTTCAAACAGCCGCATGGTGAAACCGCCTTGGAAGGACGAATCGACCACACCCGGTCCCCCCGCACTGGCGGTGAAGAGGACATCCACAAACTGGCCCGGCTTGATCATGCCATCGACCATTGCGACGCCATCGCCGACGAGAACCGACACGGCTCGCATCCCTTCGGCCACTTCGAGCGGAGGAAGTTCTCCGGGTTGATAGAGCTGGTTGGCTTTGATGGGCGTGGCGGCCTTCAGCGGCCCCTTCGTCACTCGGCCGATGATGACTCGATTGGCGAGCAGCACATCGCTGGTCAATTTGTCGCGAGGATACTTACCCATCCCGAGATGGTTCTCGGTGATGATGGTCCCCGCCGCGACATCGGTCACGGCCATCGGCACGTCACGCGTCGCGATCGGAGCTGGCGGCTTTTCTTGACCGGCGAGCATGGTTTTGGCGACATAGCCCACAACCAATAGCCCGACAATTCCGAACATCACCATAGTCAATGTGGCTGGCGTCAGTCGTCTCACTTGGAATCCCCTCCCGGGTGTCTCGCGCGGTGAACAGTGACGGTTTAGCCCGTCAAAAACTGTCGCTGCAAGCGACCCGCGTGTGCGTTGTCTCTAAATTTGAAACGAACGATCTCTCGAACGTGTGTGCAGCTATTCTCTGATCATCCGTGTTTCCGAATACAGGTTCCGTCCGTTCAGACCGACTCCAATCGGCCACAACAAGTCGGGCGAAGCGGAACTCATCGGAACCTCAATCGACACCGCGACTAAGTCTCCGCTGCGGTCCCCCAGATCGACTCCAATTTGAACGCCCGCCTGCAACGAGGGACTGAGGACACGTCGGACTTCAGCCTTAATGTCTTCGTCCGTGGCTCCCGGCAGACTCGCCTTGCGAGCCGCTGCGCGACTGGCTTCGACCACCAGGCCGCGCGAGTAAAACAACATCGTGAATTCAAACAGCCCAAGCAGCAGCACGAGCAGGATCGGTAACGTCAGCACCAACTCCATGCTCAACACGCCCCGACGGACTCGTTGATCCGGGTGCGGCTTTGCGGGAGATCGGCTTCGAGCGGGAAGGCTCTTCATGTGGGCCATCTTCATGATGTTGATCAACGCTCCACCACTTGAGCCGGTTGTTCAGCAGGCTTTCGCGCCGGCCCGAGTTGACCCTCCTTGATGATCCCCGCGCCGTTGAGCAGCATCAGCAACCAAGTGGCCATCGCGACCGGGATTGCGAATGGCAGAATGCGTCGCTTCTGTTTCTCGGCATAGGTCTCTGTCTTGGTGACGGGCTTGCCCTTTTCGTCGGTCTTGCCCGTCGCGAGATGGTCATGCTTCCACTTGCGAGTCCCGTAGCGCAGCACCTTGTAAACGGTAATGACAGCCACATCGAAGATCACGATCAGCGTACTGGCCGCCATCATCATGACCGTCAGTTTCAAACCGAGCCAAACGCTTAATGCTCCCACCAGCTTCACGTCGCCACCGCCGCCACCCGCGACCATGAACAGCAACAGGTACGTTCCAAATCCCACCGCAAATGCGGCCAAGCCATCCTGCAATCCGGGGAGTCCCCAGAAGCCAATTTGATAAACCCAACCCAAAGCGAAGAACGGCAGCGTCAACTTGTTGGGGATCTTCCACATCTTCGTGTCGGTGTATGCGGCAATGCCCGTCAGCAACCCGACTCCCAAGATGCACACGATGTGCTGCAGCGTCCATTCAAACATGTCGTTGGTTCCCTGCGGCAGGCCATCCCGCCGAGAAGTCTCTTCAATCGTTACGGCCCCGGAAGTCGAAGCATTCGCGGCGACCGCTGTCACTCGAACTCTCTTCGCGCACTGAAACACTCAGTGTTGAAAACATAACACAGGTTTTCGGAACAGGCGGAAGACGTTGCCAGACCTCTCCTGTTTTGGTGACTCTTACACACCATACGTTCCGAAATGTTGCTGCGAGGCATCATCCCATAAGTTCGATTTGCCACGTGCGACTCGTCTCGAACGTGCTTCGCGGGGACGTGAGTTTCACCGAGACCTCATCGCAGGCACAGACGCCACAATTCATCCGACAGACATTCAGGGCAAGGCGCGCCGGTTGTAACGACCCTAAGGATTGTGACGGGAATCGGTCGTCAGCTCGGACTGGTTCGGGGGAGAAGCTCACTGCATAATCGCGCCGCAACGGGGTGTTCTCTACAAATCGGACTGCGGCGGTTTCTGCCGGACATTTTCTGGAGGGTTGATGCTCGAATTCATACAAGCAGCGGAAGAAGCGGCACGACGGGCAGGACAGGTATTACGAGCGTGGTCGTCAAAATTCACCGTGAGCGAAAAGAGTCGCTCGAACTTGGTAACGGAAGCGGACCTAGCGGCTCAGCAAGTGATCCACGAATTCCTGCGAGGCCGCTTCCCTCAGCATGGCTTTCATGGCGAAGAGGGCTTGAACGAAGAACGGCCCGATTCGCCCTATCGCTGGGTCATTGACCCGCTCGACGGGACCACGAACTACGTGCATGGCTTTCCGTACTACGCGGTCTCGATTGGACTGGAGTGCGAGCAGAAGCTGATCGTGGGCGTGGTGTTTGACCCAACGCGCGATGAGATGTTCTCGGCCGTGCGCGGTTCCGGCGCGACGCTCAACCGACGACCGCTCAAAGGGAGCGACAACACGGAACTCGGGCAGGCGATGCTCGTCGCGAGCCTGCCGGTCGCGACCAGCGCCGAAGACCCCGCCGTGAAACGGTTCCTCAAACTGATCCCTCACGCCCAGACGATTCAACGGACCGGCTCCGCAGCGCTGAACCTCGCGTATGTCGCGGCCGGTCGCGTCGATGGCTTCTGGTCCACCAGCCTCAAGCCGTGGGACATGGCGGGAGGAGTCTTGCTGGTCGAAGAATCCGGCGGTCGCGTCACGCGGCTCGATGGCTCTGCCTTCAGCATCGAGGAACCGAACCTCTTGGCGACAAACGGCTCGGACATTCACCAAGAGTTGGTCGGGCTGTTCGGATAGTGGACCAAGCGACCAGGTCCTCGGTCGCAGAAAGCGAGACGTTTCTGAGCGGGGCGGCGTGAGGCATTAACACTTTTCGCCGCCCCTCATCACACCTTCGTATGAACCCAGTGTCCGGCGTGATACCGCCACGCGATGAGCATCGACCTCAGGATGTTGTCGGCTCCCATGCCGATCCACGCTCCGAACAGCCCGCCCTGCCAATAGACTCCGCAGAGGTAGCCGAGGCCGACGCGCACGATGACGTTGCCGATGAGCGAGCAATAGAGCGGGAACCGTGTGTCGCCCGCTCCCATCAGGCAGCAGGTGTAGACGATCAGGATCGCGTTCGGGATTTGATAGAGCGACATCAGTCGGAACGCCGGGACACCGATCAGCCCGACCGCCGGATCGCGGTGCATGTGCTCGTAAATCCACGGCGCGAGCACGAAGAAGACGAGCGTCATCATTCCCGCATAGCCGATGCACTGACGAACGGCCAATCGCCCGGCTCGACGTGCGCGATCAAGATCGCCCGCGCCGAGAGCCTGTCCGATTAACGACGCGGCGGCGATCCCGAAGGCTTCGGCGGGGAGATACGACAGCGCCTCGATGCGGACTCCCACGAAGTGAGCTGCGAAGGCCGCTCCATCAAAGCTGCCAACTGACAACCGCGAGATGACCATCAGAAACGCAAAGTGCCCGCTCACCTTGGCGATCCCCGCGAGAGCCGCCGGTCCACCGACGCGCGTGATGCGGCGCGTCGTCGCCGAGTCGAAGCCGAACTCGCTGAGACGAAGATGAAGTTTGGATCGCCCCGAAAAAAGCAGGACCGCCATCAGGCAGGCTCCACAAACTTGAGCGATCACGGTGCCGGTCACGATCCCGGTGACACCCATCTCGGGGAACGGCCCCCAACCCCACATGCAGGCCGAGGCCACGAGAACATTGACCACGTTGGTGAAGGTCAGCACGAGCAACGGCGTCCGCATGTCGCCCGCGCCGCGCAAGGAACACGCCGCGATCTGCGTGAACGCCGCGAAGAACTGCGACCATGCATCGAACCGCAGATACTCGACCGCGATCCGATGTTGCTCGCCATCCATCCTCATCAGCAACGCGAAGGGACTCGCCAATTCACGCAGCAGACAGAACACGATCGCTCCGACGAAGAACGACAACGTGAGCGACCGAGCTGTGACGCGACGCGCCTCGTTAAAGTCGCCCGCACCCCAATGACGGGCCACGATCGCATTGGCCCCCACTCCAACGACGCCAAAGATCACCGAGCCGAGCCACGACACATACGCCGCCAGCCCAATGGCCGAGGTCTCCGCCTTGCCCAATTGGCCGGACAACAGCGTGTCGAAGAACCCGATCCCGAAGATCAGCAGTTGCTCGGCCAGCACCGGAAGAACGAGCAGGTACAAGTCACGCCGCAGATGGTCGGTCTTGGGAGTCAATTCCATGGAGGGTGGGGCGGCGATCATAGAGGGGTGAACTTCGGCCGGAGATTCGTGAACGAATGTCACTGTTGTTCGTCAGAAGCTCACTGGTGTCTGTCAGTAGTGACCTTTTGAGGGATCGAAGCTGACTTTTGTCCGACCGAAGATGCCTGTTCGATGCCCGAAGTCACCTTTTTAGTGTCCAAAGCAGCTTCTCTCGCGCACCAGTGAGGTTAGGTCCAATAAAAGTGGTCTTCGCTCACACGAAAGTGGTCTTCGCTCGCGGAAATAGCGTCTTCGCTCGTGGAAACAGTGTCTTCGCTCGTGGAAATGGCGTCTTCGCTCGATGAAATGGTGTCTTCGCTCGATGAAATGGTGTCTTCGCTCGCGGAAAGTGGACTCTGGATCGCCACACTCAGTCCAATAGCAGGATCGCTTGATCAAATGCCTGAACGGTTTGATCGAGATCCGCTTCCGTGTGAGCGACCGAGGTCATGCCGCTCCAGCCGAACCAATCGACTCCGCCGAGCAGCAGTGCGCAGCGGAAGGCATGTTTCAGCGAGGCGGGTTGCTCGGCATCGAGCATTCGATAGTCGCCATCATGCGGGATGAAGTCGTCACCGGTCGGACGCGGGCCACTGTAGTTCGGCAGGACGTGAATCATCGAGAACTCGCCATAGGCCACCACCGGCGCGTTCCGCTGCACGAAGAGTTCGTTCAACCGGCGACGCAGTTCTTTGGCGAGATCAGTCGCGCGGCGACAGGCGGTGCCATCGGCGATCGCATCGAGCGCGGCACAGCCAGCCGCCGCCGAGAGCGGGTTGCCATTGTAGGTGCCGGGATGCTTCATCTTCTTGCCGTGGCGATTTCCAAAGGCGATCGCGTCGAGCAGGTCCGCGCGGCCGACGAGTGCTCCGCCGGGAAGGCCACCGGCCAGAATCTTCGCGAGCGTCGTCATGTCGGGCGTGATGCCGTAGTGACCTTGCGAACCTCCCGGATGAACGCGGAAGCCGGAGATGACCTCATCAAACACGAGCAAGACACCGTGACGAGTGCAGAGTTCGCGCAGCCCTTTCAGAAACTCACCGCACACCGGAACGAGGCCCCAGTGTCCGCCGGTCCCTTCGATGATGCAGACAGCCGGTTGCTGCTGTCGGAACGTTTCCTCCACGACCGCGAGATCGTTGGGGGGGATGACAACGAGGTCACTCAACGTCCCCTCCGTAATGCCGGGCATCGACCAGTCATGCGGTGTGTACGGCGCGTACGCGGCCGGAACGAGGAGGTCGTGCCAGCCGTGGAAGTGGCCGACAAATTTGACGACCTTCTGCCGGCCGGTCACGATCCGCGCGACACGCACCGCCATCAACGTCGCCTCGGTCCCGCTGTTCGTAAACCGAACCCGCTCGGCCGACGGCACCATCCGCTGCACCCGCTCGCCCCACTCCAGTTCAAGTTCGTGGCAGGCGGAGTAATGCGTCCCGCGCGCCATCTGTTTCTGCACAGCCTCAACCACAGTGGGATGCCCATGACCGAGCAACAACGATCCGTGACCGACCCAGTAGTCGATGATCGAGTGTCCCTCGACCGACACTTTGCGCGACCCGTGAGCCTCGGTCACGTAAACCGGGAACGGCTCGAGGTATCGCCCATCGTGCGTGACACCACTCGGGAAGAGTGCCTGTCCCCGCTCGAATAGCTTGGCGGATTGAGCGAACTTCTCGCGGAAGGATGTTTCCAAATCCGAGGGCACGGTGCCTAGCATCGATTCACTCCGGAAGCCTTACGTTTCATTCCCACTCGAAAACCGCAACATTGCGTGCCGCGTGCAAGACACGATCAACTTCGATTCCATCTGGCAGAGGACGATAAAAAACAACGTAGTTGCCGACGGGGACTTCGCGCAAGTTCATCGCCAAATCGGGACGAGCCTCACCGATCACTGGTTGCCTTGCCAGCATTTCACACTTGGCCGCGATCTTGTCGAGGAGACGATCCGCGATGGCGGGGTTGTCTCGGGCGATGTAACCCAAACCTCATCGAGGTCGCTCAATACCCTGCGACTGCGTTGCACAGTCATCACGACCTCGCAATCCGTTCCGCGAGACGCTGCCTTCCCCGCTGCTTGACGTCTTCGACATCGAGCGGGGCCACGTCGCCACTCTCGATGTCGTCGAGACCGACCTGAATGTCGTCTCGCAGCGCAAGCCAACGCCGTTCTCGCTCCGAGAGCAAACGAAGAGCGTTGGCGAAGACTTCGTCCTCCGACCGATAACGACCGCTAGCAACGGCTCGTTCGACGAACGACTCAAACTCGGCAGGAATGGTTACAGACATCAGGATGCTCCTGAATTCAATCACTTCACCGGCAGGCCGAAGTCACCTTGCAGGTTGCGCCACATCGAGTGGACGTGGTTGGCGTTGTTTTGAGTGTTGTTGTACTCGATGACGAACGTCTTCCCTTGGACTCGGTAGTGGTGGCGCTGGTGCAGATCGGGGTCGCCGTACCACGCGAAGTGGATGTTGTCCAAACCGGCTCCGTTGATGGTCGCGCGGCGTTCTTGCTCGATATCGGCGGGGAGGTTCTTGAGGTACTCGGACATCAGGTCTTGGAGCAGCTTCTTCTGATCGGCCGACATCTGAGCGTAGGTCAATCCGACGGGAGCCGCTTCGACGGCGGCTTGAGCAGCACCGGGACCGGGGACTTCATCGGGAGCGACCTTGCTGACCCAACAGAGCTTCTGCTGTTCGGGTGTGCAGAGCTTGAGAATCTGACGAGCGATGTCTTCTTCGGGGCCGAGGACTCGAATCTGTCGGTCCTTGCCTGCGTCGATGGTGCCGGGGTTGGCTCCGAAGAACTCGGGAGTGCTGGAGACAACTTTGCCGTCCTTGATGCTGAAGTTGAGCGACAAGTGATGGCCCTCGACACGCCAGCCCCAGAGACCGGTATCGGCTGGTTCACCGAAGACACTCAGGTAGTACTTGTTCGGATCGCGACGGTCGCGGCGGTAGGCCCGTTCACCGCCTTCGAGCAGGTAGAGGACTTCTTCGAGACTCATCACGTTCAAGGCTTGATCGTACCCAGCGTCCGAGAGACCACTGCGGATCAGGCCAAGTCCCGCTTGCAGCGCGGCTCCTTCGAGCGCCTTCAGCGGGAGTCCCTTACGAGGGCGCGGGATGAAGTGCCAGTTCAAGCGTTCGGCGTCATCGAACTTGAACGCCGCCTCCTTCTGTTGTTCCGGAGTGATCGCACCGAGAAACGACTTCGCGGCGACAGTCATCGCCTGACCGGTCTTCGGGGCTTGAGCATTCTGAGCGACGAGCAATGCGGCCATCGCGACGACGACACTGGCGGACAAGAGGAGCTTCCGAGTTGCCATGGGGGGGGTTCCAAAGTGGGGGGAGGGGGGATGAGCAGTAGGCAGTAGGAATTGTTAGCCCGGTGGCCAGCCGAGGGGACGGCCGCCGAGTAAGTGGACGTGGAGATGATCGACCGATTGGCCACCGTCGGGGCCGGAGTTGATGACCGTTCGGAAGCCATTCGTCAGCCCGAGTTGCTCGGCCACTTTGCGGGCGACGATCAGGAGATGTCCGAGCAACGCGGCGTCATCGTCTGCCGTATCGGCCAGAGATCGAATCGCGCGTTTGGGAATCACTAAGACGTGTGTCGGGGCTTGAGCGTGCAGGTCGCGAAAGGCGAGCGACTGATCATCTTCGTAGACGATGTCGGCGGGAATCTGGCGATCAATGATCTTCTGAAAAATCGTCATCCGGCGGAGCGTCCTGAAGCGAGAGCGAGTGGCAACCGAGAGGTCACTCCCGGCCAATGCGGAGTTGTTCAAGGGGCTGGGTCTGACGGTATCACGGCGCTGCCTATGGCCGCAACCAACCTTCCCGCCGGTTCGCCTCGGTGGGATTCGCGTTACGAGTGTTCGACCACTATCGGGAAGAGAGAGCCGCGCGGACTTCCCGAAATCTTCCAAATTCGGCTCGTCGCATTTTGACTTCTCCGAACGTTGACCTAGGTTGGAGCAGTACGACTGAAAATGCAGCCAAGGCGGAGTTCGTTCTCCCCGTAGTGTGCCAACACCGCGAATCCCCCGCTGATGGCTCATGCCTCTCCGGCGTCTGACGATTCAAAACTGCGGGCAGTGATTGCGAAAGTTGTTCGGCTTGAAGCCGAGCCAAACAGGGAGACGATGTGCCATGAAGACGATTTCATCGAAGAAGAAGGATGCTCGCCGCGGTGCCGCGATGGTCGAAATGGCCCTCGTGTTGCCGGTGTTCCTCATGCTGATCATGGGGATCATCGAGTTCGGTCGAGGGATGATGGTCTCGAACCTCGTAACCAATGCCGCTCGTGAAGGGGCACGCATGGCGGTCTTGGACGGCTCGACCAACGCGGACGTGTCGAACGCCGTGCGGACGTTTTTGCAGGGAGCCATCAGCTCCAGCCTGACCACATCAGACATCGGCATCACGATCGCGGTGACCCCCGCTCCGGGCAATCCGGACCCCGCCAATGTTCTGGCCAACACGTCGTCCCGCGACTTGATCTCGGTACAGGTCGCGTTGCCATTCAACAAGGTGGCGCTGATCCCCGGCAAGTATCTTGCGGGCAAGACGCTCACCGGCAACAGCGCGATGCGGCACGAGTAACAGAACCGGCGAAAGTCGAGTTCAGCAGTCTGTTAAAACCTAGGGTAAGCGTCTCGCCTGCCCGTCTTTACTGCGAGAAAAAGAGCAAGCCGGAGGCTTGCTCTACGTTTTTCAACGGGCTGTTCTACTTCGCGCGGTAGGTAATGAGGCTTTCTTGGTGAGCCGGGTGGCGTCAGCCCCCGGCACTCACTTCGTCATTCACTCCGTGAGCGGCACGACGCTAGCCGCCGGTTCTTTGCTTGGAAACACAACTCCGTTTACCCGCGGCTAGCGCCGTGCCGCTCAAAGTGAGTGCCATTGGCCGTAAGGCCCTGGCACTCTTTACCACAGGAGTCCGAGGGCTGACGCCGCCCGGCTCACCAAAACTCTAACGGGAGAAACGTCTCATCGAGTCGCGGCCGGCCAGTCATCCGTGACGACCTCGAACGCCCGCGAGACCTCGGGCGGGATGCGCTTCGGAGACCCAGTACGGTAATCGACGAACGCCCAGCTCGTCTCCGACTTGGCGAGGACTGTCTCAGCCGCCTCCACCTCGTTCCCACGCTCCGCATGAGAACGCCGCTCCGCGTCGCGATTCATCTTCGCCTCGCAGGATGAGAAACTGCCGGCGCGACGTGACCGTGCTCATGTCGGCCACCCAGGTGCGGATCAAGATCGTGTCGCCGAGCAGGGCGGGGACGAGGTACTCGATGAAATGAGACCGCACAACCCAGCCGCAGCCGAGCGCGGCATACGCCTCGACCGGCCACCCCTGATTCTCTCAACGAACCAGTGCCGCCGAATGCATCCACTTCAGGTACGAAATGCTGTTCGTATGCCCCAGCCCATCCAGATCGCCCTCGACCACGGTGTGAGTCCATTCCAAAATCGCGGGTATGAGGGAAGTCTTTCTGAAAGCCGGTGTTTGCAGCTGCATTCAGCGATGCCTTAATGTCCTTGTCGATTCACACCACTCACGATTCG
>CAMAYU010000116.1 GCA_945862235.1 Schlesneria paludicola DSM 18645
GCTGACGCCACCCGGCTCACCTGCATAACTTTCTCTGCGGGTCTACTTCGGAAGAATCCGTGTTCCAGCAGCCTGCTACTTTCACGCGATGTCACTCCACATACGATTGGGTTTGAAGCTCATGCGACTGCGACTGGAAGCCTTTTGCGTTTTGCTCCTGCTCCTCGCGCTGGTCGTTCCCACGCGCGACGCTCCTGCGGCGGAGGGACCGAAGCCCGTCAACTTTGTGCGAGACGTGCGGCCGATCTTGGCTCGAAACTGTTTTGCTTGTCACGGTCCAGACGACGCACACCGTGAGGCCGAGTTGCGGCTCGACACGCGCGAGGGCGCATCGACCGCGCACGACGGGCGTCGCGCGGTGGTCCCGTCGAACGTCGCCGAGTCGGCACTCGTCACACGCATTCTCTCCGACGATGCGACTCAGAAAATGCCGCCGCCCGATTCGGGCAAGTCGCTCACGGCCGAGCAGATCGAAACGCTCAAACGTTGGGTCGCCGAAGGGGCGGCGTGGGGAACTCATTGGTCGTTCGACAAGCCGGCGCGGCCGATGCTTCCCGCAGTGAAGGAGGCCGCGTGGGTGAAGAGCGATCTCGATCGCTTCGTTCTCGCGCGGCTGGAGCATGAGGGTTTGAAGCCGTCGCCCGAGGCCGATCGTCACACGTTGGCTCGTCGCGTCGCGTTCGATCTGACCGGCTTGCCGCCTGACTCAAAGCTCGTGGCGAAGTTCGTCAACGATCCGTCGCCGAACGCCTACGAAACGCTGGTCGATGAGCTGCTCAAGTCACCCGCATTCGGTGAACGTTGGGCACGGATGTGGCTCGACATCGCGCGCTATGCCGACACGAAGGGCTACGAGAAAGACCTGATGCGCACGATGTGGCGTTACCGAGACTGGCTGATCGACGCCTACAACCGCGACCTGCCGTATGACCAATTCACGCGCGAGCAACTCGCTGGCGACCTGCTCCCCAACGCGACGACCGAGCAAATTCTCGCGACTGCCTTCCATCGCAACACGATGGTCAACGACGAGGGCGGAACCGACAACGAAGAGTTTCGCATCGACGCTGTGAAGGACCGCGTGGATACGACGCTCCAAGTCTGGATGGGGCTGACGATGGGCTGTGCGAAGTGTCACAGCCACAAGTACGACCCGATCTCGCAGCGTGAGTACTACCAGTTCCTCGCCTACTTCAATCAGACCGAGGACGCCGACGACTACGACGAACGCCCGAAGCTCGCTACGCCGACGCGCGAGCAAACGCGGCGTGTCGAACAGCTCAATGGCGAGATCGCGAAGCTCGAACAGCAACGCGACGCAGTCACTCCGGAACTGAAGTCCGCTGCCGACGAATGGGCCGCGAAACTGAAGACCGCACGCGGCTGGGTCGTCTTGAAGCAGACCCCGCAGAACGTCGTCATGTACTCCGCCGCCAGTGGCTCCAAGATGACTTTGCATGACGACGGATCGTTCTTGGTCGAAGCCACATCTCCGGCGGAAGAGACGTACATGCTGACGCTGCCCGTCGATCTACCTCACTTCACGGGGCTTAAGCTCGAAGCGCTGACCGACAAGTCTCACCCGAGAAGTGGCGTCGGTCGTGCGGTCAACGACGGCAACTTCGTGTTGTCCGAGATCAAGGTTCAAACCGCGAAGACCTCGGGCGAGATCACCAAAGTCGAACTGACCGGCGCGAAAGCCGACTTCTCACAGAACGGCTATCCGGTCGAACACGCGCTCCAAAACCCGGATCGCAATAAGCACGGCTGGGCGGTCTCACCCGAGCAAACCAAACCGCACACGGCCGTCTTCACGCCGGCCGCTCCAGTCGCGCTACCAGCCGGGACATCGCTGCTCGTCACGCTGGTCCATCGGTTTGAGAACGGCACGCCCGGCTTCAGTCTCGGCCGCTTCCGACTGTCTGCCACGTGTGATGACAACCCGTCACTTGATGACAAAGTTCCCGAACCGATCCTCGCGATCGCGAAGCTGGCTGAGGCTGATCGCTCACCCGCGCAACAGACTCAGCTCATGAAGCACTTCGCCGGGATCGCGCCGGTCACACAGCCGCTTCGCGACCAGATCGCCTCGCTGAAGAAAGAGATCGCCGCCATCGCGATCCCACAAACGCCGATCTTGCGTGAGCTGCCCACCGACAAACGTCGCACGACCAAACTGCATGTCCGAGGCAACTTCCTCGAACAGAGCGATGTCGTCGAACCGGCAGTCCTCGCGAACTTTCACCCGCTCGCGTCAGACGCACCCACGAACCGACTCGGTGTCGCCACGTGGCTCACCTCTCCCGACAACCCGCTCACCGCGCGCGTTGCCGTGAACCGCGTCTGGTCGCAGTTCTTCGGTGCCGGTCTCGTCGAGACGCAAGAAGACTTCGGCTCACAAGGCCAGTCGCCAACGCATCCCGAGTTGCTCGATTGGCTGGCGGTCGAATTCATGGGAGGTGCGTCAGGCGAGACCAATTCCCCGTGGTCCCACAAACGTCTCTGTAAGCGGATCGTCATGAGCGCGACGTACCGCCAGTCGTCGCGGGCGTCGAGCGAACTGCTTGAACGGGACCGCTTCAATCGGTTGCTCGCACGCGGGCCGAGGTTCCGGCTGGAAGCAGAGATGATTCGCGACAACGCCCTCGCGGTGTCCGGACTGCTCAGTCAGAAAATGTACGGGCCGTCCGTCATGCCGCCTCAACCCGACGGCATCTGGCAATCGACCTACAACACGACGAAGTGGGAGACGAGTAAGGGCGAGGACCGCTACCGACGCGGCCTCTACACGTTCATCAAGCGGACAACGCCCTATCCCGCGATGACGACCTTCGACGCACCCAGCCGTGAGCTATGCACTGTCCGCCGCATCAACACGAACACGCCACTGCAAGCCCTCGTCACGCTCAACGACCCCGCCTACATCGAAGCGGCACAAGCCCTTTCGCGACGCATGGTCAAGGAGGCCGCCTCGAACACGCTCGCAGATCGCCTCGCCCTCGGCCTGCAACTCGCGCTGACCAGACCCGCCCGTCCGAACGAGATCGCCGCGCTGACCAAACTGTTTGACAGCCGCCACGCTCACTATGAGACTCACCCCGACGAGGCACTCCAATTCGCTACCAACCCCCTCGGTCCACTCCCCGAAGGACAGACCGCCACAGACCTCGCCGCCCTGACCGCCGTCGCCAATGTGATCTTGAATCTCGATGAATTCGTCACCAAGAACTGACGTTTTCAATTGTCGTCATCACAACATGTCGCCTTTCTTTTAAGTAGCCTTCATCGCTCCGCGTGAAGACAGCCGAACACACGTTTCGCGTGGAACGGAAAATTCCACGTCGATTTGCAATCGGCTGACTTCACGCGGAGCGATGAAGGTTACATTCAGGCAAAAAGTCACGTCCGTACTACGACTTGAAGCGATACGCAGTCGCAAAGGATCCCTCGGCCATGACCGCACCCTTCTCGATCTCACACGATCCTCTCTCACGCCGCGCGTTCCTCCGTGGGACAGGCGTTGCGTTCGCCCTGCCACTGCTCGACGCCATGCGGCCCGCGTTTGCGGCCGACGATGTGAAGCAAACGCCGCGTCGCATGATCGCCATCCAGACGAACATGGGGATCCTGCCGCAGTTCTTCTTCCCCGAGATAGCGGGCCGCGATTTCGAGCTGACGCCGTACTTGCAGAAGCTCGCCGCGCAGCGCGAGCAGTTCACGGTTTTCTCTGGGACGAGTCATCCCGGCGTGACGGGTGCTCATGCGGCCGAGAAGTGCTTCCTCACAGGGACGCCGCATCCGGAACGAGGCGGCTTTCGGAACTGGGTGTCGCTCGACCAGTACGCCGCCGAACTGATCGGCAACCGGACGCGCTACCCGTCGCTCGTGCTGGCCAACAGCAACGAAGGCTCGACCCTCAGCTACACGCGCAGCGGCGCACCGATTCCGTCCGAGAAGAGTCCCAAGAAGCTCTTCCAAAAACTGTTCGTGCAGGGGAAACCGGAAGAAGTCGCGGCGAACGTCGAAGCGTTGAAGCAGGGCCGCAGTCTGCTCGACTTCGTCGGCGAGCAATCGAAGCGGCTGAATCGCTCGCTGTCCAAGAGCGACCAAAACCGGATGGACCAATACTTCACCTCCGTGCGAGACCTCGAACAGCGACTCGCCAGTTCCGAGTCTTGGGAGCATCAACCCAAACCTGTCGTCAGCGCGAAGCCGCCGGAAGACATCGACGACGCGAAAGCCTTCGTCCAACGGACGCGGCTGTTCTTCGATGTCATCAAGCTGGCGCTCGAGACCGATTCGTCGCGCGTCATCTCGCTCTTCATCGACACCACCGTGATCCACAACATCACGCACCACGGCAACCGCCCGGAAGTCCTCGACGAACTCCGCCGTCATGAAGAGGGCCAGTTCGACGCCCTCGGCGGCTTCCTCAAGTCGCTCAGCGAAACGAAGGAAGAGGGAGACTCACTCCTCGACCGCACGATGGTCCTGTACGGCACCTGCATGGGGAGCGCGAACTCGCACAGCAACGTGAACCTCCCCGCCCTGCTCGCGGGTGGCGGTTTCAAGCACGGCCAACACCTCGCCTTCGATCAACAGAACAACTACCCGCTCACCAACCTCTTCGTCTCGATGCTCCAACGCCTCGGCATCGAAACCGACCAGTTCTCAACCGGCAAAGGAACGTTTCGCGGGTTGGAGATGGTGTGAGTTCAGATCATTCCTGCGGAGACACACCGATGACGCGACCCGACGCCGAAACCAAAGCCCTGATGGACTCGATCTTCATCGACAAGGCGCTGCGTGCGCGCCAGAGATCGATCAGCGAGAAGATTCTCGACGGGCCGGAACTCTTTGAGAATTGCTGCGTGCTGATGCGGAGTGGCATTCGCTTTCAATTCCCTGACTACACGGACGAACAAGTCGAGAAAGAAATGCGGCGACGATTGGCCATCCAACGGCAAATCCAAGAGGCTGGAATTTACCGAGAGGCTGGAGTTCTCGATGAATAACGTGGAAGTCACGAAGGCCGTCGTGTGCGTTCTGGAAGAATGTCAGGTCGATTACATGCTGGTTGGAGCGTATTCGTCGAATGCGTATGGCATCGCACGCGCCACACACGATGTCGACTTCGTTGTTGTCGTGAAGCCAGGCGATCTCCGAGCGATCGCGCAACGCCTCGGCCCGGACTTCGTGCTTGACCCGCAGATCATGATGGAGGGGATCACGGGATCACTCCGCAATATCATCACGTACACCCCCACCCTGTTTCAGATCGAACTGTTTCGACTCAACACCAAGGACGAACATCACGAAGCTCGCTTTCGCCGCCGTCACCGACATTTGCTCGCAGAAATCCAACGCGAAGTCTGGCTCCCCACAGTGGAGGATGTCGTGATCCAAAAACTCCGCTGGCAGCGACGCAAAGATTTGGACGATGTCGTCAACGTCCTCACCGTCAGCGGCCCGATCATCGACTGGACCTATCTCCGATCATGGACCGCGAAGCACGAGACGGACGTGCTGTTGAACGAACTGCTCAAGGAGATTCCCGCGCTGCCTGATTTGGAACAGGCAACATGATCAGTGCTGCCCCGATCAGTCCTCATTCAATCGAGCCATGATGCCACGATTACTTTTTATTGTTGTGACCATCGTTGTCGCTGTCCGAGATGTTCGTGCGGAACCGATGCCGTTCTTCAACGCACATTGCGTCGAGTGCCACGACGCGACATCGAAACAGGGCGGCCTTGATCTGACCGCGATCCAGCAAGAACTGTCGAACGCCGACAACTTCGCGAAGTGGGTCAAGATTCATGACCGGATTGAGTCGGGTGAGATGCCGCCGAAGGGACAGCCTCGGCCTGATGCCGCTGCGCGCGGCGCGGTAACGAAGGAGTTAAAGGGGGCGCTCATCAAGGCCGAGCAGGAGAAGTTGAAGAACGAGCCTCGAACGGGCGTGCGGCGGATGACGAGGGCCGAGTATGAGAACACGGTTCGCGACTTGTTCGACATGCCGGGGATCTCGTTGCAGAACGATCTGCCGGCGGATGGGTCGGCGCACGGGTTCGATAAGAACTCGGACGCGCTCGATATCTCGCACGTCAACTTGGCCAAGTACATCGAAGCGGCCGAGCACACGCTGAAGCTCGCCATCGCGATTCAGCCGCAACCGCCGACGGTGAAGACGCAGCGGATTTCGCTGGCCAATCCGGCGGGCTTCGTCGCGCACGTGCTCATGAACGGCGACGGCGTGCTGCTCAAGAACAAGCGGGTTGATCCCGAGTTCCCCGCGTCGGGCGAGCAAGGTCACATCGACCAGGGTGCTCACGAGCGGATGGGTTCGTTCCACAACGGAGCGAGCGTCGGCCTCTTCCGCCATGAAGACGAATCGTTTCATCCGTACTTCAACGAGTTCGTCGCGATCTATCCGGCGCGGTACCGGCTGAAGACCTCGCTCTGGAGTTTTCAGTGGGATCAGGGAAAAGTGCTGCCCGGTCGCGGGACGGAAGCGGCGCGGCTGTCGATCGTGACGCTCACCGGCGACGGACGCGGCGGCGGGCATCCGAGCACCGTGCTTGCGCATCTGGACGCGCCGATCCACGAACAGACGCACGAACTCACCACTTGGCTGAACCAGAACGACACGATCGGCTTCAACACCGCGTCGCTCGCCCCGGCCGTGAACTACTCCAAGAAGAAGCGGGCGATGGAGTTCACGGGACCCGGCGTCGTCTGCGATTACCTCGACGTCGAAGGCCCGCTGTTCGACTCGTGGCCGCCGCCGAGTCACAAGCGATTGTTCGGCGATCTGCCGCTCGTCGAGTTCAAACAGGACGAGCATCCGAACGTCCGACCGCCCAAGCACGAACCCCATCGCCAGAAAATGTTCATGGGCAAGAACGTCGCCGATCCGGTGACCGGCCTCTGGACCGTTCACAGCGAGCAACCGTTGGTCGATGCCAACAAGCTCCTCGCCTCGTTCCTGCCACGCGCGTTCCGTCGCCCCGTGCCGGACGATGTTCGCGCCGCTTACGTCACGCAGGTTGATGAACGACTCAAAGCGGGCGACTGCTTCGAGACCGCGCTCCGCTGGGCCTACCGCGCGGCGCTTTGTTCGCCCGATTTTCTTTATCACGTCGAGGATGTTGATTCGGTGAGCGGCAAGGCGCTCGCCGCCGGTCCTTCACCATCACCGGCGGCGAGCGCCTTGCCGCTCAAGAACACGATCGACGATCACGCGCTCGCCTCGCGGCTCTCTTACTTCTTATGGAACTCGATGCCAGACGGCCGGCTGTTTGAACTCGCCGCGGCGAACACGCTGCACGAGCCGGAGACGCTGAAGGGCGAAGTCGAGCGGCTGCTCAGTCACCCGAAGTCGCAGCGTTTTATCGACGACTTCCTCGGTCAGTGGCTGAAGCTACGGCAGATCGCGGCGAACGATCCGGACAAGAAGCTGTATCCCGAATTCAACGTCTATTTGCAGGACTCGATGATCGCCGAGACGCGCGCGTACTTCCGTGAGCTGCTCGAACGGAACCTCGACGCTGGGCATCTGATCCGCTCGAACTTCGCGATGCTCAACGAGAAGCTCGCCGTCCATTACGGCATCGCAGGCGTGAAGGGTTCGGGAATTCGTCGCGTCGATCTCCCCGCCAACAACCCGCGCGGGCCGTTCCTCACGCAGGCCGCGATCCTCAAGATCACGGCCAACGGCACGACGACTTCGCCCGTCCCGCGCGGCGCTTTCGTGATGGCTCGGTTGCTGGGAAAGGAACCGGAACCGCCGCCGCCGAACATCGCCGCCGTCGAACCCGACGTGCGCGGAGCGACCACGATCCGCGAACAACTCGACAAGCACCGCAACAACACGATCTGCGCGTCGTGTCATCGCCACATGGACCCGCCCGGCTTCGCGCTGGAAGCGTTTGATGTCATCGGCGGCTTCCGTTCTCGCTACCGATCCATCGGCGAAGGCGATCCCGCCCCACGTGGCTCGATCGACCCGTTCATCGGCATCGGCTTCAAACTCGGCCCCCCCGTCGATCCGAGCGGTGTCTTGGTAGACGACCGCACTTTCAAAGACATCGTCGAGTTTCAAACGCTACTCGCCGCCGACCCATCGCGTCTGCTCACCAACCTCACGCGACAACTCACGATCTACTCGACCGGCCGTGACCTCTCTTTCACCGACCGCGATCAGATCACCGCCATCGTCACGCAGACACAGAACAACGGCAGCGGCATTCGGACGCTGATTCACGCACTCGTTCAGAACCCGTTGTTTCAAACCCGTTGAAGGCAGATGGCAAAATGATTTGGGGCAGAATGATGAAGACGCTTTTGAACCAGAAGATGCTCCGGAGAGAACCGCTTCCGAGCGGAGTGGCGTCAGCCCAATGGTTTCCGGGCGTGATACCTTGCGCGATCCGTGCTGAAACATCTGAGCGGGGCGGCGTAAGCCCCCCGGTTCTTGAGCGTAAGCCCTCTTCGGAAGAACCGGGGGGCTTACGCCACCCCGCTCAGAAACCTCTCACTTTGTCCCGCACCGCCCCCATGGGAGACATCTCGTTTCAAACTCCCCAACGCATTTGCGGAGAGCATTACCGCCACATGCTTCGCCTCCATCATTTTGCCTTCCTCATCATTCTGTCATTCACCTCCCTCACGATTCTGTCCGCCGCCGATACGCCAGCCAGCGAACGGCTACCGATCAAGCATCAGATCACCGGGCTGTTTTTGCCCGAACGCGAGCGGGACTTGAAGGACCTCTTCGAGCAGCAGGCCGACAAGTTCCCGAACATCAAACTCGTCAGCATCGACTTCGCGAACGCCGAAGCGAGCTTCGATTACGAGCCCGCCAAAGTCTTCCCCGGCGCAAAGCCCGAGCAGGTTGTGCAGCGGTTCGATGACATGCTCCGCAACGCCACACGACACACGTTCGGCGTGAAGCCGCTGCGAACGATCGAGCGGGACAAGCTGAAGCGGATTGAGATCCCCATCGTCGGCCTCGACTGCAAAGCCTGCTCGCTCGCCGTCTATGAGATGGTCTACAAACTGCAGGGGGTCGAGCTGGCAACCGCCAGTTTCAAAGAGGGCAAACTGACGGCACTGATCGACCCCGAACAGATCGACCAAGCCGAGATCGAAAAGGTGCTGAAGCAACGCGGCGTGCAACTGGCCCAGCCAGAAGAGAAGAAATAGGAACACTGATCCTCACGGATTCTCCGCTGATTCAGATCAGCGAGGATCAGCGGAGATTAGTGTTCCTATCGCTTCTATCACTGTGATCGTGTTACGGCACCCGGCTCACCAAAACCTAACCAACAAATCACGACTGTCATTGATGCGCCGATCCTTTTCGTTGTTAGCGGGAAGGAGACTCCACTCGGGATCGCGGCTCGGTTCGAAACACAACTGAACATCCGCCACCTCGCGCACCTCTCTCTCTCGAAAGCCCGCCGATGCACCGCCGTCATCCTTCAATGCACCTCGTGATCGCAGTGCTGGCGTTGTCATGCGACTTAAAGAACGCTGCCTTGGCGATCGACTTTGCGAAGGATGTCGCACCGATTCTGGAGACGCGGTGTGTGCGATGTCACTCGGGGGAGAAGTCGAAGGGAGGGCTGTCGCTCTCGACCAAGAGCGGCTTCGTTAAGGGGGGGGACAGTGGCGTGATCGTCGTGCCGGGGAAGCCGGGGGAGAGCGAGATCGTGCGGTTGGTCAGTGGCATCAAGCCTGCGATGCCCGCTGAAGGGCCGCCGCTGTCCGCGCGCGAAGTCGCGGTGCTGCGCGAGTGGATCACGGCGGGAGCCGAGTGGCCTGAGACGCTGAACCTGCGCGAGCGGGCGGTGGCGGGAGGCGACTGGTGGGCGGTGCGGCCTGTGCAGCGACCGGTGGTGCCGGCGGGTGATGTGCGAGTGGAAGGCCAAGCGGGTGCGTGGTCGCGGAATGAGATTGATCGGTTTGTCGCGGCGAAGATGGTGGAGGTAGGGCAAGCGGAAGATCGAAGAACCGCTCACCCCCGGCCTCTCTCTCCGCAAGGCCGGGGCGAGGGGAGTAAGCGTGGCGATGCGCTCACGCCCTCTTCCGATGGACTCACGCCCTCGCCCGAGGCCGACAGGCGGACGCTGATTCGGCGGCTGTCGTTTGATCTGCATGGCTTGCCGCCGACACCGGACGAGGTCGCGGCGTTTGAAGGGGATCGCGATCCGAGGGCGTATGAAGCTCTCGTCGATCGGTTGCTCGAATCGCCTCATTATGGAGAGCGTTGGGCGCGGCACTGGCTCGACGTGGCTCATTACGCCGACACGCATGGGTTCGAGCGAGACCAGCGGCGAGACCATGCGTGGCGTTACCGCGATTGGGTGATTCGCGCGATCAATGCCGACCAGCCTTATGACGAGTTCTTGCGAGACCAGATTGCCGGTGATGTGCTGCGGCCCGATGATCCGGCGGCGGTCATCGCGACCGGGTTTCTCGCGGCGGGGCCGTGGGATTTTGTCGGACAGGCGGAGACCAAGAGCGAGGTCTTGAAGCGCGCGGCTCGAGCCGACGATTTGGATGATCTCGTCACACAGGTGATGACGGCGGCGTGCGGTGTGACCGTGAACTGTGCCCGGTGTCACGATCACAAACTCGACCCGATCCCGACGCGTGACTATTACGGACTGTGGGCGGTCTTCGCCGGTGTGAAGCGGGGCGAGCGGGATGTCAGCCCGAGTGAAGTCCGCGAATTGGCGGCTCGCAAACAGAGTCTCAATGCCGAACGGCAACTCGTGCGACGCGAGCAGGCGCGACTCAGCGGTCGTCACTTCGATCTGGCCGACATCGTTGGCGGCGGCGATGGACTTGGGACGGGCAAGCTGGGCGACGGGATCGACTCGCTGACGGGGAAGCCTCAATCGACCAAGCGCGGATTCGTCGAGGGCGTCCAACCGAACGTCTTCGTGAAGTCGAGCGTGAAGTTCATCGAAGGGGTTGTCATCCCGGACAAGAGCGACGAGGGGACGCCGATCTCATCGACCGGCCTGCGCGTCAAGAACGTGCCGAAGACTTCGGGACAAATTTGGGATGCGATCCGCTTCGGCCCGGTGAACTCGCAGTTCTCAACGACGCTCGACGGCACCGACTTCGCGACGGGCGATCACACACTGCTGTCGTTGCACGCGAACGCCGCGATTACGTTCGACTTGAAAGCCCTGCGCGAGGCAAGTGGCTTGACCGAGTTGCGGTTCACGGCGACAGCCGGTTACTTCGGAGAGACGCCGAAGAACGGAGCGAGTTTTTTGGTGTACGTTGATGGTGAGGCGAAAGCCGAACGAAAGAACATCGGTCGCGACGACGGCGGCATCGCGGTCGAGGTCTCGATCCCGACGACGGCTCTGTTCCTGACGCTGATGGCGACCGATGGCGGCAATGGGATCGGGCACGACCAGATTTGCTTCGCCGATCCGTGGCTGCTCCCCGCGCAGTCTTCACCCAAGTCAGACGAGGACCGGGCCGAGTTGGCTCGACTGAAAGTCCGTCGCGCCGAGATCGAGCAGCAGCTCGCGTCGCTTCCCGCTCCCGCGCGTCTCTACGGCGTGCTGACCGAAACGCCGCCGGTCATCAAAGTCTTGGCACGAGGCAACCCCGAGCAACCAGCCGAGGGAGTCGCGCCGTCCGCGTTGTCGTCCATCGCCGCGTTGCCAGCGGACTTCGGCACGTCTCAAGCGACCGATGCAGATCGGCGGAAGGCGTTCGCGAAGTGGGTGACATCCCCCGCGAACCCGCTCACGCGGCGAGTCATCGTGAACCGGCTGTGGCATCACCACTTTGGCGTGGGCCTCGTCGAGACACCGAGTGACTTCGGCCTCGGTGGCGGTCGGCCGTCGCATCCCGAGTTGCTCGATTGGCTGGCGGAGGAATTGCTCGAACGGCGCTGGTCGCTGAAGTCGATGCACCGACTGATCTGTACCAGCGCCACGTATCGCCAGCAGTCGGGATCAGTTTCGAAGGCGAACACCGAAAAGAACGCGATACGGGGACGAGACCTCGACGCAGGCAACCGCCTTTTGTGGCGCATGACTCCGCGCCGACTCGACGCCGAGTCATTGCGAGACGCGGTGCTGACCGTCAGTGGGAAACTCAACCGCCAGATGTTCGGCCCCGGCTATCGCGACTTCGAGTACCAAGAAGAGTACGCGCCGGTCTATCGCTACATCACCGCCGACTCCCCCGACCTGTGGCGACGCAGCGTCTATCGCTTCGCCGTGAGAACCACCACGCACCCGTTCCTGACCACGCTCGACTGCCCCAGCCCCGCGAACCTCGTCCCGGCGAGGAACGTCACGACGACCGCACTGCAATCACTGGCCTTGCTCAACAACGACTTCATACTGCGTCAAAGCGACTACTTCGCGCAACGCATTCTCGACGAAGCACGACTCGCACAAGGCACCGATGCCGTCCTCCCTCCCGCCATCCAAGTGACCCGCGCGTTCCAAATCGTCTTCGGTCGCCAGCCAACTCCCCCCGAAGCGACCGCCGCCCAAACCCTGCTCGAATCCCGCGGCCTCCCCGTCCTCTGCCGCATGCTCCTCAACGCGAACGAGTTCGCCTACGTCGATTGAGCGAGATTAAGGATCGGCTCGGAATTCGTTGTCGTGGTTCGTTCCGCGAACCACGTTTGGTTCGCGGAACGAACTACGACAGTTATTTCCATGCCGATCCTCAGAGGCGGTCTGAAAGGAAACGCCTTGTTTTGAGCGTGCCACGGTTCTGTGCAGGCCCTCAAGGAGAGTCCAATTCGTCGCGGAAAGCCGCCGATAGCCGACCGAACGCGCGCGAGGTGTCGGCGACGTGTTTGCGAATTTGATCTGGTGGATCGCCGTCCTCCACCATGTGTTCCAACTGTTCCAGCTGATCTTGAAACACGCGCGCTTTCATGCGGTGGTAATCGCTGAGCCGACCTCGGCGCAGATAGGCACCGACCTGCAATCGACGGTTCCAACCCTCACAGATCGGAATCCAATGCAAGGCATGTTCGTGCTGGCCACCCAGTGCCGCCGACAGCGCCTCGGTCTTCGCTAGATTCAACTCCTCCAACGTCTCTGCGGGATCGGGGTAGTAGGCGAAGCAGCCGACGACACTGCCGGCAATGATCGTGAGAAATCCAACGAGAGCCAGCGCCGGGCCGGGAACGACGATGTCCCATTTGAGTCGAGTTGCAGTCGCCACTGAAGGACAACGGTTCAGCCAGGATTCGATCACCCAGCGGCGATCGAGCCATTTGAGAAACAACCCCAGACTTGTGAGCGCCGCGAGCAACGCTGCGCCGAACAGTTCGTGAGGTTGTGTCTCCAGCCTGAGGCGTCGCCAGATTTCTGAGGGATAACCTCCGGTCGGTGGCGTACCTGCGTGAAAGGGCTGGCAGTAGATGTCGAAGGCGTGAGTGTGGTCGGCCGGTTCGATATCGGTTGGGAACAGCGGCCGTTCGATCCCATACGAGAAGCCGATCACAATCAACAGCATCAGGCCGAACCAGACGACGGATTTTTTCCAGCCGTAATTCAGCACCATCCACGTCAGCAGCCCGAGGTTCATGCCTGCGCCGAAGATCAGCAAGATGAACGCGGCACCGACCGAGTTGCCGTGCTGGAACATCGAACCCAACTGACTCATCGCCGTCATCGGCGTGGCGTAGGCCGGAATGGCGATCGCCGTCATCAGCAGCGGCGAGTAAGGATTGTCGTGCCCCATGGTGCGACCAAGGCTGGAGGGCGGCAAAACCATACTCAGCAACCCCGCACCCAAGAGCCCGCAGACGATCAACCCCGCAGTGCTACTGACGGTCTCCCGCGCCATGACGACCAGTACCGCCAGCAATCGTTTGACCCCGTGGGGAGTTCTCGGTGGCTCCTCAATCACGACTTCTGTGTTGGGAAACATCCAGTCAAACAGGCTGCCCGACACCGTGACGACGACCAGCGAACAGGAGGCAAACACGAGGATCGTGATCGGCTTGGAAAGCGTCAGGCCGTACAGCATCGACAGCGGATCAAACAGAGGAGACGAAAGGGCGAACGCGAAGATCGTTCCGACGGCGATGCCACTGCGTCGCAACTGCTTCACGATCGGAATCACTCCCAGTGAGCAACCTGGCAACAACATTCCGATCAGCCACGATTGGAACAGCGAGGCGATCGAGTTCGATCCGAACAGTCGGCGCGTGTGTTGCTGCCCCATCAGCCGATGCAACAGGCCAGTGATGCACAGGCCGGTAAAGATGAAGGGAGACGCTTGAAGGGCGGCTTGCAGAATCCTCAGACAAACACCCCACAAAATCGCTGACAGCATGATCCGCCTCCTTATCTCTTTACACACATTTCCGACAGCAGTTTTTCACCGAGTGCCCCGGCACAATCGGCCGAACGGAGGCTGTCGTCCGAACCAAGGGGGCCGGACGACGACTGCGACTTCTGTCGGGAACGTCTTGACTGTGTTCGCAAACGAACGATCAATCTTTTACAGACGGTTTGCCAATTGAAATCCCGGACACGTCGCTCAACGGAATCATCTGCTCCAGCGCGGCGATGCGTTGTTGAATTTGGCTGGCTACCTCGGCACGCTCACTTTGCGAGGTGGATTCGGGCGGCTGCAAGATCCTCAGTAATTCTTTCGAGATCAAAACGACGCGATCCCAATCGGACTTTTTCAAATCAGAATTGGCCGCCAATTCGGGCAAACACTGGCAGACATCGAGCAGCTTCTTTCGCTTCGATTCATGCGGCGCAGTGTCCGTTGGGACTTGATCCGAAGTGAATCTCGCAGCACGTCTCTGAATCTCAACGACCGACAGGGAAAATGTTGCGCGAGGCTGGTCGTGGCTGTGGTGTTCGTGATGGTGTTCGTTCTCGCTCGACGACGCGACTTCGCAGCCGCTGATGTTCAACGACAATAGCAGCAAGCCGAAGATGACGATCTCTGTGTGCGGTCTATTCGACTCACCGACGGACATGCTGAATCAACCTCCCGTGGGTACTTCGATGCGGCTGAGGATTTCTTCGATGACGGGTTGCGGATCGTCGCGGTCGATACCGAGTCGGACGACCAGCACGGGCCGGGCCACCTCTTGCACATCGTCGGGTGTGACGAAGTTGCGATCGTCGAGGAAGGCCCAGGCCTGCGCAGCGCGTTGCCACGTCAACAGGCCGCGCGGGCTGAGACCCAGCGAAATCTCGGTGTGATGCCGCGTCGCTTGGGCGAGGCGCACGAGGTAGTCGCGCACGGACCCGGCCACGGAAACATTTGCCACCGCCTCCTGCATGCGGTGCAACTGGCCCGGCTGAAAGAGCGGAGCGGCGGAGGGCGTACTGCGGCGCGAAGGCCCGGCCGCGTCGGACAGCATCGCTAACTCATCGCCTCGCTCGGGGTAGCCGATCGACAATTTCATCGCGAAGCGGTCGAGTTGGGCTTCGGGCAGTGGATACGTGCCATGCTGCTCGTGCGGGTTCTGAGTTGCGATCACAAAGAACTCGTCCGACAACGGATAGCGCACGGTGTCGAGCGTCACCTGCCGTTCAGCCATCGCCTCGAGCAACGCGCTTTGAGTGCGCGGCGTCGCGCGGTTGATCTCATCCGCCAGCAGCACGTCCGAGAAAACCGGGCCGCGACGAAACTCGAACTCATGCGTTTTCCGATTGAAGATGTTGAAGCCCGTGATGTCGCTGGGTAGCAGGTCGGGCGTGCATTGGACTCGCGCGAAGTATCCTCCCAGTGACTCGGCCAACCCCTTGGCGAGCGTCGTCTTGCCCAATCCCGGTCGATCTTCCAACAACAGGTGTCCGCGCGCCAGCAGGCAAGCCAGCACGAATTGCACGACATCGGCCTTCCCTCGCAGGATCGAGTTGAGTCGATCGCGCAGGCGTTCGATGTCAGCCAGATCGTCGGCGTGTTGCGCGACTGGGAACGCTTCCCCGTTTGACGCTTCTAACGTGTGATGGTTCAAGCAGTGTGGGCATGATGTCCTAGACCGTGAGTGTGTGAGAGAAGTGAATCGCGCGTCAGTCGTGTGGCACGCTCGGAGTCTTCGACGGGCGCGGCCGTTCGAGAAGGGTGCCGCCGGAGGTTCAACGAGTTCGAAGTCGCGTCGGAAGACGAAAGATTGGCAGCGTGAATCTTGCGAAGCATCCCGAACCGCAATGCCCGCTCGGCAGCGCAGCACGTCTGGCGTGCAAGTGCGATCGGCGAGCGATCCTCGCTTCGCGCGAAGGCGGCCCATGCGGCGAGGCGTGCGAAAACGACCAGCTTCGCACCGGTTGCAGGTTCGCCATGCAGGGCCACTTGTCGGAGCCAGCAGCTCGATGTCTGATCGCGCGGTCTCGCACAACCCGCTCGACGACATCGGGCGTCGAGCAAACGAAGTGTTTGCAACGCGAACCGGCGGTCGTCACGGACTGGCCACAGTCTCCAACAGACGGTGGCGACAAGATCGGCCACGCGGCGACGTTGAATCCATACGGTAGCGACAGCCATCAACACCAGACTCAGCTCCAGAGCGTTCTCTGTCAGGAAGCGGCCGACAACGAGGACGACCCGCCACGTTCGCTCGGCCAGTGTCGGCGGAGGTCCGAGCAGTTCGTAGCCAGGAGTCGGTTCGAGCGGAATCCAATTGCCGCCTCCGGCGTGGACCTCGGCCCAGAAGTGGACATCGTCCTTGAACACCGGCGTGTGTCGCGCGCGGGGATCGTATCGTGACGGTTCGACATGGAAGCCGCTGACCACTCGCGCAGACATTCCCAACGACCGCAGCAGCACCACCGCCGCCGAGGCAAACTGATAGTCGGGGCCGCGCCGAGACGAGAGCAGGAAGTGTGCTGCCGTGTGCTGGCAGTCTGCGGGCGGTCGCGCCGCGTGATCCAAAACATAATGCTCTCGCAAGCGTCCGACGATCGCTCGCACCTGCGGCCAGCCCGAAGCAACATCCTCCGTCCACCGCTTCGCCAACTCGCGAACCTGCCGCGAAAAGAAGCCGTCGCCAAATTGACGGTATTCGTCCGAGCCACCGCTCCAGAAGGTGATCGCTTGCGGAATCAGTCGCTCATCGACCGTGCGCGACTGCACATGTATCACCGACAAGGCTGGCAGTTGCTCACGATCCATTTTGACGATGCCCGACTGTGCCCACGCGAACAGGTCGGCTCGATCCACCTTGTCGATGTGGACGCCCAGCCACTGCGTCGGCGAAGGGATGCGGTTCGTGTCCATCCGCACAATCTTGAGCGCGTGCGTTTCGGGAAGGCCATACAAGGCGAGACTGTCCGAGTTTGCGGGCCGCAGCCACGGGCGGTCGTGCAGCGATTCCATCGTCAGTCGCGGTTGTTCTCCGCGCAGTTCCTCTGGAAACCAGTCGATGCCGTCGTAGCGGTCGAAGACCTCCAGCTTCAGATGGAGCGGCACGCGCCCCTTCACGTAGAACAGGGCGTTCGAGTCGAGGCTGCCGATCTCCTGACGCGGGCCTGCTCCCGGCTTGCGCAACGTCGAGAACTGCCGTCCTGCCTGCTTCGACTCGGCAATGTCGTGATTCTTCTGGTTCGAGGCCAGACTCTTTGGGAGTGCGATCGCCCGCTCTTGCTTCTTCGGTTTGATCGGCTCGTTGTAGGTGTCGTCGAACAGGTCATACAGACTTGGTTCGTGCGAGTTCAGAAACGGAGCGTCCTCGATCGGTGCGAAGCTCTGGATGTTGTCGGTCCCCGCAACGAGAGCATCTCCGTCGCCCACACCGCTTCGAGCGTTCGGGGCATACCAGTCGGTCCCTCCAGAACTGGGCATGAATCCGCGCAGGGCGTGTGTCTGCGTCGCCGCGACCGGCAATCCGATCAGCATCACCAGCACCATCAATGGCAGAGCGATCAACCAGCGACGCGGGAGCTCCTGCTCGGATGACGCGGCGAGCCGACCTTGCAGCGTCTCCCAGTACGTTCCCATCAGCCACCAGATGCCGATGATGGCAAACACCACCACCAATCCGTGGAGCCAAAGTTGCGCGGACAGTGCCGATGCGAAGATCGTCAGGAACGTGCTCAATGAGCAGCACATCCGCTGGCAGCTCGCACGATGCGAGAATGTGGCGAGAACCAGGACCATGTTGCGAAACCCTGCCAACAGCAACAACTCCAATGACAGCATCGTCTGAGTCGAGCCACGGACCAGCAGTTCCACAACGAACGGCACAAAGGCGAGGCACAGAATCGGAATGAGTCGGGATGACGCTTCGCCCGCAGCACGCGAATCGACTCGACGTGCGATCCAACCGAAGCACAGCACGGCCACCGCTTGGCCGATCATCAGCAGCGCGATGGCCCACGCGGAGCGTTCGCCATCCGCCACCGCCACCTCGAATGTCAGCGACGCCAACATCGCAAGCAGCCACGCCAGCCGCTGCGAAGCGGAGACGAAGGCCCTTCTCACGGAAGCCTTGTTCGGCACGGCCTCTTTCAGGAAAACATTACCCGGCATGGCAGATGTGCCTCCATTTGCGGCGGAACTCGGCAGCCAGGCCATCGGGTCGGTCGAGTACGATGGCGTGACGACTGAGCGGCGCGTGTGTCTGGCCGCACACCTGGAGCGGCCCTCCGAAGGCCGCCGTGTTCAACACGACCAGTCGCTGATCGCCATGCACGTGTCGGTGTTCGGTTCGGTGTTGGAGGCCGATGTCGGTCGTAATCGTCAGCTGAAACAGACCGCAGCTGCTCGGATGAATGCGGTTGCAGTGTCGCGGGTCGTGCTCGCAGACAGTCGGTTGCCAGCGGGCGAGGACATCGAGAAAACGCTGTAATCCACGTGGACCATGCGCGATCGGGATGACTTCGTGACCGAAGCAGCATTCCACCTGAGCATTCTCGCGGTGGTAGGCCGCGCAGATGCTGGCCGCGAGCCGAATCGACCATTCCAACGTGCTGTTTCCGCCCGATCCGCGATGCAGGTGCTGGGCCGAGTCGAACTCGACTCGGATCGCGGACTGCGCCGGGGCCTGTCGCTCACAGACGATCATTCGTCCGTGACGGGCGGTCTGCGCCCAATGGACTCGTCGCAGAGAATCGCCGTCACGAAACGGTCGAGTTCCCGTCATGTCGCCGCTGTCGCCCACGCGGTGGTCGGAATAGCAGTCATCCGACGGCCGGGTCTCCGCCGCATCGAGCAGAGTCTCCAGCGGCACGATCTGTGGCCAGACGAGCAACGGCTGCTCAACCGTGACCGGACGACTGGCGTGCCTCAGACCAAATGGGAATCCCGTCACCAGTCGCGGCGGCTGCGACGGATACTCGCCACGGCATCGAGGAATGAAGGACCACTCGAACTCGGTCGTCGCCCATCCCGCCACACGAGCTAGGGCCACGCTGGCCGCTCGCGGGTTGCCCCCTTCGTTGCCGCCATCGAATCCTCCTTCGAGGGACATCCCCCAAACCGGCCACGGCCACCGATTCACAATCCGCACGCGCGCCGT
>CAMAYU010000117.1 GCA_945862235.1 Schlesneria paludicola DSM 18645
TGAGGCTCGTCGAAGGTCGCGGTGTCGAGGTACTTGGCTGGGTCGAACACGACGACATCGGCGGCAAAGTTCGCTTTCAAATAGCCGCGATCCTTGAAGCCGATGATGTCGGCCGGGAGACCGCTCGCGCTGCGAATGGCTTGTTCGACCGAGAGGACTTTGTCGGTCAGCGCATAGCGGCCGATCTTTCGCGCGAACGTCCCGTAGCTGCGCGGATGAGGCCGGTCAGGACCGGGGAGATACGAACGTCCGTCTGACGCGGTGGCGACCCACGGCAACTGCATCGCGAACCGCACGTCCTCTTCGCTCATCGAGAAGTTGATGACCGCCGCTCCGCCCAGCTTCACGACTTCATACGCGATGTCGAGCGGCGTCTTCTGTTCCTGCTCGGCGATCTGCTTCACGCTCTTGCCGACCCAATCCTGTCGGGCCTTGAACCGCGCGATCACCACCGCTTCGCCTCCCGCCGCCCGGTCGATGCTGCGCTCCACATCCTTCTTGAGTCGCGGCCCAGCCTCAACATCGGTCATCCGCGCGATCAACTCCTTCGCGCCACCCGATCGCGCCCATGTCGGGAAGAGGGTCGCTTCGAGTGAGGTGCTCGACGCTGTGTACGGGTACTGGTCGGCCGTGATGAGGCGTCCTTCTTTGCGAGCCGCTTCGATCTGCGATGCCGCTTGCCGAATCAGGCCCCAGTTCTCCGAGCCACTCGCCTTGAAGTGTGAGATGTGAACGGGGCACTTCGCCGTCTGACCGATCTGCATTGCTTCGCTCACCGCCGCGAGCAGCTCCGTTCCCTCGCCCCGAATGTGGCTGGCATAGAGGCCGCCGTGCGAGCCAACGACGGTGGCGATCTCAATCAACTCGGAGGTCTCGGCATAGACGCTCGGCACGTAGATCAATCCCGTGGAAATCCCCCACGCGCCGTCCTGCATCGCCCGATCGGCAAGCGATTTCATCCTGGCCAACTCATCTGCCGTCGGCTTGCGATCAATATTTCCGACGACCTGTTCTCGCAGCGAGCCTTGAGGCAGCAGGTGAGCGACATTGGTCCCGGCCCCCGCCAAGTTGACCTTCGCGTACAACGCGGCGACATCGACGGGACCGCTCCCGCAATTGCCCGTCACTGAGGTCGTGCAGCCCTGAATGACATAGTTCACACAAGCCCGCAGCGTGGGCGAGACAACCTGATCGTCACTGTGCGTGTGCAGGTCGATAAACCCCGGCGAGACAAACAACCCGGTGCAGTCGATCACGCGATCCGCCGACTTCACCTCGAACTTCCCGACGCCGACGATCTTGTCCCCTCGAATCGCCACGTCTCCGATCTGCCCCGGCGAACCACTCCCATCAAACAGCGTCCCACCCCGCAGCACGAGGTCCACTTGAAGCGGCTCAGCGCCACTCACCGCCGCAGTCGCCAATGCAAGGAAAGCGACCAACAAAGAGGCAACAGGAACGCGCATCAGTCGAGCCTGCATGTTGGTGAATTCTTAAGGGGAAGGAATTGGGAGGCGGACGTTCAGGCACAGCCAACGTAAGGCGGGAAAAGGAAACACTGATCTCCGCTCATCTTCGCTGATTCGAATCAGTGAGGATCAGCGAAGATCAGTGTTCCCAATTCTTCTCCCGGCGGAGAAAGCAAACGTGAGTCGCCAGTGGTTCACTTCGCCGGAGCCGCTGGCTTCGATTGCTTCTGGCGGTTGAGGTCTTTGGTGAACTGCTCGAACGCCTTCTTGTACGTGGGCGGGACGTTGGTGCGGCGCGATTCGATTTGGTTGACCTCGCGTTGCGGCGAGTTCTCGCCGGTCCGTCTGGCTCCCCCTTTCTTCAGGTCGAGCGTCTTCAGCATCTCTTCAAACTGTTCGCGGCGGGCGGCCGATTCGGGGGTCTCTTCGGTCGCGTTGGTCTTCTCCAGATGCTTGCCGAGGCGTTCGGCGAAGCGCTTCATTTCGGCTTCGGTCCAGCCGAGTTGTTCGAGCAATTCGGGATCGACATCGCCTCGTTCGAGTTCCTTCTGCAAGCGTTTCAAGACCAGCTCGGTCGCCTGCTTGTTGTACTCCAAGTTGGCCGCTTCTTCTTCGAGAGCGGGGGCGTCACCACTCCCCGCATCGGGCAGTTCTCCCCCTTTGCCGGGAGTCGCACTGCCGCCTCCTTGAGCGGGCATCTTGCCGGGTTGCGAGCTGCCTTTGCCGCTCTTGCCTGCGGGCTTGCCTCCGGGTGACTTCCCGCCGTCTTTGCTTTCGGAACCTTTGCCAGCTCCCTTGTCACCGGGCTTGTCCCCTTGACCCGGTTGATTGTCCGGTTTGGAAGAGGCTTTGTCGGACTCCGGCCCTGCGGGCTTGTCCGCTTTGTCTTTGTCGTCCTTGTTGTCGGCGGGCTGATCGCTCCCCTTGTCAGCACTCGGCGGTGACGAGTCCTCGGACGGCTTGCCGTTCTCGCCGGGCTTGCCGCTGTCAGAAGAGGGTTTGCCGTCCGAGGGCTTGCTGTCGGAGGGGTCTCCCGGCTTGCCGTTCTTGCCCGGCTTCGATCCTTGTTCGGGTTGTTGTTTGTCTTCTGACGGCTTGGAATTCGAGTCCTTCTGCTGCTGAGACCCTGGTTGTTTGCCAGCCTCACCCGGTCCCTTCTGTGGACTCGGCTTGCCGGTCTGATCGGGCTTTTCGCCTCCTGTCTCGCCGCCGTTATTCGAGTCGTTCGTCTTCTGGTTCTTCTTGTTTGCAGGAGGCTGGTTCTCATTAGCGGTCGGTGAGTCCGGCTCCTTCTTCGGAGGCTTGTTGGCAGGAGGCTTCTCGCTCGCTTCGGACGGCTGGTCCTGCGGCGCGTCGTTCGGTTGCTTGCCCGGTTGAGGTTTCTTGTTCGACTTGTTGTCGCCCGGCTTCGGCGGTGTCGAGTCATTGGTGGCGGGAGACTCCTCGGGCTTGGGATCACCGGGGCGCGTGTTCGGCTTGTCCTGCGGGTCGCGCGGTGCGTCCGCGTTCTTCTCAGGAGTCGGCTTCGATTTCGGATCGGGTTGAGGCTTGGCTGGTCCCTTGTTCTTGCCGTCGCCCGGTTCGGGCTTCGCATCGGGAGATTCTGGAGCCGGTTCACGAGGCGCGTTCGGGTCTGCTTCGCCCGGTTGTTTCTTGTCGTTGTTCTTGGACGGAGGCCCGTTCGGATCGGGCTTCTCTTCCGCACCGGGCCGCTTGTCATCGGGACTCTTGCCGGGAGTTTTTTCGTTGGGCTTGCTCACATCCGACTTGTTCTTGTCCGGCGCAGCGGCCTCGTCGGGCATGTCACTCTTGTCGGCCGGCATCGGGGGCTTGTCGGCCGTTTCGTTCTTGGGCGTGTCGGCTCCCTGTGGTCCTTTGTTCTCACTCTTCTTCGCGGATGAGTCACCCGGCTTCGGCTCGTCCTTCGTACCGGGACCGTTCTTGTCAGGCTCATCCGGCTTGGCAGGTGCCTCGCCCGGCATCGGCTCTTTGGGCTGAGTCGAGTCTGGATTGGTGCGCTCTTTCGTCGGCTTGGTGGGACTGGTTTTGTCCGGCTTGGGTTGATCGGGGTTGGTGTTCTCGGGAGACGGCTTCGCGTTGGAGTCGCTCGGTTTGGGAGACTCGCCCGGCTTCGGCTTCGGCATCGGCTCCTTCGGGTCATCGCCCGTGGACGGCTCATCGTTGGAAGGAGTCTTGCTGTTCTTCGTCGCGTTCGGCTTGGGAGGCTTCTGCTCCGCCGTGTTTTCTCCGGGCGGCGTGTCTTTCGACTTCGGATCAGGCTCGTTCTGCGGAGGCATGTCGGACTTGGGGCTGTCGTCGTTGGACATCGGCTCCTTGGCACCGTTCGCGTCTGGGTTCGACTGGTCCGGCTTCCGGTCGTTCGGCTTCGAGTCGTCGCGGTTCTTGCGATTGTTGACGAGCTTCTCAATCACCTTCTCGTCATCAGCCCCGTCGGGACTGAGCGGCATCGGGGGCTCGTTCTGGCGCGAGTTCGCTCCGTCCTTGGAACCATCCGACTTCGAGCCGTCTGTTTTTGAATCGTCATTCTTCGGTGCGTCTTTCGCGGGCTTCGATCCGTCCTTGGTCCCGTCTTTGGTCTTGTTGTCACCCGAGCTGTCGGTGGACTCGGACGGCTTCGAGCTGGAGTTCGGATCGCGGGGAGACTTCTCGTTAGACGAAACTTTTCCCTGACCGTCGGCTCTCTGCTGACCGTCTTTGCCCGAGGTTTCGTCCTTGTTGGACTGAGCATTGTCGCGCGGCATCGGGTCTCGCTCGGGCTGTTCGTTCGGCATCGGGTCACGCGGCGGATCGTTAGCTCCCACTTCTTGTGGCGGCTGATCAGGGCGACCGTCGTGGTTCTGTTCTTGCTGTGCTTCGGCCAAACGTTGGTCTCGCTGCTTCTGATCTTCGGCCAGTTGCTTGCGAGCTTCCTTGTCGCTGATTGGCTCGACAATCGTGATCTTCAAACGCGGCGTGTTGCGGCGGTTGGAGCGAGGCTGCTTGTTGTCGAAGGCTTCGACCCAGAACTCGATCACGTCGCCCGTGTTCAGCGCGAGACGGTCCAACGCGAGATCGTGCTTGATCAAGGCTCGCGACTGCTTGGTGTCGGAGAGCGAATCCTTGAGGATCGACTGGCCCAACTTCTCGACATGCAGGTTGATGTGACTCAGCTCGAAGTCGGGATCGCGGGCTTGGATCAGGAGCGGGATGGTCGCGTTGGCGGGAGCTTCCAGATCGCGAACCGGTTCCAAAAGCGCGACCTCAGGGGCAAGATCGGGACGGATCGTGATGCCGTAGACGATTGGAGCCGGGTCTTCCGCACCGCTCGCTGTCTTGCACTGGATGCGGTAGTGCTTCGAGTACGACGTGCCGTCGGAGCGAAAGGCCAACGTCCATTTCGCATCGAGATGCCGTCCATCGCTGGAGACGGTCATCGGCAAGTCGTCTCCCAACGGAGCGGCCGTTGGTTCGTCCAAGAACTGAATCGACGCCGACTTCACCGGGATGTTCGTGTGCGCGGTCAGTGTCGCTTTGACTCCTTCCCACGAGTCAATCTGCCCACCCGGTTGTTCGGTCGGTTCGAGCTTCATGTAGCTCGGGAACTCGTAGCGCACTTTGTCCGGCGTGGCGGACGGAGGTTGTTCGACTGTGATCCGGAACAACTTCGATTCGGCATCGCCCGCACGGACGACATACGTCACGTCTTGCAGCAGACCTTGGCCGGTCTCACCAACGAGGACTCCTTTGAAACGAGTTTGTCCCTCGGCATCGGCTCGCAGTTCGACCGGCTCATCGCGGAACTTGCCGTCGCTGGTCGTGTAGTGAACGAAGATTTTTTCAGGGATCACGCCACCGAGGTCCGCGATGATTTCGACGCGCGAGCTGGGGGTTCTCGCGACGACAGTCACATCGCCGGGGAGGACGTTCAGAATCTCGGTGCTCGTCGCCAGCTCGACGTTGGCGGCGGGAAGCAGTCCGCGCCAGATCGAGTTCGAGATGTCCTTCGGCGAGAGCAGGGCGTAGATACAGAACACGACGATCACGGCGAGCAACACTGACGCGGTTTTCATGAGCGGCCGATGATCGACAACTTGAGTCACATCGACCTGCTGCAACTGCACGGCCGCCTGACGTTCGAGAGACTTCATCACCGAAGCATTGATCTCGCGGCCGGCCGCGCGCAAATCGACGAGGTTCAGCAGGCTGCTCTTCAGTGACGGGTCGGCCTTCTCGATCTCGCGCGCGGCGTAGAGTCGGTTGACCGTCCGCATGTACGGCACACCGACCTTCACCGCGAGCCACGCGACCGTCGCCGCAACCAACGTGAGCAGCAGCAACCACCGGAACGCGACACCGAACCCGCCGGGGATGACCCACTGATCGAGGACGACGAACGTCAGCAAGTAGCCGAGAAACATCGCGGCGACACCCGCCAACGCGACGAGCAGGTCCGTGGATTTGATCGACGAGCGCGTCTTCTGCAGCTTCAGATCGACGTACTCATCAAAATCGACATAACGGGCAGAGTTCGCGGAACCGGTCGTGGTCGACATGGTGCGTCGTCCCTTCCTGTTTCAAATGGTCCGGCAAGTCGTCGTGGGCGAGGTGATTGCGTCACCTTAACCAATCATCGACGCGGCGTCTCTCGGAAATGTTCCCGAGGTGGCAGAGTCCGATTAAAACGTCCAACCTGGCTCACGCTCGCGATGCTCTCGTAAGGCGACATGCTCGAGGTCCGGCTCACCAAATACAGGCCGTCAATGCGACGATCCCAAACCAGACTTCGAGCCTATCTCACCGTTTGCGGTTCTCGCGCAGGAGTGGAGCCAGTTCTTCTTGGAAGTCGTTCACGTCTTGGAACTCGCGGTAGACCGAGGCGAAGCGGACGAACGCCACTTTGTCGATGCGGCGGAGCGACTCCATCACCTTCTCGCCGATCTCGCGCGAGGGGACTTCGCGGTCGAAGTTTTCGTACAGCGACGCTTCGATGTCGGAGACGATGACCTCCATGTCTTCATCGCTGATCGGCCGTTTGTAGCAGGCTTTCTCCAGCCCGCGTTTGATCTTCTCGCGATCAAACGTGATACGTGAGCCATCTTTTTTGACGACCTTCAGCGGGGTCTCTTCGATCTTCTCATAGGTCGTGAAGCGGCGGTCGCAACTGAGGCACTTGCGCCGGCGACGAATGACAAACTGCTGACTGGCCCGCGAGTCAATGACGCCCGTCTCTCCGTGCCGACAATAGGGACACATCATGGTCGCGTTCCTCCTCCCTGTGTTTCAACCAAATCGACCTGCATCAAAAATTGTGCAGGTGAGCCGGGTGGCGTCAGCCTCCGGACTCTTCAATCACGGCGTCCGGGGGCTGACGCCCAATGGCACTCACTTTGTCATTCACTCCGTGAGCGGTACGGCGCTAGCCGCCGGTTCTTTGCTTGGAAACACACCTCCGTTTACCGGTGGCTAGCGCCTTGCCGCTCAAAGTGAGTGCCATTGGGCTGACGCCGCCCCGCTCACCTGCCTTGGTTTCTTGCGGGTTGGTGTTGAAGCTATTCCGGCAGCGGCTGCCCCTTGGTCTCGGGCAGAAATGGCAGAATCATCAACCCGATCAAGAACACACAGCACATCGTCACACCGGCGTATCGCATCGGTTCGTCGTAGCCCGCATAGACGCGGCTGGTCAGCAGTCCGAGAACTGATGGCCCGAGCGCCGCGACGATCCGACCGACGTTGTAACAGAACGAGGTCCCGGTACTGCGCAGGTGCGTCGGAAACAACTCGGGGAAATAGATCGCGTAGCCGCCGAACAGAGCCAACTGGCAGAATCCCATCATCGGGACCATCCAAAACAGGTGACTAAAGTCGTTCAGATTCCAGAAGACGAAGATCGTGCTGGCCATGGCGGCGACGAAGGCGACCGCGAACGCGGGGCGTCGTCCGGTGTAATGCGTCACCATCGTGAAGGCATAGATCCCGAAGAAGGCTCCGATGTTGAGCATCAGCGAGCTGACTCCCTTCCAGAACCCGACCAGCCCGTTGATCTTTTCGGGGGTGAAACCGCTGTCGGCGTAACTCTTTCGCAGCACCGAATCGTACAAGTCGGGCATGAAGAACCCGATCCCCCACAGACCGATCACACCGGCCGACGCGAGGATCAGTCCGCCGATCGCGTTCTTCCTCCAACGAGGATTGCCGAACAATTCGCCATACGAGCCAGGCTTCTTCGCCGCACGCTGTTCTTGCGTCAGGTTCTGCCACCGTTCCGGCTCTTTCAAGCGGCGACGAATCACGATGGCGAGCAGTGCGGGCAGGATGCCGATGACGTACAGAATCCGCCACGCCTTGACCTGCACTCCCATCACGATGAAGTCCTTCAAGCCCCCTTCGGCTTCGAGTCGCCCCAAGCCCATGCTCATCAGAGCGGCGGTGATATTGCCGACAGCCGATAACGCTTGGAGCAGCCCCAGCGCGAACGGACGAGCACGACTTGGCATGACCTCGGCCACCAACGAGACACCGACCGCGAACTCGCCCCCCACGCCGAGGCCCGTCAAAAAGCGATAGACCACGAAGTCGGTAAAGCAGGTCGAGAAGGCACTCAGTCCCGTGCAGACTGAGTAAATGAGGATCGTCAGCAACATGGTCTTGGCGCGACCGATCTTGTCGCCCAGGACGCCGAACGCGATCCCGCCCGCCGCCCAGCCGAGCAAGAAGATGCTGGTCGCATAGCCAGCGTATTCACCGAGCATGGCTTTCGTCGGAGCAACGCCTTTGATGGTCAGCAGCTCGCGCAGGGCATCGACGCGCGTCAGCACGAAGATTTGCTGATCCATCGTGTCGAACAACCAGCCGAGCGCCGCCACCGTCAGTACGAACCAGTGATAGCGGTTCAGTTCCTTCCACCACGGGCCGGTGGAATTGGAAGTCTCTTCAGCGGCTGGGGCACCTTCAAAACCGTGCATCGCGTTTCCACCTTGGTTTGCAGTGAAGTCGTTCGTCAGACAGTTTGCGTCGTGGGCCGACAATACAACTGAATCCCCTGCAACCTGCAAGCGCCGGGGATGAAACGTGTGCCGCACGCTTCGAGTTTTGGAAGCGGCCTCGGTATCCTCCTGCCCGTCGAGTTCGGACAGACTTCGATTCAGGGTCAGGTAACGCAAACCTCAGACCCCATCCCGCTTGCCGGGATGGTGAACGAGATGGAGAGCTAGCTTGACCGAGTCTCGCCAAATGATCTGCTTCACCATCCGCACGAGGCGGATGGGGTCGGATCGCACCGGCAATCTGTGAAGGCCGGGGAATTTGAACGCCCGGTCAAACATTCAACCCCGTTCGCCCGAAGGATTGGTCTTTCGCGATGTCTCGCATTCAACAGTTGTCGACCAGCGTCGTGAACAAGATCGCGGCGGGTGAGGTCATCGAGCGACCGGCCAGCGTCGTTAAGGAGCTGCTTGAGAACAGCCTCGACGCGCTGGCGACGCGGATCGAAGTTGATGTCGTGGCGGGTGGCAGCGAACTATTGCGGATTGTCGATGACGGCGAAGGGATTCATCCTGACGACCTCTTGCTGGCGGTGACATCGCACGCGACGAGCAAGATTCGGAGTGCGGACGATTTGTTCGATGTCCAGACGATGGGCTTTCGCGGCGAGGCTCTCGCGTCGGTGGCCGAAGTCTCGCGATTGAGGATTCGGACGCGTACGGCTGACCAACCGCATGGGATGGAGCTGAACGTTGATCTCGGCACGGTCACTCCGCCGCGCGAGTGCGGCTGCCCGCTTGGGACTCAGATTGAGATCAGAAACCTCTTCGAGAATACGCCGGTCCGTCGCAAGTTTTTGAAGACGGTCTCCACCGAGTTCGGTCACATCAGCGAGCAGTTCGCGCGGGTGGCACTGGCGAACCCGCGACTTCACATGGTGCTGCGGCACAACGACAAGCCGGTGTACGAACTCCCCGCATCTGAGAAGCCGCTCGACCGACTGAAGCTCTTCTTCGGCAGTGACCTCACCAACGACTTGATTCCGGTCGAGTCGAATCACAGCGGCGTCCGGATGTGGGGCTACGTCGGGCATCCGAACAACTCGAAGTCCTCGCGCAAGCATCAGTATCTGTTCTTGAACGGCCGCTGGATTCAAGACCGCTCGCTGATGTACGCCCTCACGGAAGCTTATCGCGGCCTGCTGATGGTCGGTCGTCAGCCGGTCGCCTTCCTGTTCATCGAGCTGCCGCCGGATCGTGTCGATGTGAACGTTCACCCGACGAAGATCGAGGTCCGGTTTCAAGACGGCCAGCAGTTGTTCCGGCAGCTCTTGTCGATGATTCGGACGACGTTTTTAGGACTCGATCTTCAGAGCCAATTGCGTGTGCCGGTCAATGCGACGGCGAACGGAGGCGGCTTGTTGTCGGGCTTCGCGCCGCCGGTCTCTCGTCCGATGGAACGCCAGCGCGAACTGACGAATGATTTCGCGAACTTCATGACGAATCGCATCGGTGACGGGGCGAGTCCCGCGCGGATCGACGCCCCGTGGGGCGGGTCTCCGAACCTGCCCGAGCCGTCGGTGACTGGTCACTCCAACAACGCAGCTCCCGCAACGAAGTCGGATTCGCCAGACGGAAGCGGTGCGGAAGAAGAAGGGGCTGAAGCCCAAGAGTGGCAGGCGGAGCAGAGCCAGGGGACTTACGTCCCCCGCTCAGAAGAGCAAGCGGGGAATCAGGGGCCTCTTCCAAACGAACAGGCCACCGATGCGGTCGCCACGACGAACAACTTCACCCCCAGCTTTCGTGCGATGCAGATTCACGATTGCTATCTCGTGGTTGAGACGCCGGAGGGGATCACCGTCATCGACCAGCACGCGCTGCATGAGCGGATCATGTACGAATACCTGCGGGAACGTGTCCTCGCCGGGGCGGTCGAATCTCAGCGTCTGCTCGTCCCGCAACCGGTCGAAGTGACCGCGAAAGAAGCGTCGCTGTTGCTCGAACAGACCGAGTCACTCAACAAAGTGGGGCTGGGTGTCGAGGACTTCGGCAATGGCACGCTGCTCGTCTCGCGCTACCCGGCGATGCTGCGTCGCGTCGATCTTCAAGAGCTGGTGCGTGACCTGATTGAGACGCTCGACGGAGCCGGGACGAACGGAGTACAAACCTCGGCCCGTCGAGACATTCTCGAGGAGTTATTGCACATGATGTCCTGCAAGGCGGCGGTCAAAGCGGGGCAGCGCTTGAGCCAAGAAGAAATCGACAGCCTGCTCGTCCAGCGGCATTTGATTCACGACGCTCACCACTGCCCTCACGGACGACCGACCGCACTGTCACTCAGCCGAATGGAACTGGACCGCCAGTTCGGCCGACTGGGGTGACGACCGTAGGGTGAGCGTCTGGCTTGCCCGTGTTTCTCCTGATTTCCGTTCGTCCACGGCGGCAAGAGAATTTGTAATTGCAAATTGATAATTGCAAATTTCTAAATGAAAGACGGCCGCTCCAACTGGTACCTCAGCCCTGAAGTCTCCCCTGCTGCTGCTGCTACTTCATTGATCAATTTGCAATTACCAATTTGCAATTACAAATCGCTTACTCCCCTTCCAAGCCTCTCTCCCCAACAGCCCACCACCCATGATCTGCGTTTCCATCGCCCGCACTCGTCACAAAATGATCCTTGCCGAGCATCAGGCTCTGGCTCAACGCGGCGCGAAGCTGGTTGAGTTGCGAGTCGATTGGATCGCGCGTGCCCCCGACATTCCGAGGCTCCTTAAGGACCGGCCGACTCCCGTGATCGTCACCTGCCGCAAGCGTGAAGACGGCGGGAAGTGGACCGGTACCGAGGACGAGCGGCGGATGGTTCTCCGCACCGCGATCATTTCGGGAGCGGACTACGTCGATCTGGAAGACACCATCGCCCGGTCGATCCCGCGTTACGGCAAGACCAAGCGGATCATCAGTCACCACGACTTCGAGTCCACGCCCGAGGACCTCGATTCGCTGTGGATCGAGATGGCCGACATGCAGCCCGACATCATCAAGCTGGTGACGATGGCCAAGTCGCCGAGCGATTGCGTCCGGATGATGAAGCTCGTGGCGGACGCCAAAATCCCGACGGTCGGTTTCTGCATGGGCGAGTTCGGGACGGCGAGTCGCGTGCTGTGTGGCAAGTACGGTTCGCCGTTCACGTACGCGGCTTTCAGTGCTGAACGGGAAGTGGCTCCCGGCATGTTGACCTTCCAAGAGATGCGCGATCTCTACCGCTTCGACGAACTCAACCGTGACACGCAGGTCTTCGGAGTCCTCGGCGATCCGATCGGTCACAGCTTGAGTCCGCTGCTGCACAACACCGCGATGAAACAGATCGGCTTCAACGGTGTCTACCTGCCACTGCGAGTCACTCCCGACCAGTTCTCGTCCACGCTCGACGCGTTCTCCTGGCTCAACGTGCGCGGCTACAGCGTGACGATCCCGCACAAAGAGGCGGCGCTCGCAAAGGCCAATCGGTGCGAAGAGATCGTCCGGCAGATCGGTGCCGCCAACACGTTGTCGCTCGATGAGAACGGTCAGTGGGAGGCGGGCAACACCGATTTTCAAGCGGCACTCGACAGCCTCGAACTCGCGCTGCAGCCGGGTGAGTCGCTCGAAGGGAAACGAATCCTGATGCTCGGTGCGGGAGGCGTTGCGCGTGCGATCGGTCTCGGCGTGACACGACGCGGCGCGGTTCTCGTCATTGCCAGCCGGACGACCGACCGCGCAAAGACACTCGCCGAATCGCTTGGCTGTCGGCATCTCACGTGGGAGAACCGAGGCTCCGAATACGCCGACATCCTCATCAACTGCACGCCGATCGGGATGCACCCGAACGTCAATGAGTCCCCGTTCCAAGAGAACTGGCTGCGCGACGAGATGATCGTCTTCGACACGATCTACAACCCCGAGAACACGCTGCTGCTCAAGGAGGCTCGCGCCCGTCAATGCCGCACGGTGTCCGGAATCGAGATGTTCGTCCGACAAGCGGCCGCTCAGTTTCAACGGTTCACAGGCCAAGCCGCTCCGCTCGAAACGCTGAAAGAATCGTTGCGGCAGGGGATCTCGGCGGCGAAAGGGTGACGGACCTCGTTTTACTGCCTGCTGAAAAACGTAGCTTGGACGCCCTCGTTCGAGTGATTTCGAGCTAAAGACGGACGAGGGCGTCCTCCTACCTTCTTCGACAGGCTTCTCATCGTGATGCTCTCGCTCATCGGCTATCGCGGAACAGGCAAAAGCACCGTGGGGATGCGGCTGGCCAAGCGGCTCAAGTGGGACTGGCTCGATGCCGACAATGAGCTGGAACAACGCTCGGGCCGGACGATCAAAGAGATTTTCGCGACGGACGGTGAACCAACCTTTCGACAGATGGAGCGAGAAGTCTTGGCCGACCTGCTGAAGCGAGATCGGCTCGTTCTTTCGACGGGAGGCGGTTGCATCATGAGTGCCGACACGCGGCGAGACCTCGTCGCAGCGGGGCCGGTCATCTGGCTGGTTGCTCCCATCGAAACGATCGCGAACCGCGTACTGCATGACTCGACCACGAAGCGGCGACGCCCGAATCTCACCGCCACCGGCGGGATCGAAGAGATTCGGACGGTATTGGCGCAACGCGAACCGCTCTATCGCGAGTGTGCGACGATCACGATGAACACCGAGGGACTGTCTTTGCGCGACGTGGTCGCGCGCATCGTGCTCCAACTCCCCACCGAGATGATTGAAGAGGCGCGTCAATGACGTTCGGTGGCATCCCCCAATGGATCATCCTGCCGTGGCTGTTTATGGTCGGAGCCTGCGTCGGCAGCTTCCTGAACGTCTGCATCTATCGCATCCCGCAACACGACCGACTGTGGGATCAGCTGCGCGGGCTGACTCATCCGCCATCGTCGTGCCCGTTCTGCAAGAAGCTGATCCTCGCCATCGACAACATCCCCGTCTTCGGTTGGCTGTTCCTGCGAGGCCGCTGCCGCAACTGCCGCCACTGGATTCCGCCCCGTTACGCGTTCATCGAATTCTTCAACGGTCTGCTCTGGGTCGGCCTGTACATGCTGATCGTCCCCGCCGGGTTTCACTCGACAGTGAAGGAAAGCTGCCTGTGGTCGCCGCTCAGCCCGCTGACTGATCCCGCGATGCAGTTCCCCGATCAGGTCTTCTGGCTCCACGCCCAATACTTCTATTACTTGGTGATGGCGGAAGCGTTGCTCGTCGCGACGTTTATCGACTTCGATCTGCAAATCATCCCGGATGGCTCGACGATCCCCGCGATGATCGTCGGCGTGGGAGCGTCCACCGCGCTGGGACATCTCCATCCGTGGCCCGTCTGGTTTCAGGGCAATTCGTCGCTGAGTTTCTTCAGCCAGTTGCTTCCCGACGCTTGGTTCTTCGGTCGCGATCCGGTCGCTCCAGCGTGGCTTCTCGCGCATCCTCACATTCACGGGCTGTTGTCGAGTCTGGCGGGGATCGTCATCGGAGGAGGCATTGTCTGGCTGGTGCGGATCATCGGCGAACGAGTCATGCAGCGCGAGACGATGGGCTTCGGCGACGTGATCCTGATGGCCATGATCGGCAGCTTCCTCGGCTGGCAAGCGACGATCCTGGTCTTTTTCGTCGCCCCGTTCTGTTCGTTGGCCGTCATCGCCTCGACGATCGTGTTCAAACGTTCGCAAGAGATCGCCTACGGCCCGTACCTCAGCTTTGCCGCATTGCTCGTGCTGGTCTGTTGGAACCCGCGCGTCGCGAATTGCGACCAATACTTTGGCCTCGGCCCGGTTGTGTTCGTCCACGGTGCGTTCATGCTCGCCATGCTGGGAGTCACGCTGGCTTTCGTGCAAACCGTGAAGCGCTGGTTCGGCATCGACGATCCCGGTGACGATCAGGAAATCAGCGAATGGAACTCGGGCGATCAGCTCACTTTCTACGCCAACAAGGAAGCGACCTCGGTCCCCTCGCCGATCCAACCGCCCACGCCACCCGGAGCCACTGCGGGACAAGGCCGGCAATTTACGGATCGTTGGCGCAGCGGAGGGAAGTAAGGCAGGGGGCAGGAGTCAAAAGAGCCGCCTTCTGATCCCTGACTCCTGTCCCCTTCTTTCACCTCGCACTTCCTCTTGCCACGATTCTAGACCGCCGCTACTGTCCCGCCGCGCTGGGAGGGCTTTGGCTTCCGGCGTCCTCTCTTTCCCTCCAAATTTCAATCCATCCCAACTTCTGCGGAACCGACGCATGTGGTGCCCTGCGTGCCGTGCTGACGTGGCGGCCGAGTTGTCCTCGGACAACCGGCGCTATTGTTGCGCGCGGTGCCAGACCGAATTGGGGATCGCCGCCGGTGCTGTCGATCGGATTGTCTCTCCGCCCCGTTTGTTAGATACCGAGCGGAACGCCCGCGAACTGTTGGCACGCTGGTCCACGCAAAACCTGCTCGAACCGGCCGCCTCGTCGCAGGTGATGCCGACGCCATCCGACGTGCGTTCTGCGGGACCAGAAGCCGCCGCGATCTCATCCCGCTCGGGACATCGCATCGATGCCGCTCACCCCGCGATGCCCGCTCCCAAAGTGATGCTGGAGCGAGGTGTGCCTCAAGAATCGAACGAGTCCACCGAACGCCAGCCGCGCCGTAAGAAACTGCGTCGTCCGGAGTTGGCTGCCTCGCCCGAAGACGCACTGCCCACCACCGCTTCGCGCCATGATGAACTGGTGCGAACGGCCATCGCCGAACCTCAACCCGCGCGAACCAATTGGACCTCGATGGCGGGGCAGTTGTGCGCCTACGGAGGCGTCGGACTGCTGACGTGCGGCACGGTTCTCGTCCTGTCGGGCTACTTCGGCGGGCCGACTCATTACGCACCGACCGGTTGGCTGATTGCCGCCGTCGGTCAGATGCTGCTGTTCTTGGGGGTCGTCACGCTGGTCTCCGGCGGCATGGAGCAGACCGTCGATGAAGTCGCTTGGCGCATTGACTATCTCGCCGAACGGATCGTGCATCTCGAACACATGGTCCAAGAGCGCGAGCTGCGCGACCAACGCCGACTGCGTCGTCCACGACGATCCGGTGACGACGAGGACCGCCGCGCTGACGCTGCGTGATTCCTTGCTGACGCTGCGGGTTGGTGTCGAGTGAGCCAATGCCGCTGATCGCGTTACTCGGATCGTAGCCGCGCGTAGTCTTCCGGCGTGTCGAGGTCCGTGATGGCGGCGGTTCCGGTGACGAGGAGTTCGCTCACATCGGCCGCGTGTTCAGCCAGCAGCCAATTCAAACCGCAGCCGACGGGAATGCGATCGACCTCACGGGCGAGGCTCCACCGAAACAACGTCGGATGTCCGCGCCGGTCGCCCACACGCGGGACGAGGATCGACGGACGGTCCCGCTCCCACAACGCGATCAGTCCGTCGATGAGACCTCGATCCAGCACCGGGTGATCGGCCGGGATCAGCATCCAACCGTCGTCGTCGTGCGGGGCGAAGTCGCGTTGAATCAACTCCAACGCGCAGCGCACGCTCGCGCACATGTCGGGCGGCTCAACAGCGGGTGTCACGAGGAGTCCGCCCGCGCGACGAACAGCCTCCTCCAACGGAACATCTCCCGCCCGCACAACGACCGCTCGCGCGGCAATGGCCGGATGATCGAGTACCGCGAGCACGGACTCGATGACCGTTGAGTTTCGCCACGGCAACAATAGCTTCGGCTGGCCCATGCGTCGGCTGTGACCGGCGGCCGGGATCACAGCAAACAATCGACGAGTGAAACTCATACACCTGTCCCTGTACTCGAAGGCAACACAACCGATGGCACGGAGATTTGAAGCTGGCCGCGCCGTTGCCAGGGCCATCGCCGTGTTGGATCGGCGAAAGTTGTAGGGTGGGACCAGCGGTGTTTCGCCGCGCCGGCCCACCATGAATTCTCGACGTTTTCCGTTGGGGGGGCCGGCGCTCGAACTGAGCCTGTCCCACCCTCCTGAGGAACAGACCTCTGCTTGCCTTCTCGGTGTCTCTGTGTCTTTCTGGTTCAATCTTCTTGCTGAAACATTATCGAAGAAGGTTTACCACAGAGACGCATACAAGACGGCAGAGGCACAGAGAAGGCAAGCAGAGGTCTGTTCCTCAGGAGCCTTCCTCGCTCCGCGTGAAGAAAGCCGAACGCTGAATAACGCTGTTTCCGGCGTATTCGGGTCGCTGGTGACTCGGCCGACTTCACGCGGAGCGATGAAGGCTACTTTGGGCGGTCACGTTAAGCGTGACACTTCCGACTGAAGGGTGAACCACGTTCCAGCAGACTCGATCCAGATGGAGACGTGCCCCCGAGTTCTTTTGAACTTTCGTTGGAAACGTCCGAATGGCATTGCGGCGAGCGGCCCGTCGCGTGAAGTCTTGTCGCCCCCTTGTCCACCGACGAGGATGTGCCGGGGGGAAACATCGGCCTGAACGCGGGATGTACCGTGCCCCACCCTCAAGCACCCTTCGTCCGTAACCAGCCCTCCTGAAATGGACGGAATCATGCCTCACCAGAACTCGTTGTTATTTTCGCTGCCACTCGTCTCAGTTGGCACGCTGGCGGTGCTGGCACTCGTCGTGGGTTGGGCCGCGAACGGCCAGGAGAAACCTGCGGCACCGATGGCGCAGGCCGCTGCCGCCGATGAAGCCACATTCCAAGAGCGTGTGCAGCCTCTGCTGCAAAAGTTTTGTGTGCGCTGCCACAACGCGGACAACATGGAGTCGGGTATTCGGGTCGATCATCTGACCGCCACGCTGGAGGACAGTCAGCTTCCCCTCTGGAAAGGGATCTTGAAGCAAGTGGTGGACGGAGACATGCCGCCCGCTGACGAACCGCAGCTTTCGATCGATCAGCGCCAGGCAGTCACCGAGTGGATCACGCAAGGGATGACTGTGGCACGATCGCGTCCCGTCCCCAAGAACGGTTCGGTGCGGCGGCTGACGGTGGCGCAGTATCGGAACACGCTCCGCGAGCTGTTGGGTTTGCAGGAAGACCTCACGGATGCGTTGCCTCCGGATGGCATCTCGAAGGACGGCTTTGCCAACAACGCGCAGACGTTGCTGATGTCACCCTTGCAGGTTGAGTCCTACTTCGACATCGCCGAGAAGGCTCTCGATCTGTGCATCGTGGATGAGAACTCGAAGCCGGTGATTCAGAACTTTCGCATGGAGTTCGGTGCCGCGATCAACTCGACGCCGTGTCCCGATACTCTGGTGTTGGGAGCCAACAACGCGCTGCTGAACAACGCCGACTTCGTGGTGACGGAACTGAAGCCAACGAAGCCGTTCGACTATCTACCGTTCGCCATGAAAACCCAGCACGAGTTCATCGAAGGCTACGTCGGCAACGACACGATCCGAGCTTGGAAGAAGTTCGACAGCATCTATCACTCGGTCTTCGCCTGCGTGCGCGGAACTCCGGGTTATCCGAAGGGTGACGCTCATCAGGTCGTTCCGAACGGTCTGCTGTTGAGACCGGCGATTCCTAGTCCGGAGATCTTCGGCCAGTCGAACACCTACGGACCGATGGCGAACTTCAAAATCTCGTTGCGCGAGTTGCCGGAGCAGGGGACATTCCGGATCACGGTCAAGGCCGCTCGTTACGACGACAGCGATCCAACTCAACCGAACAACGCCTTCGAGCAACGCTCGCCATCACTCGGCGTTTATCTCGGTTTGCGTCGCGACTGCGGCAGCACGTTGACGCGAGTCGGCGAGCCTCGGCCAGTCTCGAACGGCGAACTTCAGGAGTTCGTGTTCGAGGGAGCGATCAACGACTTCCCGACTCCCGATGTGGAACGCGACAACGTCAATTATCTGGCGGGCATTCGCGAGATCGGTGTCCGCAGCGAATACACCGACGGCCGCGACATGCCTCGCCTGCTCGTGCGGTCGATCGAGTTCGAGGGGCCGTTTTATGAATCGTGGCCGCCGGCCACTCATCGAAACATCTTCATCGAGTCACCTGTAGGACGGGCACTCCAGCCCGTCGTTCCCAAAGATCAAGCGACCGAAACAACGACGGGCAAGAGTGCCCGTCCTACAGCTTCCGAAAGCGCTTACGCTCAGGACGTGATCCGCTCATTCGCCACGCGAGCTTTTCGCCGACCGGTCACGACCAGTGAATTGGAAACGCTGGTCGGCGTCTGGAAGAACTCGTTCGCCGACAAGGGGCACTTCCGACAGAGCATCAAGGACACGCTGCTCGTCGTGCTGACCTCGCCTCAGTTCTTGTTCCTGATCGAGAACAGCAGCAGCCCGGCTGCGGAGGATCTCGATGCTTACGAGTTGGCCTCGAAGCTGTCGTACTTTCTGTGGAACGCGCCGCCCGACCAACATCTGCTTGAACTAGCCGCGAAGAATGCCTTGCACCAATCGCTGGATGCGGAGATTGACCGCATGATCCGCGACCCGCGCTTTGGGCAGTTCGTCACGGAGTTCGTTTCGCAGTGGTTGAGCCTCGACAAGTTCGATGTCGTGGCGATCGATGCTCAGAAGTTTCCGAAGCTGACTCGCGACACGAAGACAGCGTTGCGGCAAGAGCCGATTCAATTTGTTCGACATCTGATTGAGAACAACCTGCCGTTGCGGAACCTGATCGACTCCGATTTCGTCGTCGCGAACGAAGTCACCGCGAACTACTACGGCCTCGGTTCGCGCACGGAAAGTGGGTTTCGGTTTGTTCCGATCCAACATGACAGCTCGCATCTCGGTGGCGTGCTGACACAAGCCAGCATCCTGTCTGGTCTCTCGGATGGCCGCGAGCCGAACCCGGTCAAACGGGGCGCGTGGTTCGCTCGCAAAATTATCGCGATGCCACCGGATGACCCGCCGCCGAATGTCCCCAAGCTTCCCGAAGACGACACCAGCAAGCTGACACTGCGCGAGAAGCTTGAACGTCATCGCAACCAGAAGGGCTGCGTGAAATGTCATTCCGGCATTGATCCGTGGGGAATTCCGTTCGAGACGTTCGACGCCGG
>CAMAYU010000118.1 GCA_945862235.1 Schlesneria paludicola DSM 18645
TGCAAAGCACTCGTGCGGCAAACTGCTGCGGCACGGCGACACGCGCTGCAGCGCGTCATCACCGGACGTTCACAACTTACCTCATACAATTCCCTGACGCGGCTTTTCCAAAATCTTTAAAACAGCGGGCGAAAGTCTAAAGTTGCCGCGCAACGGATGTCCAGCGGCTTCTTTCCCGGTGAGAAATTACCACCGGAGCTGGCTCACTTGGCCAGTCTTTTTCCTCAGTTCACACGCTTCGCGAAGCAGTCGTCGTGCCGCTTCGCGTCCCCGATCCGACCCTCATTCCGTGAGCAGCCGAAGCGATGGCTCTCAAATCGTCAACTTGGCCGGAAAAGCAAACCCTGACGACCATGCCTGCGCGAGGATTCTGGCAACCTGTGATGATGGGGCCGGTTCGTCCAAAGCTACGAGTTCTCGTGAACGTGTGGGTCGCACCGAACCGAACTAATAGAAGAGCGGAATCGGCAGGTTCGGAGTCCGCCCCCCAAAGAAGAGGTCAAGTCATGGCGAGTCACTCATTACCAACGGCTCTCCCCGCGATGATTCGCGCGGTGAGGTTGCTGTCGGCGATATTCGTCCTTTCGCTGCCGCTGTCGGCGGGAGCGGACGAGCCCGCCAAGGCGGATGTCCCAAACAATGCAGATGCGATTGTGCCGCCTTCACCGATGCCCGATGGAGCGGACTCGGCAGCACCTGCCATCGCCGCCAAGCGAGACGCACTCTGGCAGGATCGGCCACTGGCGGGACTCAAGGCGGCGATCAAGCCGACGCAAGGCGAACTCCCTCCCAACGCTGCTTCACCGCGACTGGCACAATCTGGCACGCAACATTTCAGCATGGGCGACAGTCGCCCGTGGATGTTCAACAGCTCCGAATGGGATGCACCCGCCACTCGTCATCTACCGCTGTTGTTTGAAGAACCGAATCTCGAACGACTCGGCTACACCTACGGCTTCTATCACCAGGACGAAGAGGGTTGTGAGACCTCGCCCCACTTAGCCGAATGCTTGCAACCGTTCGTCTCCTTCGTTCACTTTTACGGTTCGATCGCGTTGATGCCACACATCATTGCCGTCGATGACCCATGTACGCCGTTCTACACGCTTGGCACGGATCGCCCCGGCAGCCCGTCCGCCTACCGCAAGCATCTGATTCCGCTCGATCACCAACGCGGCTGGCAGAGTGAGACCTTCGACGACGAAGTCCTCGGTTCCAACTTGCGCCGCCGAACTCAAGCCCACAGCATCGCCATGCAGCGGCTGCTCTTCTGGGGTGAGTAGCGGGCATTTCAAAACTAGCCCGACGCGCAAGCGAGGGCTTCGCCATCATGGAAAGTTCAGCCCTCGCTTGCGCGTCGGGCTAGTTTCTTCATGAGTCCTTGGGGCAGGCGGTGAAACAACGCCCCCTCACAGCGCAAACGTCTGCTCGATCCACCTGACCGTGCGAGCGAACACCGATTGCGGTTCGACCAGGATCTTCGCGACGCCCGCTGAGCCGCGCGGGGGGAGACCGACTTCCGCGTCGAGACGTACCCGCGCCTGATACCACGTGCCGACCGGCTTCACGGCTCCACTGGCCGTTGCCCGCGCGGGAAGGTGCAGTCGCACAACGGCCTCGCGCGGCAGCGTCTCCAAATCGAGGGCCGCCAGTTCGACGATCTCGCCGGTGAGCACTTCGCCCGACAGCTCGTTCCACAACAACCGCACCGGCTGGCCGACGCGCACTAAGTTGACATCGTCCTGATTGACCAGCAACAACGCCGAGCGACTCGTCTCGCGACCCACCAAACAGACGGTCGTTCCCGCGTGCAAATACGTCCCGCGATTGTGCACGTCGAGCGGCGAACCGGTCCAAGACGCCAGTGATCCGGGTGCTGCTGATCCCGCCTGTCGCACGGCCCGCAGCACGGTCCCGGCGCACGGTGCCCGCAGGACGAGTCGTTCGGATTCACGCTGCCGTTGTGCGAGTTGCTGCTCCAGATCGCGAACCGCTTCGCGCACGGTCGGGATGCTCGCCGCGACATTCGGTTCGTTAACGCGACGCCGTTCGAGCTGTCCCAAACGCAGTCGCTGCTGCGCCAGCTCTCCTTCCAATTGCGTGAGCGTCACGCCAAGACGCGGCTCTTCCAGACGAGCGATCTCCTGTCCCGCTTCAACCTGCTGACCCGGCACGGCTCCGCTCACCAATGTTCCGCCGATCGTGACGTACACGCGTTGAGCATCTTCGTCGTCGATCAACGCTCCTGCCGTGACGCGACTCGGCAGCGGCACGTTCAACAACAGTGCCAACGCGATGAGCGTCGCCCCCGCACGCAGCAGAAATCGTGGCCATCGGATTTGTGCCCGATGGGCGGGAGCCTTCAAAAAATTCACGAGTGTCATGAGCGGATTCAGCACCATCAGACCCACCGTCGGAACAGCCAACATCTGCACGAACACACCCAACCCGAGCGGTTCCAACCAACGATACAGACCCCACAGGATCAAGAACGTCAGCAGCACACGATAAACATTCGAGGTCACGCCGTAAGCCAACAGCCCCCACTCGCGCCGCACCGATCGTTCCTCAACGTGTTCTGGATTGAAGCCGCAGAACCAGTGAGTCATCCGCCCGCGCACGACCGCTGCCGACTGCTGCTGCAGATTGGGAACCCCCAGCCAATCGGCCAGCACGAAGTAGCCGTCGTATCTGAGCAACGGATTGCCATTGAAGAGTAACGTACTCACGCCACACAAAAACATCAGGTTGAGACACAGCGAATGAAACAGTCCCGGCACGCTGAACCACCACAGCAGCGTGCAGGCCGAGGCAATCAACGCTTCCACCCACATCCCCGCCGCGCTGACGGCGATCCGCTGCCACTTGTCCTTCACCATCCAGATGTCGCTCACGTTGCAGTACAGCGTCGGTGTGAAGACCAGCAACATGAACCCCAGCTCGTGGCACTCGCCGCCGAATTTCTTACATGTCAGTCCGTGACCGAGTTCATGCAAGACCTTGACCCCCGCGAGCAACACGCTGAGCCAGACCAGATTCGGCAGACTGAGCAACGCCTGGGCATCGGGCAACCGCGCGAGTAACTCGTCAAACTGAACTGTCACCAGTGTGATGGCCGAGACAATCAGCATCACGCCCGCCGCGATCGCCCACGGTGAGAACAGCCATCCCAACCACACCAGCATCGTGCCGAGCAACCGATCCGGATCGAAGCCACGGAACCGGATCGCGAGCAAACTGCCGAGCCTCATCCACCGCCGGCGCGACCGGATCACGGCGTCCCGCGCGACGAGACTCTTCCCATGCCCCGGCCCTTCCGCCACGACCAACCCCTGGCCAATGAGTTGCCCGAGAAACCCGCGCAACTCATCCACCGAAATGGAGCGAGGTCGAAACCGTTCATGAAATGCCTGACACACCTCTTCTGCGGTCGCTTGTCCATCGAGTCGGTTCAGCACGAAGAACGCTTCGTCACGCAGCTCGAAGTAACCGAGCGTCACCGGGTCTTTAATTCCCCACGCTGGTCGCCCTTCAAACTCCAACGGCACGCTCTGCAAGTCCGCGCGCGTTCGCCATGGAATGCGCTTCGGCACAGCGGCGGGCATGACGGCGGGCATGAAACCTCACAACTCTTCGACAACCCAGTTGATGAACTGGGGCGAGTCTCAGACGCGATCCGGAAACAACACTTGTTTCCTTTCAATCGAGGCAAGGACTTGGGGTGCCACGGTCACGGCTTTGCGTGGCCGTGCTGTTGTTGATGCAAAGCCACGGCCAAGCAAAGCCGTGACCGTGGCACCCTGAAAACACGCCGTTTCTTTCCGGATAGCCTCTCACTTCGCCACTCCAATCACCAACGTTCCCGTCTGGCCCGGCCGCAGACTCAAATCGTGATTGTCGATCTCGGCCCAGACTCGAACCTGTCCGTTGACCGGATCGATCTCGGGACTGACGAAGACCAATTTGCCGGTGAAAGAAACGGACGCTTTTCCGGGAACATCAAACACCAAACTGGCCGGTCGTCCGACGAGATCGAGCGGCAGCGTTTTTGAATCGAGGAACGCTTCTGCCCGTAGACGATTCAACCGGATGATCCGCATCACGGGCGTTCCCGGTTCGACCCACTCGCCGCGTTGCTTTTTCCATTGAACGACCATGCCGGGGAACGGGGCGACGACCGATCGCCGCTCCACTGCGAGAGCCGCTCTATCGAGGTCGTGCTGCTTCACTTGCAAGGCCAGCTTCGCCTGTTGCAGGTCCAGTTCCGCCTGTTCGATTTCCAAGACTGCTTTGTCGGCGAGCAACTTCAACCGATCAATCTCCGTCTGCGAAACGCTCTTGGGGAACTTCTCGTTTGATTCCAACGCCCGCTTCAGTTCCGCATCGGCGACCGCCACAGAGGCTTTCGCGAACCGCACCTTGATGTCGTTGTCCGCCAGCGCACGAGCGACCTTCAATTCCGTCTCGGCCCGCGCGTGAATCAGCTTCGCCTCGCGATCATCAATCTTGGCGAGCGGTTTTCCTTCCACAGCCGTCTCGCCTTCTTTGATGACAAGCTGATTGAGCAACCCGGCCTCACTGGCCGAAACATCCGCGTGCTCAATCAACGTCAGCAACGCCGACTCGACCCGCAGCTCTCCCGCAGGATCGGCCCCAGCCACCAGCAACGCCAGCAAGCAAGCAGTCACATGAGTCATCACTTCGGCCTCTACGTAATGGTTCGTCGTTCTACTTCTGACGGTCACATTCAACACCAACCCGAAGCGTGAGCGTGGACGAGGCCAAGTCACTCACGGCCCAACCCCCAAACTCCCCGCTCACGCTTCGGGTTAGTGTCTCACTCAAAACAACAGCCTCGTCCGAATCGCGTCGATCAGGTCGTGCAGCCACACATATCCGAGCGGCTGCACGCCGCAGCGGATGCGGGGGATTGCCGTCGCTCCCGGTCGCGGTTGTTCCATTTGAGTTCGATCGAAACCGACGACGACGCGCACGTGAGCCTGTGCCGCGTCGTCCGCTTCCGAACTGAGTGACACATCGCGCACCTGTCCGCGATACGTTTGGCCTGGCTCCGACGGCAGCAAGAAATCGACATCCAGCTCCGTAGCTCGCCCCTGCCTCGCTCGTAGCAGATGCCCGACGTTCTTGTCTGCCACACGCACCTCGACGACCCACGGCCCGGCGGTGTCCCCGATGGTGAGCAGCGCCTGACCGCGTTCCACCGGACGGGCCATCAAATGTTGTGAGACATCCCACGTGAGAACTTTCCCCGCGATCGGGCTGCGCAACGTCAGTCCGAGACGCCGTTCTTCGATCAGCTTCCGTTGCAGCCCCAGCGTTCGCAGTCGCTCTTTCAATTCCTCTTCGTCCGCTGTGAGTTGCCTCGCGCGCGAGACCGCATCGGGCGTGTTGCCTCCGGTCAGACGCGCCGTTTGAACTCCCTTGAGTCGCTCGTTGACAGTCGCGATCTCACCGATGATGCGCGGCGTGTCGGTCTCCAGTTCGGGATCGCGCAGCACGATCAACGGCTGATCCAACTGCACGTCGTCGCCGTGAGCCACCAGGATTTGTTCGATGATTCCCGACGTGCTGGCAAACACCTCGCGACGTTGCGCGGGCCACAACTCAGCGGGACCGGTGACGGTGAACTCGGCGGGAATCAGTCCCAGCGCGGCGACGATCCCCGCGAGCAACATCACGACCAGCAACGTCACCGGTCGCAACAGCATCTGCGGCAGACGCTGCACGCGCTGCCAGACACCGAGCCACGGGATGTCGTGCCGTTCGATGGCCGCTCGTAGCGTGAGACCCGACCGCGCGGCCAGCAACTCACCTTGAGCCTGCCAGCCCGCCAGATCGGTCAACGTCTGGAATTGCTCGAACAGCAACACGGCCGACGCGGGTGAACGATCATGCTCATCGCGCTTCGCCAACACGGGAACGATGCCGATCCCGGTCGCCCCCGAATCGCGGACATGCCGCTGCAACAGATCTTCGAGCCGCGCATCGCTCACGTCGCGCGGCTTCGCTTCGTTCGTATTGCAAGGCTCGTGCAAGTCGCGCCAGACAGAACGGCCTTCGCGGGCGGCAAGCCTCGCCAAGGATTCGAGCGAGCGTGTTGCGGTCGAGCGCGGTTCGACTCGTTCGATGCCACTGACCGATTTTAATGTGAACGCCCGCCCGCGCCGGATCAGCACGCTGACGCGATCACACCCGGCCAACACTCGTCCATCGTTGGCAATCGCCGCGCACACCGACGGCAGATCGAGCGACTGCCAGAGTCGTTGTGAGAACTGGTCCCACTGCTGCCAGACGCCTCGCGCGCGGCGAAGCTGTTGCAGTTCGTGCTGCGACAAAAAGTCGGCGGTGATCTCGCACAGGGCTGCGAAGAATTGAAACGTGTCCGGCGGCAATTGCCCTGCCGCGTCCAACGGATGCTGGGTCTCGAGTATGCCGACCGCTTGCCCAGCGTGCCGGATTGGGCTGAGAACGTGCGAACCTTCTCGAGCGGAGCCGTTCGCGTCGGCCTGACTCGCGCCATTCGAGCCGCTTGAGCCGGGGATCGCACTCACGATGCGCGGTTGCTCGTCGGACGAGACCTCGACCAACAACTCTTGCCGCAACTCGATCGACGCCGCGTCGAGCTTGTTGTTCGCGGGAACTTCGCCCGCCGGTTGCCAAGCCCCCTCCAACGACTGCCGCCACAGAATCGCGCGACTCGCCCCGCCGGGTTGGATCGCACGACCGAGGACCTCGCCAAAGAAGCGACCCGGCTCGATGTGACTGCGTGCCAGATCGGCCAAATGGTCGATGCTCTGCTCCATCAGCAGTCGCAACGATTCGCCCGCAGGCTTCGATGATGAATGTGTTCGCGAGGACATGGGCCGAACTATACACGCGAATCCACAACGCCCGCGACTCATTCGGGCTGTGTTTGCGTCGGGCGTTACGAGCCGAATCCGTAGTTTGCCCAGTGTGCCGGAAGTGGAGCTTCGATCCAGAGTGGCTCATACCGAACCGGGTGGTACAGACCGAGCCTCAGGGCGTGGAGAGCGATCGGGGACGAGTGCCGGTCGTAGACCGCAGCCTCGTCAGCGGTGAGCGTCGCGCCGTATTGCTGATCTCCGACGACGTGCCAACCGCGCGAAGCGAGTTGCACGCGAATCTGGTGCATCCGACCGGTCAGCAAGTCGATCTCGATCAAAGCGCGACCGTGCTTCACCGCGAGGACTTCGTAGTCGAGAACCGCCTCTTTCGCACCGGCCGTACCCGGTGCAACGACCGTCGCATGGGCGGCTTCACCGTCCTTGAGCAACCAGTCGGTCAGTCGGCCCTGGCGTGGCGAGGGGACTTGCTCCGTCACCACGAGGTACGTCTTGCTGATCGTACGCTCGCGGAATTGCTCGGCCAGTCGCGCGGCGGCCTTCGAGTTCTTCGCGAAGACGACGACTCCCGACGCGGGCCGGTCGAGTCGATGCGGGACTCCCAAATAGACATTGCCCGGTTTGGCGAGCCGATCGCGCAGGTACTGCTTCACCTGGCTTTCGAGCGTCGGCTGACCTTCCGGCACACCCTGTGTCAGCAGTCCAGCCGGCTTGTTGACGGCGATGATCGGCCCGTCCTCACACAAGATTTGAAGAGGCGGGAGAACGATGCTCGTTCGCTCCGTTGCGGGGACCGCCGCCTGTTCGATGTTCGCCGAGTCCACTGAGATCGTTTCCGTTGAGGAGGTTTTTGCAGGTCTAGCCGAAATCCAAACGCAATACCGTTCGGTTAGTCGTCAATGCTTGTCGAGCAAGCTGTTTCTGAGTGCCGCGCCCTGACTTTCATCCTTTTGTGACACATCATTTTGCCCGAGACGCCCTTCTCTCAGGCATCTCAGCCAGAATGATGTGTCACAAAATTATGAAGCGGGAGGCACACACCGGCGTGGAACTCAGCCCCCCGCCCTTGGAAAACTCAGGGCGTGCCATGCCAATTCGCGGCTCCGTCTTCATTGATTGTGCCTTCAAGTCTTCAGACTAACCGAACGGCATTGCGCCTAAACGAAGCCCAGAGGTGCAAGCAGCACTTCAATCAATTGGCTGCCGTTTGAGTCAGCAGCGGCGAAGCGTTGATGCCACGTTTCCACAGGCCGTAGTTGAAGTCTTCGCGGTAGCGACTGAAACCATCTCCCGTACCGACAACCCCCGGTTGAATCCCCGGTCGCTTGAGCTCCAGGGCCAACTCGGACTTTTCGGAGATGTCCCAGTCCTGCGGATTCATGCCGTGTGAGAAGGCTCCGTTCTTGCGAGCCGACACGAACGCCATCAACAGTTTGGAGCCATCCTTGTCGGTGTCACCCCAAAACTTGCCGAACGTTTTGACATCCGTCACCGTCAAGTTCTTCTTCCCCGCTGAACCAATCCAACTGGAAACGTTGTAGCAGTTGTTGGCTCCCTTCCACGCGCGGTCCTTGTTGCTCCCCGCCGTCGCCAAGAGCGACAAGCCGAGCGAGTCGCACTTGTACGCGGACTGGATGCTGTCGATCCGCAATTCACCAGCCAGATTGGGGCAGGAGAACGCTTCGGTCCCTTGAAAGACGGTTTGATACGTATGCAGGTCGATGTTTGCAGGCTGCTTCTTCAGCGGATCGTTGATGATCGAGACGCACAGATTCGAGTACAGGATGCAGTTGTCGAGCGTCACGTCCTGTTTGCCGTTCGCCACGATCTCGATGGCGGTGCGGCCACCGACGAAGAGGCTGTTGCGAATCACCGCCTGCCCCTCACCCGAGAGCGTGACCGGCGTCATCCCTTTGCGGTTTCCTTCCGACACCGCGCAGTTCAGCATCCGCAACGTGCCGCCCGAAACATGCACGCACTTCCACGCGATCGCCCCCGTGGTGACGGGAGCGTCCATCTGCAATCGAAGCCCCTCCAACGTGACCGTTCCGGCCGTGACGTTGAGCATCGTGTGCGAAGCTTTGTCTCGCTCGGGCCGGTAACGCAGTCCTTCAGGTGACATGCCGACTTGAAACTCGAAGACCGGGTCGTACCCGAACCCCGCTTGAATCGTGATGTCTTTGTCGAGCACATCATGACTGAGCTTGAACGGTCCGTTCCCTTCGACGCGAATGACATCTCCGGGCTGAGCCACCTTGAGTACGTCTTGCAGTGAGTCACCTCGTTCCACATCGGGGCGATTGACGATGGCAAACGCCTTTTCTGGCTGTCCCTGCAACAGGCGCGAGATGTCGCTACCAAGGTTCGCCTTGCGGAGGAACAACGACGAGAAGCAGGCGTCGGCAAGACTGTTTTCGGCCTTGTCACTCGGCCACGAACCATCTTCCTTTTGCGACTTGATGAGCGAGTCCGCACCTTGCTTGAACCAGTCGATTCCTCCTTCAAACTTCTCAACGCCCAGCAGCACCCCGACACGCTCGACCGTCCACACGAAGTACCGCGCGGAACCGGGATTCATCGTCCCCGCGAATTCCGACACTTTCTTCAGCCCCTTGGCGTAGACCGGATCGGACAGCAAGGACGCTTTCTCGCCACCGCGCACCGCCGTTTTGTTGTCGCGTTGCTCTTGGCGAATCTTCGCGGCGCGAGCCACGGTCAAACAGAACAGTCCTGCACACGACATCGCCGGCCCCGAGACGGCCGTCTTGCCTTCTTCTTTTGTGTAAGGCCAACCGCCGTCTTCGCCTTGCCATCCCACGAAGCGACTGCCGACTTCCTTCATCGCGTCGTCAATGGGGACTCCGTACCCCGGTCGCGATGCCACCCACAACCCGAGGACGCCGAACTGAGTATTGCTGTTGCAGCCCGCCCCTTCTTTCCGCTTGATCTTCTTCACGTCTTGCAGGATCGAGGACTCCACGTCGGGACAGGTGTAGCCCCAACCGCCGGTCGTCGTCTGTCCCGCCAACAGTTTCGCTCCGAGTGTCCGGACGAGCGGTCGATCCTGACGATCGCCGACTCGCGCCAGCATCAGGATGCTCAGCGCGATGTCATACGTTTCCGTTCGAGCGGGAGCGTTCTTCTTGACGTAGCGATAGCCCTTTTCGACGACCGGGTCGTAGACCGCTGCGCCGTTCTCGATCAGAGCCAGCGTGCAAAGCGCCGTGATCCCGGTCTCGTGACCGGTGTAGATCCACCGCCCGTCCGTCTCCTGCTGCTTGCGAATGTACGCGAGCGCCTTGAGCCGCGCGGCGTCGATTTGCTCATCGGTCTGAGCGACCACTTGCGGCACATTCGAGAACAACACGGCAAACAACGCCGCCAAAACCACACACGCAACACGACCAGACTTCGACATGATGTGCTCCGAAACAAGTGAGCGATGAGCGTTCTAACCGGCTCGGCCTGTAAGCAATTTGAGAACGGCAGGATGAACCGGGCGGGGAGTCTACTCCGCTTGCCGCGTGGTCTCAATCAGCCCAAGTCCGACATCAGAACTGGCTCGAAATAACTTCCCGGTTTGACAATGTGCTTCTATGAGCGGCACGGCCCTAGCCGCCGGTGAATGGAGTTGTGTTTCCAAACACAGAACCAGCGACGAGCGCCGTGCCGCTCACATTGAAAAGTAGCAGGCACATTCCATGTGCCAAAACCGGCGAAACCCCGGCCATCCGCTGCCGAAGATGCGGCAACCGGGGAGAGCGATAGTAAGACGCCGGACTCCATCGCCAGTGATCTGGCTCCCTTGGACGTTGAGGGTCCCCCATGATCGACGACATCCACGCGAATCCCGTGAGGCGAGTTTTTGTGGAGCGGCCCACAGATTGGGAGTGGTCGAGCGCACGCTGGTACGCGGGGATGACTCCTGTTCCGAGGGAGAGGAATCGCACGCTTCCCACGGCTCATTCTCGGCCCCGACGGCACCCTGAGTGGCACGCCCTGAGGCTTCGCGAAGGGCGTGGAAGAGTGCCTCCACTGGCAAAGCCCACGCCCTTTGAAGACTCAGGGCGTGCCACACGAATTCACGGCTCACATGGGTCGTGCCGCCCCGCCGTACCCGTAGACACCAACCCGAAGTGTGAACGAGGACGTCGATCGACTTCGCCCTCGTTCACACTTCGGGTTGGTGTGGGGCAGACAAGTCTTGCCGGTCGCCTTATCAGGCACCTACCTGGTTGAGGACACCGCGATGGCAGCGGATCTGATTTCAAACTCACGGGGCGTTCGCGACCGAGCACAGTTCGACGAGGTGTCCATCGGGATCGTGCAGGAAGAGTTGGACGGCACCGTCGGGACGCTGCTTCGGGGGCGAGACGAAGGGGATGCCGAGAGCCTCGATCCGGCGAGCCGCTTCATGCGCGTCCTCGACCAAGAACGCAAAGTGGTGCCCGCGCGTGTTGGCTCCCCCGCCGAGGCCCGCTGGTCCCGAGCCTTCAAACTCGAGGATCGTGTGGATCAAGGTCGCTCCCGCCTGAAACCACTGTCCGGCGAAGCTGAAGTTCGGCCGAGCCACTTCGTCCATGCCGAGCGCCTCGACGTAGAACCGCCTCGTCGCAGCGAGGTCTTTCACAACGATGGTGACGTGGTCGAGCGACTGGACTCGGATGGGAGCGGCTTCGGTCATGGGGTGGTTCACTTTGAAGTACGGTGGCTTCGACATCGCTTTCATCACCGATGCGGCACAGAGTACCGAGTGAGACCTTTCCGAGCGGTGCGGTGTAGGCCCACCGGTTCTTCAACTGCGGGGCTAACGCCCAAGAACCGGTGGGCTTAAGCCACACCGCTCGGAGGTCTCGTCACTGACCTTGCGAGGACTATCCCGCCATGACCGAATCGCCAACCGACCACTGCGCGCCATCTCGGTGGACTCGGCGGTAGAGGGTGTCGCGTTCGACGGGGATGCGGCCCGCTTCGGTGATGAGTTGATTGAGCTTCGAGACCGTCAGGCCCTCGGGAGTCTTGGCACCGGCGTCGTGGTAGATGATCTCGTGGACCACGGTCCCATCGAGATCGTCGGCTCCGAACCCGAGAGCGACTTGCGCGATCTGCTCACCCAGCATGATCCAGTACGCTTTGATGTGGTCGAAGTTGTCGAGCATGATCCGCGAGAGAGCGATCATCCGCAGGTCCATCGTGCCGGTCGGCTTGATGATGTGATCGAGGCCGGTGTTCTCGGGATGGAACGCCAGCGGGATGAAGGTCTGGAAACCGCCGGTCTCGTCCTGCAAGTCTCTCAGCTTGCACAGATGGTCGATGCGGTGATGAGCCTGTTCGACGTGCCCGTAGAGCATCGTCGCGTTGGACCGCAGGCCGAGTTGGTGAGCGGTGCGATGGCAGGTGATCCAGTTCGTGCCGTCCGCCTTGTGTTCGCAGATTTGGTCGCGGACATCGGGATGGAAGATTTCGGCACCGCCACCGGGGAGGCTGCCGAGTCCCGCATCGACCATCTGCTGGAGAACCCACTCGGTCGATTGCTTGGTGATGAAGCTGAACCAGTTGATCTCGACCGCCGTCCACGCCTTGATGTGTATCTCGGGACAGGTCTCGTGCAGGACGCGAATGAGGTTCACGTACCAGTCGAACTTCTTCTGATGATGCAGCCCGCCGACGACGTGGATTTCGGTCGCCCCCTGAGACCTCGCTTCGAGAATTCGCTCGCGCGCCATGTCGTCCGAGAAGACATACGCTTTCTCATCTTTGAGGTCCGAACGAAACGCGCAGAACTTACAGCGATAGACGCAGACGTTGGTCGGGTTCAGGTGAATGTTCGTGTTGTAGTAAGCGAAGTTCCCGTTTTTCCGTTCGCGCACGACGTTGGCCATGCGTCCAAGAGCTAGCACATCAGCGTGTTCGTCGAGGTACAGACCCTCGTCAAAAGAGATGCGTTCTCCGGCGAGAACCTTCTGTTCGATGGTGTTCAGCGTGTCTGGCGTGGTCATGAAAAAAGAATCTGCGAAAAAAGGTAAGCCGTGTTCAGATGAGAAAGGACGACCGCGAATCTCGCCATCGTCACCCGCGACGCATCCTAGACGGGGCTGAAGAACTTGGCCACCGGGCGAGAGCGGAGATTGCCGCAGTGAAACACCGCGAGATGAACATTACCCTCTTCGTCACAGGCAACGAAAAACGCCTCGTGTCTTGCGACACGAGGCGTCTCGGATTCGTCTCTACTGGGCTTTACCTAATCGTGACCGATCAAGTTCAGCGGCAGCAGGGAGCGGCTGGTGCGCAGCCACCACAGGCTGGAACCATGATCTTCTTAGCGACCATTTTGCAAACTTGGACTTGGACTTCCTTCTCGACACAGACGGGAACGCAGACCGTGTAGGTCTCGGTCTTGTCTTCGTTCACGGTGTCGCAGACGGTGACCTGGTACTGCTCTTCACGAGACTTGGGAACGCAAACGGTGAAGTTCACGACCCGAGACTTCTCTTCAGGAACAATCTTGCAGACCGCCACTTGGCGAGTGCGGTTTTCCTGACGGCAGAGTTGGACCTGGTATTCGTACTCTTGCTGAGAAGCAACCATTTCGCAGACCTGAGTCGTGCGGGTGCGAGCTTCCTGGCGGCAGAGTGCAACCTGGTATTCGTACTCTTGCTGAGAAGCAACCATCTCGCAGACTTGGATGGTACGAGTACGAGCTTCTTGGCGGCAGAGCTGAACCTGGTATTCGTACTCTTGCTGAGAAGCAACCATCTCACAGACTTGGACGGTGCGTGAGCGAGCTTCCTGACGGCAGAGTTGGACTTGGTAGTCGTATGCTTGCTGAGAAGCGACGGTCTCACAGACCTGCACGGTGCGAGTCCGAGTTTCCGGACGGCAGAGCGTGACGTTGTAGGTGTATGGAACCTGCTTGGCCTGCTGAACGTTGACCGTGTACTGAACTTGCTTCTGCACAACGCTGGGAACCCAAACGTTCTGCATCGCGGTGCAACCACCGCAAGGAGCGGCGACAGCAGCTTGTCCGCAACCATTCCCGCAGCCGTTGCCGCAGGCATTGCAGCCACCACAAGCGTGGTGACGGCGTGGCTGGCAGCAGTGGGCGACAACGCCGCACGACTGGCAACCGTTCGAGACGGGAACAGCTCGCTGTTCCCAATGGCCGTGGTCTTCACAGACCGTGCGGGTCTGCACGACGGGGACGCATTCCCAAACCATGCGAGTGCCGTTGCGGGCCTCGGTGTAAGGAACGTTGACCGTGTAGGTCTGCTCCAAGTTCCGGGTGACCGGAGTGTGGATCGTTCGCATCGCCTTGCGGGTCTCGGTGTACGGCACGTTGACCATGTAGGACTGCTCGACATTGCGTGTGACCGGAGTCATCACGGTGCGAGTCGCCTTGCGGGTCTCGGTGTACGGCACATGGACCGTGTAGGACTGCTCCACATTCCGGGTGACCGGTGTGTGGATCGTGCGAGTCGCCTTGCGGGTCTCGGTGTACGGCACGTTGACCATGTAGGTCGATTCGACGTTGCGCGTGACCGGGGTGTGAATCGTGCGAGTGGCCTTGCGCGATTCGGTGTAAGGCACGTTCACCGTGTAGGCCTGATCGACCATCTCGGTGACTTGGTTGTGAACGACGTACTTCTCTTCACGAGTACGAGCTTCGTTCTCGCTGTACGCCACCGTGCGAGTACGGGTTTCGGTACGCGGCACCTGACGGCTGACCGTGTACTTGCGTTCCCGTTGCTCTTGCTTGTACTCGGTCACTTGAACCTTGCGAGTTTCGGTGACCATCACCGGCTCCATCACGGTCTGTTCGACCATGGCAGGACCGCACGCTGGCGCGGCGGCTGGAGCGCATGCGCCCGGCATTGCCGAACAGCTCGGAGCAGGCGCACAACACGCCGCGACCGGCTGACAGCAGCGCGAACGGCGACCATGTCCAGCCTCAGAAACCGACGCTGTCCCCAGCACGGACAACGCCATCAAAAACAGTCCCCAACGATTTGCCATACAACATCCCCCCCTCGCGACACGACTTACCTTCCCTTGGACCCCCCAAGGGAAATTTGGCCCTTCACTGATCGAAAAGTGTAGCGAAAAAGCCGAATGCGCTACTTGGGGGGGGATGGTAAGACTGGCGACAACCCCTGTCCAGCAAAAAGATGGGGGCCTTTTCGGTTATGAGGCGATTGCGAAGAGTGCGATGCTGAGTGGCGATTTCCATCGCGAATCGAGCCCGGAGGCAGAACCCAAAATCAGGCGAGCGGCAGGAAATAGCGTCCCCCTGGAAGCCTGATGCGCAAGCGAAGGATGCTCGACATCCCCAGCTTCGCTTGCGCGTCAGGCTTCCATTTCCGCTATGACAACTTGTGCTGCTCGCCTGATCACACCGTGCAAAGGTAGTAGCACCACAAGGCGACAACTTCTCGCAGCAAATAGTGCGGCAAATGCACCAGGCCGCGCGACTCATCCGCCGGGACGGTCATTACGTCCCAGCCAGCTCTACGGAAGCAGAGCTTGATGCGAGGCAGGTGATAGAAATGACTTACCGCTAAGACGCGCGGTGGGTGGCCACTCCAATCACGACGAACAGCATTGCTCACAGTCTGCTGGGTATTGAGTCCTTCCAGATCGACTTCGATGTCCGACGAAGGGACGCCGAGCTGTATCGCCAGCGCACGCATGGCATCGGTCTCGTGAGTTGCTCCTGCCCCCGGTCCTCCCGAGAACAAGAGCCGCTTCGCCAGACCGGCCCGATGCAACTCAACGCCCGTCCGGACGCGATCAGCCAGCGCCATTGAGGGTGTTCCGTCGGCGTGAACCAAGCACCCGAAGACGACGATCACGTCGGCCGGTCGCCGATAATCGGTGCGACCGAAGCAGTACATCTGAGCCAGTGGAAACAGCACGGCGGAGGCCACCACCGCAAGCAGGACCGCACCGTGATCGAGTCCGCGCGACGCGCGTGACAACGCACTCTGCCCGACTCCCCAGAAGAGGCAGACAAGAACCAGCAGCATCGCGCCGGACAACGGGAGCGGAAATCCCGAGCGGATCTCGCCGTCGGCAACCAGTCGCCAGAACGTCCACGCATTCCGGGTGGCCACGATCATCAACAGCCCGAGCGCCGCACGCAGTCCCCAGATACACCACGGCGTACAGGTCGGTCGCACGGCGAACATCACCAAGCCCAATCCCGTCGTTCCCAAGAGAACTCGACCAATCGCTGCGTTCGCAAAACGCAGGTCGATCCACCACAAGTTCGCGTCGAAGCCCGGATGTCTCAGCTCACTGAGCAGGTTCAACAGCGTGCAGGCTCCCAGCAGCAGAGCCACGCCGCGAGTCGTAGCGAACAGCAGTCGGATCGTGACAGCGCGAACTGCCGCGAGTCGCTTGGAACAAGCCACGCTCACAGCCTGCTCACGACTTTCCATGCGATCTGGTGTCCTCAACTCGAGACCTCGCCGCACACTTCGCTTGTTCGAGCTTCACGTTTCGTCGTGGTACTGAATCAAGCTGCACACGTCGTAGTTGGCGAGTCGCTTGCGGCCTCCGAGAAACGTCAGTTCGACGAGAAATCCGCAGCCGACGATCGTCGCCTGGCACCGCTCGACCAACTTCACACACGCCTCGATGGTTCCTCCCGTGGCGAGCAGGTCGTCGATCAACAGGACTCGGCTCCCCGCATGGATCGCATCGACGTGCATCTCCAACGCATCGCTGCCGTATTCGAGGTCGTACTCGAAACGATGCGTCTCATGCGGCAGTTTGCCCGGCTTGCGTACCGGAATGAAGGCCGCTCCCAACTCTAGCGCAAGCGGCGCACCGAAGATAAACCCGCGAGATTCCGCCGCCAGAATTGCCGTCGGCTTGGCATCCCGAAAGTGATCGGCGAACAGACGAATGGCATGACCAAACGCGAGCGGAGCGGACAGAAGCGGCGTGATGTCCCGAAACAGAATGCCGGGCTTCGGGAAGTCGGGGACATTGCGAATGAACTCTTTCAACTCCACAGTGGCGTTTCCTAACAATGCATTCGAGGGTGGGAAAGTGAGGCGGTGTTGAGGCTCTCAACGACCGTTCGACACGTCGCGAGACTCTCGACCAACCGAGCGGCAATTGCAACTGAGGTCCGCTGCGTCTCCGCCGAGGTGGCGTCAGCCCTCGGACTTATCTTTGATGGAACCGGCCGTTTCGTCTGCGAGGTCTAGCCAACACAAGGTCTCTCCACGCGAGACAACCGCATCCGCCGGTTTCGTAATTTCAACCAGCATCCCGGATCGAGCCGCTTCCACATCGAAGGTGACTCCCGCCAGCAGCACTTCCACCACACGGTCGCCCGCAATCACAAACTCACCGCGATCGACCAGCCAACCGCTGACTCGAACCGCTTCGCCGTGAACACCCAGTTCGGGAAGCGTCAGTGGAATTCGCATCAGGTCTCCAAGAGAAGCAAGCCGTTGGAATTGCTCGCAAGTCGTCGGCCACTTCGTTGAGCAGCCTGTTGAAAAACGTAGAGCAGGCGGCTCGCCTGCTCTACGTTTCTAGTTAAAAATCACAGGCGAGCCGCCTGTGCTACGGGTTCTTCAACAGGCTGTTCACCGCGTGACTCTACCGACCGCATCAGACCCGCGCCAAAATCACTTTGGCACATCGACCTTGATGTGCAGGTCGCGGAGTTGCCGCAGATCGACGGGGGCGGGCGCGCCTGTCAGCATGTCGCTCGCCTTTTGGGTTTTGGGGAACGCGATCACGTCGCGGATGTTGTCGGAGGCGAGGAACATCATCACCCAGCGGTCGAGGCCGAGGGCGACTCCCGCGTGGGGAGGTGCTCCGTAGCGGAGGGCTTCAAGGAGGAAGCCGAAGCGGAGTTCGGCCTCTTCGTTGGTGATGCCGAGCAGGTTGAAGATTTTTTGTTGGACAGCAGAGTCGTGGATACGGACGCTGCCGCTCGCCGCTTCGTAGCCGTTGCAGACGAGGTCGTAGGATTGGGCACGGACTTGCCCGGGATCGGTGTCGAGTAATGGAATATCTTCATCGACCGGCTGGCAGAACGGATGATGCTCGGCGTCCCAGCGCTTCTCTTCATCGTTCCATTGGAACATCGGGAAGTCACAGACCCACGCGATCTTCAGTTCTTGCGGATCGAAGAGGTTCAGTTCGCGAGCGAGTCTGTTTCGCAAAGCGGACAGTGCGGCACAGCTTACCTTGAACGTGTCGGCGACGCAGAAGATGAGATCGCCCGGTTGAGCGGCCATCCGTGTGATGATCGCTTTCTGGTGATCGGCATTGAAGAACTTGGCGATCGGCGAATCGAGTTCCCCGTCCTTCACGCGGAAGAAGGCGAGACCCTTCGCGCCGTACTGCTTCACGAATTCGGTTAGCTCATCAATCACCTTGCGGCTGTATTTTTCGGCGGCTTGCGGGACGCGGATCCCTCGCACGCGACCGCCACTTTCGATGGTGGACTTGAAGACGCCAAAGTCGCAGGCGGCGGCGATGTCGCCGAGACACTTCAGTTCCAGATCGAACCGCAGGTCGGGCTTGTCACTGCCGAAGCGCTCCATCACCTCGCGGTGCGTGAGCCTTGGGAGCGGAGTCTGAAGTTCGGCCCCGCGCAAATCCTTCACGAGCCGCTTCATCAGGCCATCGATTGTGCTGAGAATGTCTTCTTGCTGGACGAAGGCCATCTCAACGTCGATCTGAGTGAACTCGGGTTGCCGGTCGGCGCGCAGGTCTTCATCCCGGAAGCACTTCGCCAACTGAAAGTACCGGTCGTACCCGGCCACCATGAGAATCTGCTTGTAGATTTGCGGGGACTGCGGCAGCGCGTAGAAGCAGCCCTCATGAACGCGGCTCGGGACGAGGTAGTCTCGCGCCCCTTCCGGCGTGCTGCGGCCAAGCATCGGCGTTTCGATTTCGAGGAAGTTGTTCTCATCGAAGTAATCGCGCGTCGCCTTCGACATCTTGTGCCTCAGGATCAAAGCCTGCTGCACTTCGGGGCGACGGAGATCGACGAAGCGGTACTTCAGACGTAGCTCTTCGTTGGGGAGGTCCGTCTGCGTCGGGAAGAACGGCGGCGTTTTGCTCTTGTTGAGGACTTCGAGTTCCCCCGCCTGCACGTCGATTTCGCCGGTCGCCAACTTGGCGTTCTGCATGTCAGCGGGGCGAGCCACGACTTGGCCGGTGACTCGAATCACGTCCTCATTCCGCAGCGTGCGAGCGACCTCGTGCATCTCGGCCTTCGAGGGATTGAACACGACCTGTATCAGTCCGTAGCGATCACGCAGGTCGATGAAGACCAATCCGCCAAAGTCGCGATAGGTGTTGACCCAGCCGCAGAGGGTGACCGTTTGTCCGACCGATCCGAGCCGCAATTCACCGCAAGTATGAGTCCGAAGCACCGCTGTAGTCCTTGAGCTGAGTGAGTTCCAAGAGTCGCAAATCAGGGGTACCTGACCCCAA
>CAMAYU010000119.1 GCA_945862235.1 Schlesneria paludicola DSM 18645
GATGGCGATGGCGACCTCGACCTGCTTTGTGGCGAGTTCCTCGATGGTTTCACCTACTTCCAGAACGTCGGCACGCGGACCGAGCCGAGCTATGCGGCGGGGAAGCGACTCCTGCGCGAGGGCCAGCCGCTGACGATGGACCTCGAAATGATCGTTCCCGTCGCGTTCGATTGGGATCGCGATGGAGACCTCGATCTGATCGTCGGCGATGAAGACGGTCGCGTCGCGCTGGTTGAGAACTATGGTCCGTGTGTCGATGGCGTGCCGCAGTTCCTGGCTCCGAAGTACTTCCAGCAGGAAGCGGACGATGTGAAGTTCGGGGCACTCGCAACGACGTGCGGCTTCGATTGGGATGGTGATGGCGACACGGACATCATCGCGGGCAACACGGCCGGCTACATCGCGTTCCTCGAAAACCTGAGCGGTCCCGGCGTCGAGCGGCCTCGCTGGGCGGCTCCTAAAACACTCGAAGCGGCACGAGAAACGATCCGCATCATGGCGGGACCGAACGGCTCGATCCAAGGCCCGGCCGAAGCGAAGTGGGGCTACACGACTCAGACCGTCGCCGATTGGGACCACGACGGTCTGCCCGATCTGATCGTGAACTCGATCTGGGGGAAGGTCCATTGGTACCGCAACGTCGGCACACGCACTGAACCGGAGTTGGCGGCGGCTCAGCCGATCGAAGTCGCTTGGCCGAATGGAAAGGCCCCCAAGCCCGAGTGGACTTGGTGGGAACCGACCGGCAACGAGTTGGTGACTCAATGGCGAACGACTCCCGTCGCGGTGGACTTCAACCAAGACGGGCTGTGCGATCTGGTGATGCTCGACCACGAGGGTTATCTGGCGTTCTTCGAAAGAGGGAAGTCGGATGGCGGACGGCGGAACGAACCTCTCGTTTCGGAAACCATCTCGTCACTCAGCACTCGTCACTCGGCACTTCTTCCCCCTCGCCGCGCGTTCGTCGATGTATCGGGGAAGCCTCTCCAACTGAACTCGAAGCGGGCGGGTGGCAGCGGGCGGCGGAAGCTGTGCGTTGTCGATTGGGATGGCGATGGGAAGCTCGATGTGCTGCTCAACGGCATCAATGCGAACTGGCTGCGTCAGGTCGAGACGCGCGACGGCGCGTGGGTGATGCAGGACATGGGCCCGCTCGACGCTCGCAAGATCGAGGGACATGACACCAGCCCAACAACCGTCGATTGGAACAACGATGCGGTGCCCGATTTGCTCGTCGGGGCCGAAGACGGGCGGTTCTATTACTTGAGGAATGCACGGCAAGGGACGAGGGCTGAGGGGCAAGGGACGGAACAACAGAACCGTAGGGGGGGACAAGTGGCGCTTCGCCACGACGGCCCACCACAACAGGATCCCCGATCGAATTCGAAGCCCAAAGACGGTGGGCCGGCGCTCGAAGCGAGCTTGTCCCACCCAACGAAGGCCGTCCAATCGGCCGAGTTCATTTACAGCACTGAAGCCGCTCCCACGCCGTCATGTCACGCTTCGACCGTCGTTGAGTCGAAGGACGGACTCGTCGCGGCGTGGTTCGGCGGAACGTACGAGAAGCATCCCGATGTCGGCATCTGGTTCGCGCGGCATGTCGATGGGAAGTGGTCTGTTCCCGTCGAGCTCGCGAATGGAGTCGAGTCCCCCGAGAAGCGGTATCCCTGCTGGAACCCGATCTTGTTTCAGCCGACTCACATGGCCGGTGGCAAGCGGGCCGAGAAGCCCCTCCCGCTGATGCTCTTTTATAAAGTCGGCCCCAGCCCCGACACATGGTGGGGGATGCTGATCACGTCCGACGACGCGGGCCGCACGTGGTCGAAGCCGCGTCGGTTGCCGGATGGAATTCTCGGGCCGATCAAGAACAAGCCGATCCAGCTTTCGAACGGAGACATCCTGAGCGGCACCAGTTCCGAACACGCGGGCTGGCGAGTTCACTTTGAGCGTTCAACAGACCTCGGTCAGACTTGGACGGCCTCCGCGCCCATCAACGATGGCAAACAAATCGGAGCCATCCAGCCGAGCTTCCTCGTCCACCAGGACGGTCGTTTACAAGCGGTCGGACGAACGCAACAGAAGCACGTTTTCGAGGTCTCGTCCACCGATGGCGGTCAAACGTGGGGACCGCTCACGCTGACATCGCTTCCCAATCCGAACGCGGGAACCGACGCTGTGACACTCGCTGACGGACGGCATCTGATCGTCTACAACCACACGCCACGCGGCCGCTCACCGCTGAACGTGGCGGTCTCGACCGACGGCAAGGAATGGCAGGCGGCTCGCGTCCTCGAAAGCGATCCGGGCGAGTACTCGTACCCAGCCGTCATCCAGACGAACGATGGCCTCGTCCACATCACGTACACATGGAAGCGAAAGCTCTTGAAGCACGTCGTCGTCGATCCGAAACAGTTGACGGCGAAGCCAATCGTCGATGGCAAGTGGCCCGAGTAGCACGCATTTCAAAACCTGTTTTGTCTCAACAAACTAGCCCGACGCGCAAGCGAGGGCTGGACCTTCGATGACGGTGAAGCCCTCGCTCGCGCGTCGGGCTAGTTTTGAACTTCGACGCGGACGCTCAAGCGAGAGAAACACCCATGCTCACCCTCAATGGCAGTACGAAGCGGCTCTGTAATGGAGTCACCCGGCGCGACCTGTTGCAGATCGGCGGGATCGGCGCGCTGGGACTCGAACTCGGCGGCCCGAGTCCGCTCGGTGCGGCTCCGTCTGTCGCAACGGGTGGTCAAGCACCACGCGGAGTGGCCTCGTCTAAAGCCAAGTCGTGCATCTTCGTCTTCCTGTTCGGGTCGCCTCCGCAGCACGAGACCTTCGATCCGAAGCCGCTCGCTCCCGCTGAGATTCAAGGTGAGATGCAGGCGATCGACACGTCCGTCCCCGGATTGCAGATCGGCGAAGGGTTGCCGCAGATCGCGCGCATTGCAGATCGACTGACCGTCGTCCGGTCGATGACGCACGAGTACCCGATCCACTGCTGTGCCTACGTGATGACCGGGATGCCGACGTACAGCGTGCCGTTGGAGACGATGCCGCGCTCGCCCGAAATCTGGCCGTTCATGGGTTCGGTCGTGGACTATCTCGACGCACGACGCACGGGCGTACGCTCGCCGTCGTTGCCACGCAACGTCGGCTTGCCGTGGCGCTTCTGTTCGCACGGCAGTTCGCCCGATCAAGCCGGTCCTTACGGTTCGTTTCTCGGCAGCGGCTACGACCCGTTTTGGACCGACTTCGCGGGACAGGGAACGGTCGTCGTGCCGAAGCTCGCCGACGGTCAGGCCGAACAGGTGCGCGATCCGCACGCAGGGATCGAAGCCGCATCACGATTCCAGTTGTCCCCCGGATGCCAGTTGCCGCAGGAGTTGTCTGCTCAGCGGTTCGATGCCCGCGTTCACCTGCTCCAACAGTTCGATGCCTCGCGCCCGTTGATCGACCGCGCGGCCGAACTGGACAACTACGAGTCTCATCAGCAGCGAGCCTTGTCGCTGATCGGATCAAACCGAATTCGCGACGCTCTCGATGTCGGCCGCGAATCGCCCGCGCTGCGCGAGCGCTACGGGATGACGCTCTTCGGTCAGTCGTGTCTCGCGGCGCGGCGTCTCGTCGAAGCGGGAGCACGCTTCGTGTCGGTCTTCTGGGATCCGTTCGGTCCTCACGGAGCGAGCGTCTGGGACACACACTCGAACCATTTCCCCCGGCTCAAAAACTACCTATTGCCCGTCTTCGATCAGAGTTACTCGGCCCTCATCACGGACCTCGAATCGCACGGCCTGCTGGATGAGACACTGGTCATCTGCACCAGCGAACACGGCCGCACACCTCAGATCGACTCGAAGCCCATCGGTGGTGCCCGCCATCATTGGTCTCGCGCCTACTCGTCGGTCTTCGCCGGAGGCGGCACGGCGCGAGGTAAAGTCGTCGGTCAAACCGACTCCATCGCGGGTGATGTCACCGACACACCCATCTCACCGAAGGACATGCAGGCCACGACCTACCACCTCCTCGGCTACGACGAATCAACCACGATCCCCGATCAACAAGGCCGCCCCCATCACATCGCCGCCGGTGGCCGCGTGCGGGATGAGCTGCTGGGATGAGCCAAGGTAGCCCTGTCGCTCCGCGACAGGAAGCGCGGGCGCGGGGAGAGCGTCCGATCTTGGGGGTGCGAGGAATCGTCATTTAGGGCTTGAGCCGCGACTCGCTACCTGTCGCGGAGCGACAGGGCTACCTGAAGACGGTTACCTAAAGCGGCTTGCTGTAATGGGCGGCGGCACCGGCGGGCAGGTTGGCTCGACGAGGGTTGTCGGCGATGTAGCGTCGAAAGTGGTCGAAGGACTCCGGCGAACGGACGAGGTGATCGAAGCCATCCTGCTGCCACAATGGTCCCGACAGTCCGAGAACCTTGTTGATGCGCGTCGCCGTGAAGTGCTTCCACGAGGTGCATTGTTTCAGCAGCGCGGCCTCATCCGGGAACGCGACGAGGACATGCACGTGGTTAGGCATGACCACGTAATCGGTCAACTCGTAACGGTCGCCATTAAAATGATCGAGACTGTCCGAGACGATCTTCGCCAGTTCGGAGCGACGCAGGACGCAGCTTCCGTGACACGCATCCAAGTCGTCATTCCAGCGGTTCATCACCGTGTCATGGAAGTCTCGCTGCTCAGTCATCGCCAATCGTTCGACCTCACTGCGCCAGTTGGCCGCGTGAGGATCGACCCCATGCTGGCGGAGCCAGTCCCAGCGCTCCTTCAGCCAGCGATTGAGGACCGGCTGAGGGATCGAATCCCACAATCGAAACGTGAGGAAGGAAACGGTTCCGGCCTGCGACCAGTGCGGCAATCGACGCTCGCAGACGGCGTATTCCTGCTTCGGATCGAAGCACTGAATGTCGCGGCTGCGGTTAGGGTTCATGGCGGAATCCCGGTTGGGACGATCAATGGAATGCCGCTTCAAGGTAGCCCTGTCGCTCCGCGACAGGAAGCGAGAGCGAGAGAAGAACGCCCGATCCCAGCAGACGGTGATTCGTCATCGAAAGCTTGAGCCAGCGACGCGCTACCTGTCGCGGAGCGACAGGGCTACCTTGGCGATCATGTGTCATACCCGAGGTTCGGCGAGAGCCAGCGTTCGGTTTCAGTGAGCGGCATTTCTTTGCGCCTCGCGTAGTCTTCGACTTGGTCGCGGGTGAGTTTATCGACGGTGAAGTATCTCGATTCGGGGTGGGCGAAGTAGAAGCCGCTGACGCTGGCGGCGGGGTGCATCGCGAAGCTCTCGGTCAGGACAATGCCCGTCTGATGGGTGGCATCGAGGAGTTGGAAGAGCTTCGTTTTTTCGGTGTGGTCCGGGCAGGCGGGATAGCCGTGGGCCGGGCGGATGCCGCGATACTTTTCTTCGATCAGGTCGTCGGTCGAGAGAGTTTCTTCGTTGCCGTAGCCCCAATCGAGGCGGGCCTGTCGGTGCAGGTATTCGGCAAACGCCTCGGCCAGCCGGTCGGCGAGAGCCTTCGTCATGATCGAGAGGTAGTCGTCGTGCAGTTCGTTCTGGAACTTGTTGGCCAACTCATCGCAGCCGATCCCCGTCGTGACCGCGAACGCTCCGAGGTAGTCCTGTCGGCCTGAGTCGGCGGGCGCGATGTAATCGGCCAGCGAACGGAAGTCTTGCTGGCCGGGACGTTCCCACTGCTGGCGCAGCATGGAGAACGTCGTGAGCGGTGACGTTCCTTTTGTCTCCCCTGCTCCTTGTCTCCCTGTCTCCTTGTCCGCCACGAGAGGAGGGAGAGGGGGAGAGAAGACGAGAACGTCGTCGCCGACACTCGCCGCCGGCCAGAAGCCGTAGACGCCGCGAGCGGTCAGCAGCTTCTCATCGACGATACGGCGGAGCAGTGCTTGAGCATCGTCGAAGACTTTGCGAGCCTCGACACCGACGACGGGGTCTTCAAATATTTTCGGGTACTTGCCGCGCAGCTCCCAGGTTTGGAAGAACGGGGACCAGTCGATGAACGGGACGAGGTCACTCAACGGGACATCATTCAGGACGCGCGTGCCGAGGAACGACGGGGAGTCGATGCGGACGTTGGCCCAATCCGTTTTGAAACGCCGCTCCAACGCTTCGGCATACGGAACGAGCTTTCGGTTCGATTGCATCGCTTCGTAGTTCGAGCGGTCTCGCGCCTGCCCCGCTTTGTTTTTGGTGACGAAGTCCGCCTTGCGCGTCGGGTCGAGCAGCGCTTCGACGGCGGGGACGGAGAGCGACGCATCGACCACGTGGACGATCGGCTGTTGGTAGTGGTGGGCGATCTTCACCGCCGTGTGCTTGGCCGACGTGGTTGCTCCGCCGATCAGCAGCGGTACAGAAAAACCTTGCCGCTGCATCTCCTTCGCGACGTGAGTCATCTCATCCAGCGACGGCGTGATCAGGCCGCTCAACCCGATGATGTCGGCTCCCTCTTTCTTCGCCGTTTCGAGGATCTTGTCGCACGAGACCATTACGCCGAGATCGATCACGTCGAAGCTGTTGCAGCGCAGCACGACTCCGACGATGTTCTTGCCGATGTCGTGAACGTCCCCTTTGACTGTGGCGATGACGACTCGACCGCGACCGCGCGTGGCATCGACGGCCGCCGCTTCCTGTCCCGGCGCGAGAGCCTGTTCGGCGGCGACTCGCTCGGCCTCCATGAACGGTTCGAGGTACGCGACCGCCTTCTTCATGACGCGGGCACTCTTCACCACCTGCGGGAGGAACATCTTTCCCGCGCCGAACAGGCCGCCGACGACGTTCATGCCGTCCATCAGCGGACCCTGAATGATGTCGAGCGGCTTGCCGTACTTGAGGCGGGCCTCTTCCGTGTCGGCGTCGATGTGTTCGGTGATCCCCTTGAGCAGCGCGTGTTGCAGACGGGCTTCGACCGTGCCGAGCCGCCATTCTTCGACAGCCGCGTCGCCCTCGTCGGCCTTGCCGCCTCCTTTGAACTTCTCTGCAAACGTGATGAGCCGCTCGGTCGCATCGGGGCGGCGGTTCAGCAGGCAGTCCTCAATGTGGACGAGCAGTTCCTTGTCGATCTCCTCGTAGACTTCGAGTTGCCCCGCGTTGACGATCCCCATGTCGAGGCCCGCCTGAATCGCGTGGTAGAGAAACGCCGCGTTCATCGCCTCGCGCACGACATCGTTGCCGCGGAACGAGAACGAGACGTTGCTCACGCCGCCGCTGGTGCGGGCACCGGGACACTCGGCCTTGATCCGGCGCAGAGCTTCGATGAACTCGACCGCGTAGTTGGAGTGCTCCTCCATCCCCGTGCCAACCGTCAGGATGTTGGCGTCGAAGATGATGTCTTCCGGCGGGAAACCGGCTTGTTCCGTGAGCAGCTTGTACGCCCGTTTGCAGATGCGGACCTTTTCGTCGCACGAGGTTGCCTGACCCTGCTCATCGAACGCCATCACCACGACCGCCGCGCCGTAGCGTCGAACCGTGCGAGCCTCTTCGAGGAATTTCGCTTCTCCCGCTTTCAGGCTGATCGAGTTGACCACTCCCTTGCCGTCGAGGCACTTCAGTCCCGCTTCGATCACGCTGAACTTCGAGCTGTCGACCATCACCGGCACTTTGTTGACGTCGGGGTCGTCCGAGATGAGGTTGATGAACTGTGTCATCTCCTTCTCGCTGTCGAGCAGACCTTCGTCCATGTTGACGTCGATCATGTTGGCCCCGCCCTCGACCTGCCCGCGCGCGATCGCCAATGCCTCGTCGTACTTCCCGTCCTTGATGAGCCGCGCAAATTTGCGCGAGCCGGTGACGTTGGTCCGTTCGCCGATCATCATGAAGTTAGAGGTCGGGAGCAGATCGACTCGTTCCTTGCCGCAGTACGACGACAGACCGGGGACGTTGGGGATGCGTCTCGGCGCGACACCGTCCACCGCCTGTGAGATCGCTTTGATGAAGTCCGGGTTCGTGCCGCAGCAGCCACCGACGATGTTGACCCAGCCGTTCTGAGCGAACTCGCGCAGGTGGGCCGCGACCTCGTTCGGGTTGGAATCGAAGCCGCCGAAACCGTCGGGCATCCCCGCGTTCGGGTAGCAACTGATGTACTTCGGAGCCAGCTCGGCCAGCGTCTCGACGTACTGCCGCATCTGTTTCGGACCGAGGGCACAGTTGAGGCCGATCGTCAGCGAAGGGGCGTGTGAGACCGATGTCCAGAACGCCTCAACGGACTGCCCGGTCAGTGTTCGTCCGCCCGTGAAGATCGTGCCCGAGATCATGACCGGCAGCCGCACGCCCATCTCAGCGAAGACGTTTTCAATCGCGTACAGACACGACTTCATGTTGAGCGTGTCGAACGACGTTTCGGGGAGCAGGATGTCAGCGCCCCCTTCGATCAGCCCGCTAATCTGCTCGGAGTACGACGCGACCATCTGATCGAACGTCACCGGCCGATAGCCCGGCTTGTCAGCGTTGAACGACAACATGACCTTCGTCGGGCCGATGCTCCCCGCGACGAAACGCGGCTTGTTCGGGTTCGACTTGGTGAATTCGTCACACACGCTGCGCGCGAGCCTTGCCGCTTCAACGTTGATCTCGCGCGTGTACTCAGCCAGCCCGAACTCTTCCATCGAGATGATGTTCGCGTTGAACGAGTCGGTCTCGATGATGTCGGCCCCGGCGGCCAGATACTGCCTGTGAATGTCGGCGATGATCTGCGGCTGCGTCAGCACGAGCACATCGCCCGCGTTCTTCAGGTCGATGTGATGCGACGCAAATCGCTCACCGCGATACGTCTCCTCAGTCGGTTCAAACCGCTGAATCATCGTCCCCATCGCGCCGTCGAGCACGAGGATCCGTTCGGAGAGAAGCTGTTCAAAGTAACCGGGAGGGCGAGTGGGCATGAGACTGAAAAACTTCAAGAGTTTGGAATGAAAGGCAGAGGGGACGGAAGAAACCGAGTGAATCCTAATGTCGGCGTTCACTCACAGACATCAGGTGGAGGGCCTTCAAGCTTGTCCGTCTGTTTTGGGAGCTTCTTGGATTCTGACGCCACGCGCCGCTCAATCTTCTTGATGTCCTCTGCGGCGGGAAGGTTTTCGGGAACGATGCCACGCTTTCCTAGCAGGTCGCGCACGTCACTATTGTTCTTAATGTGTTCGTGGGCGATCTGCGGCTCGGTTCGCAAGTCATCACGTTTGATGTTGAAGTTTGTGATCTCGTTCGCGAAGTCTTTGGCCTTGATCGTGATCGTTGGCAGGAAGTCGGCCAGAGGGCGGCTGTCGGGCGCTCCTAGACGGCTCTTTATCTGTTGTGTTGTCAATCCGCCGAAGAGTGCCGAGTCACCCATGCTCCGGATGCGAGCAAAGCTCCGATCGTCGCCAACACGCTCATAGATGATGCCGGAGAGTTCCTTCTCGGTCGCCGTCAGTTTGCGACGCGCATTCAACCGTTCCATTTCAGAGAGTCGTTGTTCGATGACCTCTTGCTTGCGAGTTTGAACGGCAAAGTAAGTCTGAGCAAATGCGATCTGATCCTTAGTGGGATCGCCGTTTTGCGCGATGAGGTAGCAAGCGTAGCGGGTCAGGGCGACATCATCCGTTTTGCGCTGAACGCCTGAACCAATGTTCACCATTTTCGTGATGTCAAGAAAATGGTCGGTCGCGTCGTAACCCGAGTTCTGGCAAGCAATCTTGGCCTTCTCGATGACGTTCGCAAAGTTCTCCCATCTCGCATATCCAAGCAACGATTGCAGGTCACGAGCCAGCCAAAACTCAGTTCCCGAGTCCGTTTCCGTCTGGACGAGCTGTTCAAAGCTGGCGTGCAGTTGAGCGATCAGTTCCGTTTTCAAAGCAGGCTTTCCTTCATGTCCCGGTGGATAATCCCAACCCCAGTGCTTCCAGAATCCTCTGACATGCCTGGCTCTTGTTGAGGCAGTACAGATGGATGCCGGGGACGCCTTGGTCGATCAGTTCGCGGCATTGGGCGATGGCGAATTCGACGCCGATCTCGTACTGAGCCAGCTTGTCGTCCTTGACTACTTCGAGGCGTGAGGCCAGTGAGGGCGGGATGACTGCGCCGCACATCGCGGTGATTCGCTGGATGCGAGCGAACTCGGTGATCGGCATGATGCCGGGGACGACCGGGACGCTCAGTTGCTCGCGGGATATGAGGTCTCGGAAGCGGAAGAAGTTCGCGTTGTCGAAGAAGAGCTGCGTGAAGACGGCGTCGGCACCGGTCTTGATCTTGCGGACGAGGTTCTGAAAGTCGATGTCGAAGCTCGGCGCTTCCGGATGTTTTTCGGGATAGCCCGCCACGCCGATTCCCATCTCGGGAAAGCGTTCGCGGATGAGCGCCACCAGTTCGTTGGCGTGCTTCAGACCGCCCTCGGTCATCTTGAATTCGGCCTGCCCGACGGGAGCGTCACCCCGCAGAGCCATGATGTTGCGAATGCCCGCCGACCACGCGTACTGCAACCATTCGACAAGCTGTTCGCGCGTGCTGCCGACACAGGTGAAGTGTGCCGTCGCGGGGAGGCCGCAGTTGTTTTGAATCTCTTGGCACCATTCAACGGTTCGCTTGCTGGTCGTCCCCATCGCGCCGTAGGTACACGACACGAAGGCGGGTTGGAACGGAGTCAGCTCGCGCAGAGTTTGACGTAGTGACTCGTCACCCTCGGGCGTTTTCGGTGGGAAGATTTCGATCGACAGGCCAAACCGGCCGCCAGCATAAATGTCTCGAATCCGCATGACTTCTCTCTTCGGCTTCACTCGGTAATTCGTGGGTTTCGCAACGGGACGCAGGATAGGCGATCCCCTACGACCGTGCCATATCGTGTCCCATCACGGGCGACATCATTGGACACCGTCGCTACAATCCCGCGACTTTTCTGACCTCGGCGTTTTCGGTGAGGGAACCGGACACGATTGAACAACAATGCGGAATGGTCACGTCGATCATTCCATCGTAATTTCTGGAGGATTTTTTGATGGCGAAGGCCAAGACGACGAAGACAGTGGCAACCAAGGTGGCTCCAGCGAAAACGCCCGCGAAGGCTCCAGCGAATCATGTCCCCTACAAGGTGAAGGACATGTCGCTGGCGGCGTGGGGCCGCAAAGAGATCGACATCGCCGAGAACGAAATGCCCGGCCTGATGTCGCTGCGGGCGAAGTACGGCAAGTCGAAGCCGCTCAAGGGGGCGCGTATCGCCGGTTGTCTCCACATGACGATCCAGACGGCGGTTCTTATCGAGACGCTGACGGCTTTGGGCGCGGAAGTGACTTGGAGCAGTTGCAACATTTTCAGTACGCAGGATCAGGCGGCGGCCGCTATCGCCGCGACAGGCGTGCCGGTCTATGCGTGGAAGGGGATGACCAACGAAGAGTTCGACTGGTGCATCGAACAGACGCTGTTCTTCGCGGATGGCAAGCCGCTGAACATGATTCTCGACGATGGCGGCGACCTCACGTCGATGGTTCACAACAAGTACCCCGACCTGCTGCCGGGGATCAAGGGGATCAGCGAAGAGACGACCACCGGCGTTCACCGTCTCGTGCAGATGCACCAGCGCGGTGAGTTGAAGGTGCCGTCGATCAACGTGAATGACTCGGTAACGAAGAGCAAGTTCGACAACCTCTACGGTTGCCGTGAGTCGCTCGCCGACGGCATCAAGCGGGCGACCGACGTGATGCTGGCGGGCAAGGTTTGCGTCGTGGCGGGATACGGCGACGTGGGCAAGGGCTGCGCGATCTCGCTCCAACGCTACGGTGCCCGCGTGATCGTGACCGAAATCGATCCGATCTGTGCCCTGCAAGCGGCGATGGAAGGGTTTGAAGTCAACACGATGGACGCGGCCGTCACCGAAGGAAACATCTTCGTCACGACGACCGGCTGCTGCGACATCATTCGCGGCGAACACATCGTGAAGATGAAGAACGACGCCATCATCTGCAACATCGGCCACTTCGACGTTGAGATCGACGTGACGTGGCTCGAATCGCAAGTGAAGTCGGGCAAGGCGACCAAGATCAACATCAAGCCGGCCATCGTCGGTGCCGTCGATAAGTACACGTTCAAGGAGACCGGCCGCAGCATCCTCTTGCTGGCGGAAGGCCGTTTGGTCAACCTCGGCTGCGCGACGGGACATCCTTCGTTCGTGATGTCGAACAGCTTTACGAACCAGACGCTGGCCCAGCTCGCGCTGTGGACGGAACCCGAGAAGTATGACCTCGGTGTCCACCGCCTGCCGAAGGAACTGGATGAAGAAGTCGCCCGCCTGCACCTCGATACCATTGGCGTCAAGCTGTCGAAGCTGACCAAGAAGCAGGCCGAATACCTCGGCCTGCCAGTCGCTGGCCCGTTCAAGCCGGATCACTATCGCTATTAGTGTCCAGTGGTTGGTGGGTAGTAGATAGGAATAAAGACGACGAAGCCCGGCTTGTTTCAAGCCGGGCTTCCGTTTTGAACAGCTTCGTTCAACTGCGTGGCCCACGCGGTTGTACCTCACGCGGCAGTTTCCGAGCGGGGTGGCGTAAGCCCCTGGCTCTTCTCAAGCCAGCTTACGCCCCAGAATCGGGGGGCTGACGCCACCCCGCTCAGATGTCTCATCACTGGCCGCGCGAAGTATCAACAACGTTCTTTCTCACGCGTGCCGCCAAGAGAGCAGCTATCTCTGCGACAGCGTGACAACGCGGCGGATCACGACCGAGTGCATCACAGCGCAGCCGATCACAATCAACAGGGCGACGAACCCGACGAAGCCGTGTTCCGGGCCGATGCGGAAAGCGCTGAAGACGCCGCCGATCCAGAAGGTGCCCGAGAGGATCGCGCCACCGATTGCCAAAGGGACCGCTCCCCAGCGCAGGCACGTCGCTCCGTAGGCCGCCAAGTGCGGCACCAGAATGAAGTGGGCGAGGAAGAACCAGCCTGCCGCTCGGTCGAAGAATTCTATCGTGTGCTTCCAACCTTCTTCAGTGAAGCAGCTGATCCCGACCAGACAGACGAGGCCCGGCAGAGTGGCGGCAAGTGTTCCGGCGAACTTCAGATAAAGCGTCTCCGTAATGGACGTTGGCAGCATCACCAAGGATGCCAACGTCTGACCGCGCACTTCATCGTGCAGGGTTCTGGCGGACATGAGCGACAGCTCCCACGTGACGAGAAACAGCATGACGACTTGGTAGAAGCCGATCGCCTCGCGCCAACCATTGCGATTGCTCCACCACAGTTCGGTGAGTTCTCGGCAGACGACAAACAGGAATAGATAGAACGCGACACGGACGAGCAGCGTGGCCACGCCCCCTCCCACAAAATGAAAGTCCTTCCACACGAACGGATTCATTTTCGGACGACCGGGCGAGAACCACCGCAACCAGCCTCGTTGGTGAGCGACCAGCCCGCGCGAGGCGGCTTCTGTGGCGGGATTCTGAGTACAACGAGTAAACAGCAGCAGTGACAGCACGGCGCTGAACGCCCCCACCGCAATGTTTGAGACCGCTTGTGTGGTCCAGGGGGACTCGGTGAATGACGACGTGAGGATGCGTCCCATTTCGAAGTAAATGCAGGTGGACCCGATCCATTCCAACGAGTGACTCCACACGGAGCCGCCTCGCGAGACGGTGTATCTCAGCGCTTCGAGGCAGGTGTACGACACTGCCGCCTGAGCCAGCAGCCCGATCGACATCCACGCTCCCGACGTGCGGCTGTTCGGAGCGACGGTCGAGCAAAGCAGCCCGAGTCCCGCGAGCAGCACTATGTAGCTCGTCATCGCCACGTACACGGCGGTGACTTGTGCCGTAGCGACTCCACCCAGCGTCACCGCCAGCAGCGTGAACGGGTACTGCACGGCAATCAGCAGCAACGCCTGACACAGCCGACCGCCAATCTTGCCGAGTAGGATTCCGAGCGGGCTGACGCCCGCCATCTGGATCAGCCCGAGCGTGTCTTCTTCCTTCTCCTCCGTGATCGCCGTCGAGAAGAAGCCGACTCCAAGCAGCGTCATGAAGCTCAGGTTGAGATAGACGTTCACCTGAAAGAACAACCGCCCCGGTGCCCCGAGTAAGACCGAGCGTGAGATGGCCGAATAGAGCGACACAAAGATCGCCACCAACAGCCCGAACCGCGCCAGATGCGTCGGCCACGATCTCGCATCGACCCGCAAGGACCGTTCGAGCAAAGCCAACACACCACGAAACATGACAGCCTCGGCGATCGATGATGCGGGACGAGTTCAAACATCGGATCGCTTCTAGCGTGCGTCGCCCGCACTGAGAAACGTTCCGTGTGAAGTTTGCACATGATGAGAAACGGTTCGACGACTCAGTCGCGGCCGAGTACCTGTTGTTGGACATCCTCCTGATTCAGCGGGCTGTTATCGTCCGCAAACGGCATCACGCCGAATCATTTGAGGAAGTCTGTCACAAAACGGCGTGACGAGCGACTTGGGTTGTGTCGGTCGCGTGACCACTCGAAACCACACTCGTGATTGTCCCCATGACTCAAACAGACCGAAGCGAGTGGGCATCCACACGATTGGATTCACTTCATCAGTCCCCTGACCTTTGGCTGTGCCCCCCTGTTTCACTTCGGAGTATCCAATGACTGACTGGGACTCCCTCGTGGCTCAGGAGGGACCGACGGTCTGGCGGAGTCTTTGGAAGCTGCTGGGGGACCGTGCTGATGTTGAGGACTGCTTCCAAGAAACTTTTGTGACGGCAGTCGAGCAGTCGCGGCGCGAGGCGGTCACATCTTGGCCAGCAGTCTTGATTCGGATGGCGACCGCACGCGGGATGGATCGACTTCGTTCTCGTTACCGCGTGCGTCGTCGCCAAGTGGTGTTGGAAGCGGCGGCGCTTGGCAACGCCGGTGGCACGACGAGTACAGACGACCCGGTCGCACTCGCCATTGCCTCTGAACTTTCGGAACGACTCCGCCAGGGACTCACGCAGCTCCCGAACCAGCACTCGGAGATTTTCATTCTCCATGCCTTGCAAGGCTGGAGTTATCGCGAGATCGCCGAGCGGATGAACATGACCGAAACGGCCATTCGCACCACGATCCATCGCGCCCGGCAGCGACTGCGAGAACTCCTCGACATCTGACAGCCCCCTGTTCCAACAGGCTGCTCACCACACACGGATTCTCACAAAGACCTTTCAGGAGAGACTCATGAATCACCCCCCGATTCCCCCACACACGCAGGCGATGCCCGACGACATTTTAGAGCGTGCGATCCAATCACTCGAACAGTCGGCGGTCCCCTCCGGGCCGTCTCCCGAGCTGGTCGCCGCCACGCTCGCAGCGATCAACGTCTCACGTCCGGCCCCAATTCCTGTCCCCCGTTCCGGTTTTCTAACGAGGAGAATTCTCATGAGAAGTTTGTCTGCCACCGCCAGCGTCGCCGTGCTGGCGATCGCCGCCCTGTTCTTGCCGAACGAGTTCGGCTCGCATTCGCGGGCCTACGCCGATGTGTTGGAACAGATCAAAGCGGCCCGGACACTGACCTTCACCAACGATGTCTACACGGAGACTCGATCAAACCCGATCAAGACGAAAGAGTTCATCGCCGAGGACGGTCGCAGCAGAAGTGAGCATGAGTCTGGCGTAGTCACGATCAGGGATGCCAACTCGATGATCCGCTTGACGTTGATCGGCCGAACGAAAACGGCCTTGGTTTATCCGCCCAGAGAGACTGCCCGCCCAGTGAAGCAATCGCGACGAGACTGGATCGAGTCGCTCGCCAAGCTGGGTGACAAGCCCGACAAGGAACTCGGCGAACAAACGCTCGACGGTCAGAAGGTCGTCGGATTTGAAGTGTCACAAGGAACGTACAAGTACACCCTCTGGCTGGATGCGAAATCGAAGCAACTCGTCCGCATCGAACGGGAGTCGCACATCAAAGGTTCGTCGATCATCAAGACGGCGATGGCCGACTTTCACTTCGATGAGCCGCTCGACGAAGCACTGTTCAGCTTTGATCCCCCCGCTGAGTACAAAGTCCAAACACAAACGGCGGCTTCAATGCCCAAGAGTCTGGTAATTGAAGAGAACGTCGTGGAGGCACTCCGCGGCTACACGCAGAAGTCCGATGGGAAATTTCCCAAGAGCATCACCGAATGGGGCGAATGGTCCGTGCTGCTTTCAAAAGGGGCGACCGATGCCAAACTCAGCGACGAGACGACGAAGGTCATGGGCCACTTGGGAGCGATCACGGCGCTCTTGAGCGGCGTGTCCAAGGACGACTATGCGTACTTGGGTGAAGGCAAGACCGTCAAAGAGACCGACGCGATCATCTTCTGGTGCAAGAACAAACAGGGGGTTTACCGCGCCGTCTATGGCGACCTGTCTGTCAAAGATATCTCAAAAGAACAACTTCCCGCTCCCGTCAAGCAGTGACACTTGATCCAACACAAATCGCGTTCACACCCGAATCCACGGTGCCACTCCAGCACCGTGGATTTCTTGCATGAACAGGACTTGTGCCCGATCAGAATGTGTCCGACAGGCAGAATGTGTCCGACCGGAGTGGTGAAGCCGAACGCGAAGCGACGGCGAACTGCTGCGGGAGATGGACTGCTGTGGCGGCGAACTGCGATCGGCGCAGGCTGTTGACCGGAGTGCGGCCGCCGACGAAGTCGTCCGAGACGAGACCTTGCCGGACGACATCAGCCGAATGGGAAAGTGATTGCGGGCCGATTCCTGAGATTGCGCCAACTCAGTCTGCGGCGAAGTACTGCTTTAGTTCGTTGACCAACGTGTGGGCGCGGTCTTGGAAGGTTTGCGAGTCACGGACCCAGCCTCGCGGGCGAACGTTGACTGAGATGTGCAGGCGTTGCAAGTTGCTGTTGGCGCGTCTGTCCGCCAAGCCCGCCATGATGAGTTCGATTTCAACAGGCGGCGGTTCGGGGTTCCAACTGAAACGTGAGAACCAGCTCGGGCTACCGATGCGCATGATGACGCGTTCCGTCGTGACTTCCGGCAGCAGGGCTTCATAGTCGCTGACGAAGCCGCCGAGTTTGTAGACGACCATCTCGGACCCGACGACGGCATTGAAGCCGCTGGAATAGAGCCAGGGGTCCGCCGGTTTGGCCACCGCCTGCTGCACGCGCCCCTCTTGAAGCATGTCCGCGTTGGTCAGCGAACAGGTGCGGTTGCGTCCCTTTTCTTTCGCCGTGTACAGAGCCTTGTCCGCGCGACGCAGAACACTCTCCACCGAGTCACCCGGTTCGGACTGAGCGACGCCGAATGAAGCCGTGATTTTCAGACGCTCAACGCCACCGATCTTGGTGTCTTGCAACGTGCTGCGCAGTCGTTCGGCGCGGCGCACGGCTTGTTCGAGATCGGTGCCGGGGCAGAGTACGACGAATTCCTCACCGCCATAGCGGCCGACAAGTTCGCCCGAGTACGTCTCGCGCGTGAAGAGCTTGGCGAGGTCGATCAACACTTGGTCGCCGACCTGATGACCATACGTGTCGTTGACTCGCTTAAAGTGATCGGCGTCGGCAAAAATCACGCTGAACGGTTCGTTCGGGTTGCGCACGAACTCACCGACAAGTGCCGTCAATTGCGTTTCGAGTTCCCCGCGATTGGCCACGTTGGTCAGAGCGTCTCGCGTCGCCTTGAGCTTCAGTTCGCGAAACTCTTGTGGACGCTTGCCACCGCTACGGGCGAGATCGCGGAAGACTTCGGCCACGCCCTGAAACACATCGTCATCGTCGTAGAGCGGGATGGCCTGAAGTTCAAGTCGAACCGGCGGGCCATCGGCCCGGAGCGCTTCCATCTGCGACATCGTGGTCCGTCCGGAGTCCATCGCCTGGCGCAGAGGACAGTCATCGTCGTGGATCGCCTGCCCTTGAAAGTCGCGATAACCGAGCAGACGGCACGACCACGGTTGCCCCCGCATGTCTTGAATGCGACGCCCGAGCAGACTGTCGGCACCGCGACTCCAGATCAGGAAATTCCGGTCGGCATCGAGCAGATGGAAACCGTCATACAGACCTTCGAGCGTGAACAAGTACGTGAAAATCTGACGGATCGACATCGCTTCGTGATCGTCGATCGGGCACTTGCCGCCGCGCAGCCGTCCCCCGTCGTTGATCTCGGACGGTTGCGCCGCGAACGGCAGTCCGTCCTGTTGAACCCAGCGCGCCAAGGCACTGACCACGTTGCCATCGAACTGCGTTCCCGAACCTTCGGTGAACAGTTTCATGATCTCGTCGTGAGACTTGGCCTGCCGATAGACCTGCTCGGTACAGAGCGATTCGTACGCATCGGCCACCGCCAGAATGCGTGCCCCCATGTGAATCTCGCGTCCCAAGGATCGCGATGATTCCCCACCCGGCGAATAGGCCCGTTGCGATTGGTCGATGATCTCTAGCACGAGCGGATCAACGCGGCACGCCTGCAGGACATCGCTGCCAACGCCGTAGTGCAACGCCATCAGCTCGATTTCGTCCGGGCTGAGTTTGCCCGGCTTGTACAGCACGTTGTCGGGAATGCCGATCTTGCCAATGTCGTGCAGCAGCGAGGCGACTTCGAGGATCCGCAGTTGCCGACCGTCCCAACCGAGATGATGGGCCAGACCGACGGCGACGAGTGCCACACGACGAGAATGCCGCACCGTGGCGACATCGCGGTGATGCAGCCCCCCGAGCAAACTTCGCAACACCGACTTGCTGATCACGCCATCGAGCGTCAGTTCGATCGAACTGTCCGCTAGGTCGGCGGCGGCTATTTTGGACAGTCGCAGCAGTCCCAGCAGTGCTTGCGATGATTCGGAGGACGCGCGCTGACGTGGTGTTTCGGCCAATGCGGGTGCGGCGACCGAACGCGGTCGTGATGGCATCTGTGGGGGAGCTTCTAAGACGGCGGTCATGAGCTGGGTCCGAGTCAGCGGTGGGGACACCGCCAGCATGGGGTTTCGTCATCCGGTGCAGAGCATTCGCCGACCGGGGTCGCGACAGAAGACGGACGCTTCATACCGCGACGGAACGACACTCCCGCGCGATGAACCTTCGCACCCTCTGCGTTGTGCAACGTAGGTCACGACACCAGCCAGTCAAACGCCACACCTCCCCCTCAGCAGAAACGCCTGAGCCGCAGAGGCCGGTTATGACGGTCGCAGGAAAGATGCCCGCGATCCAAAAGAGAACCGCCTGTTGAAAAACGTAGGAAGGACGCCCTCGTCCGTCCGCTTCCAACTCGAAAAGACTCGGACGAGGGCGTCCAAGTTACGTTTTCAACGGACTGCTAAGGATCGGCGCAGCAATAACTGTCGTGGCGGATGCTGCCAGCATCGGCTCGGATGCTGGCAGCATC
>CAMAYU010000120.1 GCA_945862235.1 Schlesneria paludicola DSM 18645
GCTTCGCGGCCCCCAGCGAAGCGGGATTCACCCCCAATCTGGGGGCGGCGAAGCGCCGACCCCAGCCACACAAGTTTGAGTTCGGGAATTTGTTGCGGCCCCGCTCCTAATCACTTCTCACCTTGCGCTCGCCTGCTCCCCGCAAACGGTTCCAACACCATGAACATCACATCCCCCAGCACCTCCAGCCGCGAACTCCAATTTGAGAACGGCACGGCCGTCGGGATTAGCAACCGCTGGCATCAGGGGCAGTACTGCTCGATCATCACCAGCGCCGGGATCGTCGGCTGCGGCATCTACGACCTGAAGACTCCCGCCGAATTCGGCCAAGCGATCGCCATCTGCAAGGGGACGCCCGCACAACCGCTGGCCGAGCCAGAAGACCTGTTCGACTCGAAGATCGTCGGCCTCACCCCCCAGGCCGAGTCCTTCGGTATCCGCCTCGGCATGACTGGCCGCGAAGCAGTCGAGTTGATGCTGGTGGCCGGACGACAACTTGCGACGAAGTGATGCCCCTTTTCGACCACGGCGATACCACGGTTTCCGAGTCGTCGAAGCAGCAGTGCTTTTCCGAGGGGAAGTTGGCAGAGAGGCCGTTGCTTTGAGAGCTTCGAGGAAGTGGCGGGCTTCGATTGCACGTAACTCGTCGAAAAGGACCGTCTCCCCGCTGAATGGAGGGGAGTGGGCAGGGTTGCGACAGGCGGCTCAGAGGAACTCAAACTGCCCGGTCGTCACGTCGTACATTCCTCCGACGATGGCGACTTGTCCTTCGCGCACGAGTTTGTTCAGCGTGTCGCTTTGATCGAGGATCGAGCGAATCGTCATTAGGACGTTGCGGCGCGCCACCGTGTCTGAATACTCCTGCTGGCCATCCACAGACAGAGTCTGGAATGAAGGGCAGGTCACGGGATCGATCGAGCGCTGGATGTCGTTCACGATCCGATCGAGATGCTGGCAACCGGTCACTTCCGAGGCGGACTCGGACAAGCTCGCAAACTTCACGGCTGCGTTGACGGCTCCGCAGCGAGTGTGCCCCATCACGAGGATCAGCTTCGCCCCTGCCACCGCGCAACCGTACTCCATGCTCCCGAGAACCTTCTCGCTGATGATGTTGCCTGCGATGCGAATGCTGAAGATGTCTCCAAGCCCCAGATCGAAAATCAGTTCGATCGGCGTGCGTGAGTCGATGCAGCTCAAGACGACCGCCAGCGGGAACTGTCCGTCGGAGGTTGCACTCACCTGTCGGCCGAGATCGCGTGTCAGGCGATGACCGGTTCGGAACCGTTCGTTGCCGTCCTTGATAATCTGCAGCACCTCTTCCGGACTGAGCCGGCGTTGAAGGTCTTGGCTCGAATGGTCGGTGTACTGGATGGCATCGTCCAGTTGGTATTTGCTGCGGAAGCCAAGCAGGCTGACTTGGATTCCGCGCGCCGGTGCCGACTGATCCTTGAAGTCGCGCAGCAACGTCAGCACATCCGGGTCGATGTAGTTCGTGTGACGGGCGTCGAGCAACACCTGCGAGCCGCGCGGCACGTTACTGAGCGTCTGGTCGAGGACCGCGCGGTTCAGAAAGCTGACTTGATTGGCCAGCTCGATGTGCAAGACGTCGCCCCCCAAGTGCTTCTCGACAACGCAGTGCAATGGACGGCGCAGGTTGCTGTGCAAGATGAAACTGATGCTGACGACCAACCCGATCAAGGCTCCAAAGAAAAGGTCGGTCAACAGGATCGAAATGATGGTGGCCAAGAAGGGGATCAGTTGTGAGCGGCCACCCTGTTCCATCTGCCTCACGACGGCGGGGCTGATGAGTTGAATCCCCGTCACAAACAAAATCGCCGCGAGACACGACAGCGGGATCGCGTTGAGCCACAGCGGAAAGAACGCCACGCACACGAGCATCAGGGCACCGTGAATGATCGCGGCGAGTTTCGTGCTTGATCCCGCATGGATGTTCACCGAGCCGCAAATGATGACCGACGTGATCGGGATGCCACCGACCAGTCCCGCCACAGCATTTCCGATCCCCTGTGCAATCAGCTCGCGACTCGATGGCGACGAACGCTGCTTCGGGTCAATTTTATCGGTGGCTTCCAAATTCAGCAGGGACTCCAACGAGGCAACTGCCGCGATGGTCGCCCCCACAATGTAGACGGCCGGATTCGACCACTGAGAAAAGTCGGGCACCTGCAGGAAGCCAAACAACCCGTTCAGGTCGGCGACCGCCGGAACCTGCACGAGGTGGCTGGCCTCAATGACCCATCTCCCGCTCCAAGTCTGGAACAGGCGACTCATCACGACTCCCAACGCCACGACCAACAGCGGAGCCGGTAGCAGTTGCCGCTTCAACCACGGCACACGCTCCCACGTGAGCAGCAGCGCCACCGACAGCACTCCAATCACCGCCGCTCCGGGATGGATGTCTCCCAAGAGTGCCACGAACTCTGTGAATGTGTTCTCGTGGTCGGGCTGTTGAAACGACATGTCCCCTTCCGGATCGGTGTCGTGTCCCAGAATGTGAGGAATCTGCTTCAAGATCAGAATCACGCCAATCGCCGCCAGCAAACCCTTCACGACGCTCGACGGAAAGAACGACGCGAGAAAGCCCGCTCGCGCCAGCCCCAGTCCGACCTGAATCAGCCCCGCGATGACGAGCGCCAACAGAAACGTCGAAAATCCCAGTGACCCGATTTCGGCCGACACGATGGCCGCGAGTCCCGCCGCCGGACCGCTCACGCTCGTCTGCGAGCGACTCAGAATACCGACCAAAATCCCACCGATGATCCCCGACACCAGCCCCGAATAAATCGGAGCGTTCGAGGCCAACGCCACTCCTAAACAGAGTGGCACCGCGACAAAGAAAACGACAACCCCCGCAAACAAGTCGCGGGGAAAAGTGATCGCCGTAAACATTCTGGTATCTGGCATTCCCGTTCCCCGTCAGACCCGAGTCGTCAATGAAACTTGATCGCCCGCCGCGACTGGTTGCGGCTCGATCAGGCGAGGCATACTGATCGATAAAACAGAAATGTGCCACTGGTTCGGAGGCCTTGCAGAAACAGTGTTCTTCTTGAGGGTGAGCTGACATGCGACAGTTTCTCCGAAGACTCGGAAACAGTCGCATGTCCCAAACACGTTTCACTTGCGAGTCGGGCCGAGCGTGCCAACTCTTCACAAGTACTCCATACGGTTGAGCATCTCTTCGGCAGTCGCACGGTGCAGGAATCCGGCCACGCGTCGAATCTTTTCGCCGGTCGAGAGGCGCTGATCCGGGATCACGATGATGCCTGTGTGTTCCAACCCTTGCTCCAAAGTTTCGCCGTGAAGCTGCGCGAAATCTCGAACGTTAAACGTGTAAATCGCTCGCCGCAGTCGGATCGCGGTTGCCGGTTGTTCGGCGTCGGTCGCGCCGAGCTGATGGACATCAACCGTCGTGACAAGGTCGATGCCCCGAGCGCGAAGTCCTTTGACGACGGCATCCTCGCCAGCGTCTTCATCAACGTAAAGCAGTGCGGCACTCATCGTTCACTTGCTCAACAGCATCGTTTGAGACTGACGGTCCTCGTACTGGGCGTCATCTGCCGCGAGTTCCGCATCGATCTCGATTCGATTGGCGTGGTAGTAAGCCAGTGCGGTGTAGACCTGACCGAGAGAGAGATGCGAGTACGTTCGCGCGATCTCTTCGGCATTCTGTCCCTGTTGATACAGCGTGGCGATGCGATGCACGGTAATCCGTGTTCCGTCGATCCGAATCCGCCCGCCACAAACGTCTGCGGTTTGAACGAGCATCGCGTCAAGTGCCGTGATCACAATCGAGTCTCCGTGAAGTGCGTGAGCCGCGCTCAGAATACAGGGCATCAGGACCATTGCCATCGTCAGACTTCACGTGGCCTGAAGTGAGGCATATTTCCAAAGTCGGTCTTGGTGAGCCGGGTGGCGTAAGCCCCGGACTATTCATCACGGAGTCCGGGGGCTTACGCCACCCGGCTCACTAAGAAAGACTCGTTACCTACCGCGCGAGGTCTAGTCCACTTCACCGCGTTGGCCCGTTGTTGCCGCGTGCGACGGATGGCTTCTGAGGGTTGAGCAGTTCCGTGTCCTTCAGCCCCGCGCTGGGGCGGACGGCACCGCCGACGCCGAGGAGTTCGGGGTTGCGGGCGACCTTGTCGCTGAACTCGCGCATGTCGCGCAGAACCGGTTCGATGTTTCTCAGCAGCACGGCGAGCGACTGTGAGGACCGATCCAAGTTGTCGTACAGCGACGGATCGGAGGCGAACTTTTGGAGTGAGCCGTCCTTCGTATTGACCAGCTTGGCGAAGCGGTTCATTTCTCCGAGCAGTTGGTCGAGGTTGGTCAGGCTGCTGTCGAGCTTGGCCACCATCTGGTCGCCGCGTTTGCCGATCGGCTCGGTGACCTGAGTCAGATTCACGAGGTTCTTATTGACGCTGTCGAGAACCTGACGCGACGAGGCGACGGCGTTACGCGTCTCGGCGATCGTGCGCTGCGTTTCATTGACGAGCTTCGGCATCGCGATCAGCGTCTCTTGAAGAGCCTGCTGGGCGGCCGGATTGCCGACAACTTTGTTGGCCGACGCGAGCAACTCATTCGCGTGCTTCATGGTCGAAGTGAATTCGTAGAGCGACTCGGCGGCCCGCTCGACGACCTGCCCGAGGTTCCCGCGATTGGTCTCCATCAACCCGTTGACGTTCTTCGCGACGAGTTGCCATTCGCGCGTGGTCTCACCCAACGCGGTGAGGACTTCGACGGCTCGCCCTTCCATGCGCTGGACCATCTCTAGCGGATCGACGGCCAGTTGACCTTCAATTCGTCCACCCGGTTTGAGGAGATCGCGCTCGCGCCCCGGCGTGATCTCGACCACGGTTTCACCGAGGATCGAACGGATGATGATCGCCTTGCTATCGACCGGGATGCGAATCTCCTCGCGCACTTCAATCGTCGCGACGACACCGCCGCGCTTCTCATCGAGTTGCACGGCGCGCACCGTTCCGACAGTCAGGCCGGTCAGTGTGACGGGCGCGGTCGGATAGAGGCCCGACCCGGAATCGAAGTGAATCGCCAGCACATACCGCTTGTGCAGGAGTTGCTTCAGGTCGCCAAACTGCACGACCAACCAGCCGCCGATTCCTAGCGAGACCAGCACCAGCAATCCGACTCGAAATTGAAGCTGACGTTCCGTCGCCATGTCGTCATCCCTTTGAGCCTTGGTGAGCCGGGTGGCGTCAGCCCCCGGACTCCTCAAACCATGCGTCCGGGGGCTAACGCCGCCCGGCTCACCCACAACGCTTCACCGAGCGTCTGACTACTCTCTTTCACGCCGCCGACATCTCTTTCAATCTCGCACCCGCTTCCCCGCGCACGAAGCAGCCGACACGCGGGTCTTCGCTGGCGAAGGCTTCGTCGGGCGTCCCTTCAAAAATCACTTGAGGCATCCCCGGCGCGACTCGACCCAGCGGGTAGAGCATCACGACGCGATCGGCCACGCGGCGAACCGTCTGCATGTCGTGTGTGACCACCACGCTGGTGACGTTGCGGCGCGATTGGGTTTGCAGGATCAGTTCGTTGATGACATCGCTCATGACCGGGTCGAGACCCGTCGTCGGTTCGTCGTAGAAGATCACGTCGGGGGACATCGCCAGCGCGCGAGCCAGACCGACGCGCTTCTTCATTCCACCCGAGAGGTCCGCTGGCCGCTTCTCAGCAACGTTCGCGGCGAGGCCCACTTCACGCAGCCTTTCGAGGACGATCTCACGAATCTCGGGTTCCTTGAGATCGGTGTTCTCACGCAGTCCGAAACAGATGTTTTCGTAAACGTTCATGCTGTCGAAGAGAGCCGCCCCTTGAAACAGGTAGCCGAAGCGGAGCCGGTCACGACGCAACTCACTCGAAGCACGCCCCTTCACAGGACGCCCCTCCCACAACACTTCGCCTCGCGTCGGATCGAGCAACCCGGCAAGCAGCTTCGTCGTAACACTCTTGCCGCACCCGCTCTCGCCGATCAGCGCGAGTGTCTCGCCCCGTTGAACCTTCACCGTCACCTCGCGCAGCACTCCCTGCGTCCCGAAACTTTGGCTGATCTGCCGCAGTTCGAGAACCGGTGAGACTGACGGTGGCTGAGGAGTGGAAGGTTTCATGATCGAAAGGCGAATGGACGGTAGGACGGAATTTGCCAGTCTCGTTTCACCGCGTGGGAAGAATTAGACCTCTGAGCGGGGCGGCGTCAGTCCCCGGTTCTTGGGCGTAAGCCCTCTTTGGAATAACCGGGGGGCTGACGCCAACCCGCTCGGAAGACTCACAGTTTGTGCCGTATCTGGTGTCAACAAGTCACACAACCGTGATGCCCAGTGCCCACAGCAGCCGGTACAGGTTGTTCAAGGCGATCGACAGCAGTAGGTCCAACACGAGGATGGCGATGAACGAAAAGACAAACGAATCGGTCGCGGCGCGGCCGACACCCTCGGCACCGGCTCCGCAGTGAAAGCCGCGATGGCAAGCGATCACGGCGATGGCCGCTCCAAAAAACAAACTCTTCGAGACCCCAGCGATCACGTCATAGGCCGAGATGAACTGTTGCGAGTAGAGCCAGAAAAAGTGATCGCTCACGCCCAGCACCTGCACACTGACGAACCAGCCGCCGAACATCCCGACGCCGTCGGCCACGAGTGTCAGCGCGGGGATCAACAGGAAGCAGGCGAGGAACCGAGGGACGACCAAATAGGTCAGCGGGTCGGCACCGAGTGCCTTCAACGCCTCAATCTGTTCGGTGACGCGCATCGTCCCGATCTCGGCCGCCATCGCGCTGCCGACTCGACCAGCCAGCATCGTCGCCGCCAGCACAGGACCAAGTTCTCGGACCAGCGACACGTTGATGATCGAACCGATCCGGCTCTCCAACCGAAACATCCTCAGCGTGTCATACGACTGCACGGCGAGAACCATTCCGATGAACAGCCCGGTCACGAAGATGACCGGCACGCTCTGCACGCCGATCTCATACATGACCGGCCAGAGGACTCGTGCCCGAGGCCACCGAACGAGCATTCCACCCAGCATTCGCAGGAAAAATGTGACTAGGTCGCCGATGGCTTCCACAATCTCAACGGCCATTCGACCCAACATGTGGATCGGCGTCGGATCAGCGGCGTTGGAAGAGAGCGCAGACATCAAGACCTCGGCGCGAAGCAGTCAAAAAAACGAGACCATCGGGCCGCGATCCAATAGCCGATTCCGCCGATCTCGGCGAGATCAGTTCGCGTGTCCATCGCGCTCGCGGGGCAAGATAAAATGATGGGGGCACAGAATGATGAAGACAGGACGATTGAAGCAGCTTGATTGCCTTCTCCCAACTTTCGCCTCTCCCCTCTTCATCGTTTTGTGAAACATCATTCTGTCTACGCTCCCCGTGAACGGCGTCAATTGTGTTTCATGTACGAGTTCGTCGTCCTCATTCGCCGCCACAGTCGACTCTCGGCGGCGGCGGTTGCTAGACTCCGACCGGCGTGCGTCTTTGACTTTGCGAAACCTGACAACAGGGTTCGCGTCCCTTCAACACAGGAGTTTGCCCCAATGACTCGACTCGTTGCTCTGACCGGTTTGATGACGTGTGGTTTGCTGTGGAGTGCTTGCTCGGGAGTGGCCACAGCCCAAGACAAGCCCGCTCCGACCGATGCTGAAAAGGCCGCGATGGCTGAGGTCCGGAAGCTCGGTGGTCAGGTGATGGAATTGGCGCAGAACGATGCCCGTGTCGACGTGGCCTATCATTTGGCCGACGGCAAGATCGAAGATGCCGCTCTCACGCCGCTGAAGAACCTGCCGAAGCTTGCTCAGTTGAACGTGCGTGGCAAAGACATCACCGATGCCGGGCTAGTCCATCTCAAGGACGCGAAGGCTTTGGTTCGGCTGCATCTCGAACGAACCAAGATCACCGATGCGGGCCTCGAACAGTTGAAGGGCCTCGAAAACTTGGAGTACCTCAACCTGTACGGCACCGCCGTGACAGATGCCGGGCTCAAACATCTCGAAGGTTTGAAGAAGCTCAAGAAGGTCTATCTGTGGCAGACGACCGTCACCGATGCCGGTGTCGCCGCCCTCAAGGCCGCCGTCCCGGAACTCAAGATCGACCGCGGTGTCGAACCACCCAAGCCCGCCGAAGTGAAGCCTGAAGAAAAGAAGCCTGAAGAAAAGAAGCCGTAGGCGTTCAACGTCGAGACGACACGCGGGCTGATGGTCGAGATTGGTTGTCGGCCCGCTTGGTCGTGTGGCCAACATGAGCTCCTTCAAGTCTTCGCGAATTCCGAAAGTCGTCTGATGTTGAACAAGCTCATGCTGTCCCTGCTCATTTTCACAGTGGTTGGGTTAAGTACGATCATCGTTCCGTTTTCCAGTCAACCGCCTGCCGTCGTCTTGGCGAAGTTGGGAGCCCATTTCACGTATGACATGGGAGACCTGCCCGTTTCGGTCTCTATTGAGGGGGCGGAATTCTGTGATGACGAGGTGAAATCGGTCGCCGGGATTCCCTCGCTGGAGCGAGTTTCTCTCGACTCCACGAGGGTCACGAGGCACGGAATCGAAGCGCTGAGATCATTGAAGAAACTGGAGAGCCTCGATCTCAGCCACACACGTCTGACCGGCGAGGCCCGTGATGCCATGGTCAGTCTCTCGACATTGAAGTCGCTGAGGCTGGAGGGATGCGACTGGCTTCGGGATGAACATCTGTCGGAGTTCGCCGCGCTGACCAACCTTTACCGGCTGGACCTCTCGGCCACACCGATCACCCCCGTCGGATTGAAGTTCCTCTCGTCCATTCCCTCGCTGCGCTATCTGCATCTGGATCGCTGTCCTGCGATCAATGAAGAAACCATAGACGCACTCTGTTGTCTCACGCAGTTGATGCACCTGAGTTTGTCCGGTTGCGAGTTCACCAGTCGGGGGTACGTTGAGTTGCGTCAACGTCTCCCCGCAACGGGGCTGGTGTTGCCGCTGGAATCCTTGTCAGACTTGCGTGAGGTCGCTCTACGCGGCAAGTTCAGGGCAAACACAACGACCGGAGAAATCACGTCGTTTGAGCAGTCGTTGAATCTGGAACAGTTGTCTGATCCCTTGCTGCCGGGGCATTTGGCGTTGATTGGGAAATGCCGGGAATTGCGCCGACTGACGCTGCATGGAAAGATCACCGACGAGTTGTTTTTGGAATTGGGACCGTTGCCGAGTCTCGAAAATCTGTACTTGGGAGACTCGCTCGTCACGGATGATGGTCTGCAACGCTTGGCAGGATTCCCGAATCTGAAGCAGTTGTCGATGTTTCCATCCCGCGTCATTGGAACTGGGTTGAAACACCTGGAACACACGCCACAGCTCACCCGTTTGGAAATTCAAACGCAACAAGGCGACGAAGTGATTCAATACCTGGCACACCTCCCCGAGTTGAGCGAGCTCATTCTCAATGCTCCGATCACCGACGAGGGACTCAACCAACTACCAGTGCTCCCCAAACTGCGGTCGTTGTGGTTGAACGGCTCTCGCGTGCGAGGATCGGGAGTGGCCAGCCTCGCCAAACAACCGAGCCTGATCTCGCTGGCCATCAACGGCGGACTCATTGAAGACAGCGCCCGCGATCACATCTCTTCCCTGACTTCATTGCGCTGGGTGTCACTCAGGGACTCCGGAATGACAGAAGACGGCAAGGCCCGATTGCGCGAAATGCGTCCCGATTTGACGGTCCAGTAAAGCCCCCGTGGACATCAACTCCCTTTCAGGACGATCCGTATTGGTAGTCATGTTCGTGTTGCCTGTTCTTCCCCCTTCATCGTGCGACGGCTGCGGTCTCTGTTGTGTGGGGATTGGTTCGCCGGTGTTGCTCTATGCGTCACGGCCGGGGTTTGGGGAGCCACATCCGTATCGACCGGTCGGGTTGCCGCAGGACTTGGTTGAGGAGATCGACTCCCACTTCTCCGGGCTGACGCGCGGGCAGGAACCGCAGGGACAGTGCCTTTGGTTTGATGCCGCTTCGCGCCAGTGCCAGCACTACGAACTGCGGCCGCAAATTTGTCGCGAGTACGAACTCGCCGGGCCGTCATGCCTGATTCGTCGCCAAGAGGCGTTGGAAAACGGCGAAGACTTCCCCGCGCGAGCCACGTTGGGTGCAACGATTCCAGACGGCGGATAGAGTGCGCGGGACGCCGAATCCCATCAGTTCCTCCAAACGATATTTGGTCGTTCAACCGCGTGGGCAACGTCCCGCGCGTCGATGGGCGAAACAGGCTCCCATGTCACTCGACGCGCGGGGCGTTGCCCACGCGGTTAAACGAAGCAGTCATCACGCCGTAATCACCAAAACGGAAAGCCGCAGTCATGACCGACGCTCACTCGACCGAAGCCGCTCCGCGCGGGATGCCGCTCCACACGAAGATTCTGGTCGGCCTGATCCTCGGTGTCGTGCTGGGGTTGATCGCGCATTCGATGGGTGCGTGTGAGAAGGGGGCGCCCGGCGATGCCAACTCCAACGAGCTACTCGACTGGCTCGACACTGTCATCTATTGGGCCGAGCCGGTCGGCAAGGTTTTCCTGCGGCTAATGTTCATGGTCGTCGTACCGATGGTCTTCTCGGCGTTGGCGTTGGCGGTGGTTGAGATCGGCGATCTGAAGAAGCTCGGTCGCATGGGACTGAAGACGCTGGGCTTCACCGCGATCCTTTCGACGGCCGCCGTGTTGATCGGCGTCGGTCTCGTCAACGGCCTGAGACCGGGGCATGCGGTGAGTGAAGCTCAACGTCAGAAGCTGCTCGCACAGTACTCGCAAGGGGCCGACGAAAAGGTGGGCAAGGCGAAGCAAGCCAAGCCGGTGCGAGACACGTTGGTCGATCTCCTCCCCGAGAACCCGTTGCAGGAAATGGTCGGGGCGGTCGATGGGAGTTCCAAGGGAAACGGGATGCTGGCGGTGATGGTCTTCGCCCTCGTGTGCGGCATCGCCATCACGACGAAGCCGGATGAAACCAAGACCTTTGTCGGCTGGCTCGAAGGTCTCTACGCGATCTCAATGGCAGTGATCGGCTTCGCGATGAAGCTGGCTCCCCTGGGAGCGGGCTGCTTGGTGTTTGCTCTTTCCGCACAACTCGGCATCGACATCTTGAAGACGCTCTTCTGGTTCGTCCTCACGGCGCTGCTCGGTCTGGGGCTGCAACTGTTCGTTGTCTATTCGCTCGTCGTGATGGTGTTCGCGCGAATGTCGCCGTGGAAGTTTTTCAACGGCGTTTCAGAGGCGATGCTCGTCGGGTTCGGAACGTCCTCATCGAGTGCCACGCTGCCGACCGCGATCAAAGTTGCGAAGGAGGGACTCAAGCTGCCGCAGCGCATCTCCAACTTCGTGCTGACCGTCGGCGCGACCGGTAACCAAAACGGGACCGCTCTGTACGAAGGGGTCGTCGTCCTATTCCTCGCGCAGGTGATGGGCGTCGAACTGACCGCTGGTCAACAGTTCACCGTCGTCCTGATGGCGATCCTCGCGGGAGTCGGCACGGCAGGAGTCCCCGGCGGTTCGCTGCCGCTCATCGTCGTCGTGATGCAGTCGGTCGGAGTTCCCGGCGCGGCGATCGGCATCATCTTGGGAGTCGATCGGATCCTCGACATGTGCCGCACAGTGGTCAACGTCACGGGCGACCTCGCTATCGCCGCCTGCGTCGCCCAGACTGAACCGGCCGATGACTCGGGCCAGACGATCCTGTTCGAGACGGAAAGTCCCGCGTGACGGTTTTTATTTTCGGCCCTCCGGGCTGAAAATAAATGCACTCGGACCGTGTTCACCAGACCAACCGACAATTTCACTCCATAGAACTGCCCCCACCACAGGCCACTCATGCGATTCATTCACGCCGCTGACATTCATCTCGACAGTCCGCTCCGAGGACTCGAAGCCTATCCCGGTGCGCCGGCTGAGCGGTTGCGGGTCGCGACGCGGCAGGCGTTCGATCGTGTCGTCGATCTCTGTCTGGAAGAGCGAGTCGATTTTCTGATCATCGCGGGAGACCTATTCGACACCGAAGTGAAGGACTTCCACGCGGCGCTCGCGGCGGCCGAGCAGTTGCGGAAGCTCGATCGAGCGGGCATTCCGGTCTATCTGATCCTCGGCAATCATGACTCGCGCGAAGAGATGACTCGTCACGTTCCGTGGCCAGCGAACGTCACGCTCTTCGATCACAAGCAGCCTCAGACCGTGAAGCACCGGACGTTGCCGGTCGCGCTGCACGGCATGAGTTACCCGAAACGCGAAGTGACTGAGAACCTCGTCCCCAGCTATCCGGCTCCCGTCGCGGGCTGCTTCAACATCGGGCTGCTCCACACGAACGCCGGTGGCAACTCGCAGCACGCCGCCTACGCCCCCTGCTCTGTCGAAGAGCTGGTTGCCAAAGGCTACGACTACTGGGCGCTCGGGCATGTCCACGACTTCGCGATGCTGCATGAACGGCCCCACGTCGTCTACTCGGGCAACACGCAAGGACGACACGCGCGCGAGACCGGTCGCAAAGGTTGTTTGCTCGTGACGGTCGATGAGCTGAGCAGCGGCCATGAACTGCGTGAGGTCGAGTTCCGCGAGACCGATCTCGTCCGCTGGTTCCGCGAGACGATTCCTCTCCAACCTGACGACGATGCCGACGCGTTGCTCGATGCGGGACGCGACCGTCTGCGAGAGGTCGTCGCCGCAGCCGATGGACGCCTCGCCGCCGTGCGACTCGAATTCACCGGCCGTTGTGCGGTGCATGAACAACTCGCCAAAGACGCCTCACGCCAGCAACTCGTCACGAACCTGAGAGCGCTCGCGTCCGACTTCGGCGACGTGTGGATCGAGAAGATCAAGTTCCACACGCAATCGCCGCTCGACCTGAACGCCCTCCGCGAACGACACGACTTGATCGGCCAGTTGCTCCGCGACATCGGCGTTCTGGCCAACGATCCGCAGTCGCTCATCGCCCTCACCGAAACCAAAGACCTCGCGGCCAAGGTCGCCGCCGAACTGACTCAAGACGACGACGGCTCAGACAAGTTCGACCTCGACGATCCCGCCCGCCACGTCGGTTGGCTGCGTGATGCCGAGGCGTTGTTGCTGAGCCATCTGGTCTAACAACATGTTGACTCTTGGGCGTCAGCCCTCCTCTTGGGCGTCAGCCCTGTCTTTCTGAGCGGGGCGGCGTTAGCCCCCTGGCTCTTTGATCGAGCAGAAGCAGGGCTAACGCCCAAGAAAATAAGAAGCCAGGGGGCTGCCGCCGCCCCGCTCAGAAAGACAACTCAGGAATCGAGACGTAACGCACTGATATCGTTTAACCGCGTGGGCAACGCCCCGCGCGTCGGGTGACGTTGGACGCTCTTTCGCCCATCGACGCGCGGGGCGTTGCCCACGCGGTTAAACGACGCAGACATCAGACCTCTGAAAGCCCCCCCCGTGAAAATTCGCCAACTGCACATCAACCGCTTCGGGCACTTCAACGAATGCGACCTCGTTTTTCCCGGCGATGGTTTGCAGGTCATCTACGGCCCGAACGAAGCGGGAAAAACGACGTTGCTTGAATTCCTGCGCGGGCTGTTGTTCGACTTCCCTTCACGAACGCCCTACGACTTCGGCGACAAGGGGGACATGGCCGGTGTCGCGCAGCTCGAACTGCGTGACGGTCGCTCCGTTGAGCTGCGACGGCGCAAGGGGAATAAGGACAAGGTGGCGATCAAGGTCGATGGCCAGCCGACCGATCTCGATGACGCCGGATGGTTGCGGCTGCTCGATCACGCCGATCGCGGTCTGTTCGAGTCGGTCTTCGCGTTCGGTCTCGATCAGCTCAGTCAGGGCGAAGCGACGCTCAAGCACGAGAGTCTGCAATCGGCTCTGTTCGGCGGGAGCCTCGGCGGGAACAACAGCCCGGATAAAGTTGTTGCCGAACTGACTCGCCAAGCGGACGACCTCTTCAAGAAAAGTGGCTCGAAGCCCGCGATCAACGTATTGCTCGCGGACCTCAAGAAGCTGGCGAAAGAGATCAAAGACCAGTCACTCCGCCCAGAGAAGTTTCACGAAGCGGAAGCCGCCGTCACGAAAGCGGCCGAGCGTGCGAAGGGGCTGCACGATCAAGTCGATCAACTCCGCCGCGAGCACTCGAAGATCGAGAAGCGCGTCCGCGCGTGGTCGAAGTGGTGGGAGTTGCAGCAACGACGGAGTGAACGGTCGGCACTTGGCGATGGCATTCCCAACGTAGGGTGGGACCAGCGGCGCTTCGCGGCGCCGGCCCACCATGAATTAGTGGCGACTGCCAATGGTGGGCCGACGCCCGAAGCGGGCTTGACCCACCGTACAAGAATCCCCGCCGACGCACGGCAGCGATTCCAATCACTCAGCAAAGATTTGAAGTCGCTCGCCGATGAGCAGACCAAGCGGACTGCCGAGGCCGAGCAATTGGAACCGAGCTTGGCCGCGCTGAAGCTCAATCCGGGCGCGGTCTCGTATCGGGCTGAGATCAAATCGTGTCTCGAACTCCGACAGTCGTTCATCGAAGCGAAGGAACAGCTCCCCGAACGCCAACGTCAGCGCGAGGCCATGAAGCTGTTGATCGACCGCGAGTTGGTCGAGCTTCGTCCCGGTTGGACTCACGACGATTTGCGAGCCTTCTCGGTCGATGTCGCCACGCGTGCCGAGATCAGTCAATCGAGCGACGAACGTCGGGAACGAGCGACCTCGCAGACGAAGCTGACGGCCAAACGAGACACCGACGCCGCGAACCTCGATCGCGCGCAAGACGATCTCGCCGAGATCGGGCCATCGCGCGATGTGACTGCGCTCACCGCCGTTCTCGCGGACGAAGCGGACTTCGTCGCGAACCGCAAGCAAGCGGATGCGACTCGCGCCGACCTCGCGAAGCTGGAGCGGAAGCTCGCCACGCAATGCCGCAAGCTGACGCCGCCGATGCCTGCCGCGACCGTCGCGCCTCAAGAACTCCCTGTGCCACGGGCTGAGACCGTCTCCGACTTTGAAACCCGCTTCACCGACCTGCGCGAACAACTTCGCATCGAACGGACTTCGTTCGAGGAAGATGCTGCGGAACAAAACGAGATCGAGCGGACACTCGCCACCGCGATGTCGAGTCGCGTTGTCCCGAGCCTCGACGAACGCGATGCCGCTCGCGCCCGACGCGATGCCGGTTGGGAACTGGTTCGTCAGAAGTACGTCGCCGGTGAAGGGGCCGATGCCACAATCGACGCTTGGTTGAATGAGTCGTCAAACAGCTCCAGTGCCAACACTCTTGGTGAGCCGGGCGGCGTCAGCCCCCGGACCGGGACGAGCGATATTCCGACAGCATCCACACTCGTCCGGGAGCTGACGCCACCCGGCTCACCGAAGCAGGATGCGGGAGCGCTGGCCGATGGTTACGAGCAAGCCGTGCGTGACGCTGACACTATCGCCGATCAAATCTATGCCAACGCGAACGAGGTCGCCGAGCGTGAGGGTCTGCGCCGACAGCTCGCCACGCTCGCACTGCGACTCGACCAGAAGCGGCAACGGATCGCGGACCTCGAACGACAGCAGGCCGATCTGCAAACGAAGTGGCTCGCACTCTGGCAGCCCTGCAGTTTCGAGCCACTCGCCCCCGATGCCATGTTGGCGTGGCTCAACGATCACGAAGCGGCCTGCGCGACGATCTCCCAGCGCGAGGAACTGCTCGCGGTACAGTCGCAACTCGCCGAACGGATTACTTCGTTCGAGCAACGGCTGCGCTCCGCGTGCGGTAGCAATCACACCGACACTGCCAGCGGTGATGCAGCTCCGGGCGCGAACAGCGTCGATGTAACTCTGAGCGGGGCGGCGTCAGCCCCCTGGCTCTTGGGCGTTAGCCCTTCTGTTGTCACGACAAAGAACCGGGGGGCTGACGCCGCCCCGCTCGGAATTCAGGACGTGGATCGCGTCTCAGATGGCGATGACCTCACGGTCTGGCTGACCTCAGCACGCCAGACCGTCGAAGAGGTGAAGGACCAGCAACGCCGCGCGGTCGAGTTACAAAAGGAAGTTCGTCGGCTCGACAAGCTGCTCGCGAAGTACGACGCCGATTTGCAGAGTCTGGCCTTGCGGGAAGCGGCCGCAAACGCCGAGTGGCAAGTGGTTTTGAGTCGTCTCAATTTCCCCGCCGATTGGACCGCCGAGCTGGCTCGCGAAGTGATCGACAAGTTGAGCGCCACGCGCGTCCGACTCGACGGCCTGCCCGGCGAAGAGGCTCGGATCGCGGCGATGCAGTCGCGCATCACTGAGTTCGATCAGCGCGTCCGTTCACTGTGCGAGTCCCTCGAAACCGAACTGCTGCGCGTGCCGAGCGAACTCGCCATCGAAAAGCTCGCCGAGCAAGTCGATCATGCGGTCGAAGCCCAACGCAGACACGACGATCTCTCGCACAAGTTGTCTGCGGCGCGTGAGCAAGCCCAGTCACTGAACGACCGCCACACGAAGCTCGACGCCGAACGAGTCGCCCTGTTTGGACTCGCCAATGCCGCGAACGAAGCCGAGTTCCTCGAAGTCGTCACACGCGCCGAGAAGATCGTTCGGTTGGACTCCGAGATCGAGCAGCTTCAGCGCGAAGTCGATCTCATCCGCGCTGGGGACGACCGCGACGAGTTTGAAGCGTCTCTGGCACAGAGCGAACGGGCGGTCCTCGAAGGTGAACAACGCGATCTCGCCGAACAGCTTCGTCAGCAGGAGCAGCTCAAACGTGAGGCCGATGAAGCGGTCGGTGCCGCGCGAAAGGAACTCGCCCAACTCGACGGCTCCGGAGTGGTCGCGAGCCTGAATGAAGACCTCGCTCGCAAGCGTTCACTGCTTGCCGCTGAGGTTGATCGGTACATGCCGCTCGTCTACGCGCGGCATCTCCTCAACGCCGCCGTCAGTCGCTTCGAGAAGGAGAACCAGCCCGAGATGATCGCGACGGTCTCACGCCTATTGGCTCAAATGACCGGCGGCAAGTACGTCGAGTTCGATCGCTCGGGCGGAGGCAAACAACACGTCCTCATCCGCCGCGCCGATGGCGTCGAACGAACGCCCGATCAACTAAGCACCGGTACGCGCGAACAACTCTATCTCGCCATCCGCCTCGCCTACGTCCTGCACTACTGCGAGAAGAACCAACCGCTCCCGATCATCATCGACGATGTCCTCGTCAACTTCGACGAAGCCCGCACCCGCCAAACCCTCGCCACACTGGCCGACGTCTCCCGCTCGGCCCAAGTCCTGTTCTTCACCTGTCACCCACACATGGTCCGACTCGCCGGTGAAGTCGTGCCGGGCTTGCAGGCGATTGAATTGGCCGGCTTGTAGAAGAACCTCTGGGACGGATGGCGAGCAGATGTACGGAGCGTCACCGATTCTTGGAACCGTGCTGGCTTAATCCGCATTGCTATCTGCGACTACCCATCAACCCCTCGTCTGTGACCAAACCGAACGGCCCCGCATCCAGCACGACGAATGAGGCGGCTACCATGTCACGCCCTTCAACTCGGGCGGATACAGCCGACGGTCGCTCCGCGTCGAGCTGCTGCAACACGTCATCGTCAGGCCGTTCCGGCGAACCGGCCTCGATTCACGCTTGCAGCTCGGCGGCCAATTCCTCGCGCCGAATGGCTGCCGGGCGACTCAGTTCGAGGACGCTAATCGCATACTTCTCGACTGTCATCCCCTGCACTGTGGCTTCGCGTGCGAGCCGAGTCTCCAGATCAGGCGAGAGTTCCAGCGTCAGTGTCATGCTGCGTCCCCCATTGTTTGATTGAGATCATTCACCATCCGACCAGCACGACTTTATGAAGTCTAAAACACGCCACACCAGCGCACTTCACCAAACCTCGTGTAACTGGTTCCGGTCCTTTCGCAAGAATTTCAGAACTGATCACTCAGTCGCCGCGTTCGCTAGGCACTCGTCTTCTCTGGTAATGAAGCGACTCCCTCGAGTAGTAGCAAAGCATTCCCCATGACCTCAACCATCTTCTTCCTTCGGCCTCTTCGCCAAAAATGCCATATGCGTCCCGATGCCGCATAAAGTGGAATGTCGCCAGCTAAACGAGTGGCCGCTTTCATTTGGACGCTGCGGATCTGATCAATCTGCTCGCGGACCGCCTTGGCGTCGGCGGTAGCATTAGCGTTCCCGATCGCAAAATCTGCCACCTTCTTAACAGTCACGCCAGCGATGATTAGGCCAGCGATCCCGGCAGTCATAGGATTGAGTCCCAAGATCGTGAGACCGGAGTATCCACCGATCACCGACAACCCGGATGTGATACCGGCCGCCGAGAATCCTGTAATGCCCGCTGCGTACAACGCGCTGAGTGGTATCCCAACAGCAGCGGCACGAGCAACAATTTCTTTCGCGTCGTTCGCAGACGCCATCCATTCTTCACCCGCTCCGAGCCGTTGAAGGATTTTGTTTTCGAGTGTGACCCAATCGGACATCACCCGACTCTGTTCGGGCGAAAGCTTAATCTGGTTCAGTAGGTTCGCAACGGCGTGCTTCGTTGCGGTGTCTTGTCGAAGTTGCCCAACAAACACGGCGTCCTTAGCTAACGCGAGGCGAACCTCATCGTCACTCATAATTTCAGCAGGAACAGGGAGGTTCTTCAGCTTGGCATGACCAAAAACGAGCATCTCCACCAAGCCGAGGCGCTCTCTTTCGGGTGTATCCAGCAGAGAGAACGCTTCGTACAACTTCGTGAGCCCTTTGGCTCCGACCTGTCCGTCCGCAACGATCATGCTTGCCACCAGCTTCACGTAGTCACGGCGACCAACTTCCGAAAGTCTCTGTTCCAATTCGTTACCCCTTCACCAAGTCTCTTAGCACTTTGTGGAGGATGCCGCCGTGGCGGTAGTACTCGACTTCGACGGGGGTGTCGATGCGGCAGGTGGCGACGAAGTGGATGGCGGTGCCGTCGGGTTTGGTGGCCATGACTTCGACGGCTTGGAGCGGTTTCAGTTTGTCGTTGAG
>CAMAYU010000121.1 GCA_945862235.1 Schlesneria paludicola DSM 18645
GGGAACTTGTTGAGGAGCAGCGTGTAGCTGGCGGCGGCTTCTTTCCATTGTTGTTGTTGTTCGTCGCACTTGGCTGATTGGAGCAACGCGGCTGACTGCCAGTCGGGGAAGTCGTAGTTGTTGAAGACCTTTTGATACGCGATGAACGCTTCGGGCCACTTCTCTTGGAGGAAGAATGTTTCGCCGATCAGGAACTGCGACTTGGCGGCGGTCTCCGTGCGGAAGGCGAAGGGATCGGCGATGACTCGTTCAAATGCGGTACGAGCCTCGTCGAACTTCGGTGGCGCTTGTTGCTTGTAGCCGCGACCGAGGGCTTCTTCGGCCTGATGCAGGAATTGAGACTTCACCGCCCGCTGCTTTAGCTCGGCGACAACCGGTTCCAATTCGTCGTACTTCTTCTGACGAAAGCTGACCTCGGCGAGCAGCACCCAGACGCGATCGAACCACGGCAACACGTTGACAGCGGGGTTGTCTTTCTCGGCTCGCAGCGCCGACAAACGTACCCGCGCGGAATCGAGATCGGGGTCGGTCGCTTTGAGGTTCGACAGGATTGCCTCGACCACGCTGTAGCTCGCGTACCAACGGTGAGGGCTATTCGGGAAGAGCGTCGGCAATTGTTCGGCCAGCGTTCGAACATCGGCCCAGCGCTGCTGATCGACGGCCAGTACGACGAGTTGATAGAGCGAACGTTCCTTAACTTCGGCGTCGCTCTTGTCAGAGGCAAACAACTCCTCGAACGCCTTCTTCGCCGGTTCGAGTTTTTCGGCGATCAGGTCGCTTTCCGCGAGACTCAGCCGCGCGTTGTCGGCCAGTTCGCTGTTCGGCACGTCTTGAATGAGCTTGCGAAAGATGTCATCGGCCCGCTCAAACCGGCCCGCGTCGTAGTTGAGCAGCGCCCATTCATCGAGCAGTTGGTCGAGCCGTTGCGGCTTCGGGAACCGCTTCACCAGCTCGTCGTACGCTGCGTCCGCCTCGGCCGTGCGCTTCGCTTTGCGTTGCAGTCGCGCCGCTTGCAGACCGGCTCGATACGAGTAGAGCCCCGGCGTTTGTTGCTCGGCGTTGGCGTCAGCCGGTTTGTCGAGTGACACCTGTTTGAGCAGCCCGTCGAACTGAACGACCGCCGCTTCGATGTCGCCCGATTCTCGCAATGCCTCGCCGCGATAATACGCGCACTCGGCGGCGAGTTTGTGCGAGGCGAAGTCCTTCAGCACGCGCGCGTACGTCGCGGCCGCTTCGGCACTCTGCTTCTGTTTCAGCTGCGCCCACGCGAGGCCACGGATCGAATACGGCTGGTTGTCGGAACCGTCATTGAGCGGAATGAGGGCCGTGTAGAGTCGCGCGGCTGTCGGCCAGTCTTCGCGCCCGTCGGCCAACTCGGCGAGCTGCTGCGTCGTGACGAGTCGCAACGGATGCTCGGCGAACTCGGTGTCGAGTCGCTGCAGCGCGAGATCGGCCTGCGCCAGATCACCCTGCTTGGTCGCGACGACCGCCTGAATCGAAACGGCTCGCGCCGCCTGCCGTCCCTTGGGGAAGAGGCTCAAGTACGACGCGGCGGCTTGCGCGGCCTCACTCAATTTCTTCTCGATCTGAAAACTGTCGGCTTGCAGGACGAGAGCGTCGCCGAACTCGGACTTCGCTCCGTCTGTGAGAACTTGCTCGACGAGCGACGCGATCACTTCGAGCACCGTCGCATGCTGACCTTGAAGCTGACGTGCGAAGGCGAGGTAGTACCGCGCCTGCGATTGCGTCTTCGCGACGGTAGTCTCTTTCAGGACGAGATCGAAGTGTTTGGCGGCCGCTTCGTAGTGGGCGGCCACGGCGTCAGCCGCGCGTTGTTCGCGGAGAGCGACCGCCGCACGCGCCAACTCCCAGCGCCCGGTGAGTAGCTCCGAGTGCAGCTTCAGGCTGCTCGTTGAATAGTCCTTGGCGAAGCGGCCGAGCAGTTGTTCCGCTCCATTCAAGTCGCCCGCTTCGATCGCCAATTCGGCCAGCGCGTGCAAACTGTCGTCAGCGAAATCGCCCTTCGGCCAACGGGCGAGGACCGCCTCAAACAGCGGCTTCGCTTCGGCGGTCCGTCCGAGTTGTCGTTCGCACAACGCCTGTTGAAACAGGATCGACTCGACGAGTGGCGCGTCTCCCGCCGCCGTCGCCGCAAGCTTGAAGACCTCGACCGCCTGAGCCGGTTGGCCGAGCGACTTGAGGCTCAAGCCTTGCCAGTACTGCGCGGTGACGAGCTGCGCTTTGTCCTTCGCCGCCGCTTCAAACTGCGGGAGGGCGTCCGCGAACTGACCCGACTGATAGTGCGCATAGCCCGCGTTGAGATGCGCCGACAACACGAAGCGACTCTTCGGGAAGTTCTTCGTCAGCTCGATGTACGCCGCCGCCGCTTCGGGGAATTGCTTGCGATCGAACGCGATCGCCGCGATGTGGAACTGCGCGTCGGCCGCACGCGGCCCGTCCTGCTTCGCTGCCAATTCCTTGAAGTAGACGAGTGCCTCGTCCTCACGCTTGAGCAGCTCCAACGAACGGGCACGACCAAACTTGGCATCCTCGACGAGCGGCCCCGTCGGAAAGCGGTCGATCGACTGCTGGAACAAGTTGAGCGCTGTCGTCGGATCGTTGAGTCTCAACTGCACATCGGCCAAGTAGGCCAGCGCGTGATCGTGAAACGGGTCTTTCGGAAAGTTCTTCAGATACGAATCGAGGTCCGTGCGCGCGACGGCCAGATCGTTCAAGAGGTAGCTGCACTCGGCGATGCGGTATCGCGCCTGGGCGAGGTTCGCGTTCTGAGGATTCTCTTTGGCGAAGGCTCGCAGTTCGTCCCGCGCCGCCGTGAAGTGATCCAGATTGACGAGCGTCAGCCCGAGATACAGCTTCGCCAACGGAGCCTTCTCGTGCTTGTCATACGCTTTGAGAAAGGCCCGAAACTGAGCGGCCGCCGGTTTCCAGCGGTCTTGTTTGTAGAGACCGACCGCCGTGTTGTACTCGTCGAGTGCGGCATCAGCCCGGACAACGGACGGCAACGCGAAGAGCAGCATCAGTCCGAGGACCAGCCCTCGCGCCGCACCGGCCACTCGACACGCACGACCAACAGCAACAACAGACATCAAGCACCTCACCCCTGAAAAATGGCCCTTGGCGGGGGGGATCGTATCCGTGTCGAATCAGCACGGCAAACCGCGCGGGAAACGCTGCTACCTCAATTGAGGGTCACGAAGCGTGGACTCCAGCCGCTCCGCACTGCCCAACGTCCCGCCCTCCAACGGCCACCATTGATCGCATCGCCGCAGTGGCTCAGCCCCGTCGAGCGGCAATGTTGGCGTTGCGATGGAAGAAATTTGTCGGATCGTGCTTCGCTTTGAGGGCGAGCAACCGGGCGTGATTCGATCCGAACAGTGAGGGCGAGCCTACCTCGGTCTCGTAGGTCTGGTAGTTCGCGTAGAGCCGCTCATCCGACTTCGGTCGCAGTTGGCGCAGCCATTCCTCTCCCCACGCGAAACGCCGTTCCGTCTCCTCGGGGTCGCTCCAATTGTAGGCGACGCGGAGGTGGACCGAATGCTCTTGGCGATGCGGAAAGGCGGTCGCCTCGGAAGGGACGCGGCAGACCTCACCGTGCATGTAGTGACTCAGGCCCATGACCACATCTGGAGCGGCGGTTGCGAGCTGGTCGATCAGGATGTCGATGATCTCATCCGTGATGCGGTCCCGATAGACGGTCTGAATCCCTCGGAAAGCGAGGGCGGGCCCTTTACCGGGATTGGTGGCTGCAGCCTTCTCTGCGAGTTTGGCAAACGGCTGTCGCTGGACGACTTCACGAACTGTCGGGGCTAGGCTTTGAATTTGCTTCAAGAGGCTGTCTGCCTCGTTTTCTGCACCGCTGTGGCACAGGCTGATGAACAGGCCTCGCTCACCGGGGGTCAAATTGAGAGTCGCCTGAAACTCATCCGGTGCTGCCTGCATAATCTCGCGGAACCCGCGCAGGACTGCGCGGGCATCCCGAACCGCGAAGTGGACATCCCCGCCAAGGACCGAACCGATCACGTGCAGTCTTGCCTCGAAAGATGTCGTAACGCCGAAGTTGGCTCCGGCCCCGCGCAGCCCCCAAAAGAGGTCCGGGGCAGACTGTGCATTCACATCCAGCGTCTTGGCATCAGCGGTGACGAGCCGCGCGGACAGGAGGTTGTCGCAACAGGCCCCGAACAGTCCTGATAGCCAACCCAGCCCGCCTCCCAGAGTGACTCCGATCGCACTGACGCCGGGGCATTGCCCGAGGACCGGCACGAGTCCGTATTCACCCGCCGCGCGAGCGACCTCGCCCCCGAATGCCCCAGCTTGAGCGCGAACGATCTTGCGAGCGGGATCGATCACAACCTGCTTCAATCGCGACAGGTCGATCACCAGCCCATCCGAACTTCCCCAAGCCAGATGGCTGTGACCACCCGAGCGGACAGCCACTTCCAGCGCGTACTCTCGGGCGAACTCGACGGCACGGATCGCATCGTCCTCGTGCCCGCACTGCACGATGATGGCGGGCTGTCGTTGAGTCTTGGGATTCCAGTAGAAGACCCGCTTGGACTGGTCGTAGTGGGCATCACCCGGCAGGACTAGCTGCCCCTGCACTCTGGCCTGCAGCCGCGACACAGCCGCAGAGGGAAGCATCGCAGCAGCGGCCCGAGGGCCAAGAGCCCAGCCGGCTCCCACTGCGGCACTGCCCGCAGCGACATCTCGCAAGAACTCCCGTCGCGTGGGATTCATCATACGTGGTCTCGATCGCGCGTTCGGTTGGACGAGCTTCCGCAACTCGCTAGGAAGGAGCAGGGGACAGCCTGTGTGAAGTGTTCGTCGCCAGCAACGTGATGTTCCTCAGGAGCAACGAAGCTCAGCCCCCGAATGCGACCGTTACGGCTTGTTTGCCGCGAAGAGTGATGGCGGGCCGCCGGAGAGTGGGACGCGGAACTCGGAGTGGGAGCCGGCGATCAGTGTGTAGACCTCGGGGCCTTTTGCTCCGTTGCGGCGGTAGGTCAGGGGATAGGGGAGCTCGAACTCGTGCGAGTCACCCGGCTTCAAGGTGAGGGTCTCGCCCCAGCCGCTGGTCGGTGCTTTGGTCTCATACTTGAAGGTCTCTTGGCTGAGGTTCGACAGTTTGATGCGGGCCAGATGGAAGGCGACATCGATGATGGGTGCGTTCCAGTTCACTTCGTGCAGTCGCAGTTTGGACGTGCCGAGCGTTATGTCGGCGACATCGGTCGCGGAGACCGTGGCCCCTTGAGTGTAGGCGCGCCAGCCTTCGCGGAACTGCGCGATGTACGGTTCGGCGACGAGGGTCTTGTCCAGCGCGTCGTAGCCCTCGGCGAAGCGGCCCGTCCCGGTGACGCTTGAGGCGGGAAGCCATTCGAGGCGGAGTTGCCGCTGTTCGTGTGACGGTGCGAGCAGCGAGGCCCGCACTTGTTCAGCGACTTGCAAATCGAAGGCGGCACACGGCTGCCATTGGCTCTGCGCGGGATCGGTCTTGATTTGGATGCCGACCGTCAGGCCGGAGAGTTTGAACTCGAACGGCTTCGGCCCGTCGGTCGCCACCGGTTGAGACGGCTCACCGACGGAGAGCGGACTGGTGACGCGCAGCGTCGAGCGGACTTGCAGCTTGTCACCGTGACGCTTCAAGTCGGGGATCAACTTTTGCAACGTGGCGCGGTCGGCCAGTTCCGCGAAGAGTGGCTCGGGGATGTCGAGCAGGTCGAGCTTGGCTTGATCGCTGTCGATGACCATCTGCGTGAGTGGCCCCAGAATTTGAGGTGCCGCCGTCACGTGCAGTGCCTTATCGCCCGCCATCTGCGCGAGCGTCACACCCATCGGTGCGACACGCTTCAACGCGGGAGCCGGCCCAAATGGGTTGAGACTTCCCACCGTCAGACCGACGACCAGCGAGACACCGTTCTCATCGGTGACGATCTGTTCGGGGAAGATTTGCAGTCGCGGCGGATTGACGGGGAGCGGCCACAGGTTCGAGAGACTCGATCCCGCATCGGGCAGGACCAGATACTTTTCGAGTTCCACGATGACGGTCGGTGCGAGGTTGATGACTTCGTTTTCGATGCGGCCCTTGCTGCCATACAGCCCGTTCGTGAGGCCGCTGGTCACGGCCTCTTGTGTCATCCCGAAGCCCTGCGTCGAGACACCGGCGGGTTGCGTCACGTACCAGTTGTCGTTCGGAATCTGAAAACTCGCCCCGACCGACTTCAACCGAATCCGGCGGTCGGAGATGTACGGCGTGACTTCCAAGTTGAGCCAGACGGGATAGCGGTTTCCGATCGAGATCAGGATCGGACCCGCCTGCGCCGCATGTCGTGCTCCGTCCACATATGTGCCGCCAATCGACAGGGCCACGTCGCGCAGACCGAGCTGCACCAGCAGTTTGTCCTTCCCGGTTCCCTTCACGATCACTCGCTCGACAGTGCCGCGATACGTGATCCCCGTGAAGCGAATGCTGAACGAACGGCCTTGCACCGAGGTGCTGTCAAACAGGTCGCCGAGTGACCCCGAGAGCAGGTTGGCGGGAATCGACTGCGGGATCGAATAGGACTGTGCGGCGAGAGCATCGTTGCCGAGCCGGATGCCGAGCGCTTGCGGAATCTCGAGCGCGGGGACGAACGGGATGTTGATCGCCGGGACAGCGGCCACCGTCGCGGAACCGAGTTCCGCCGGAGCCTGTTTCGGCGCGAGCATCCACGCCATCACGGCGTCGTTGCCGTAGACCGCCGCGTTGATGTCGTGCGTCCCGGTAGGCAGCTCGGTGTACGAGACCGTTCCCCCCGCAGCCTTCAGCGTCTCAGTCAGCTTCCGACTTTCCCCGACCTTGATGAGCGGATCCTTCGCGCCGTGAAAGGCCCACACCGGGATGTCCTTCAAGGCGGCCATTTGCTCAACATCGCCGCCTCCCGACAGTGGGACGACACACGACCAGCGTGACGGCTCGGCTGCGGCAAGGCTCCACGCACCGTAGCCCCCCATCGACCAACCCGTCAGCGCGATGCGGCGAGGATCAATGCCGAACTGCTTCGTCGCGTGATCGAGAATCGCCACCGCGCGGCGTCCGTCAGACGAGCCGATCTGCCACGATTCGAGGATGCGACCATCGGTCGATTCGCACTGCGGGAACACGACCACGAACGGGAACGTTTTGGCGCGCGCCTTCACGAACGGAGCCAGTCCCAGGGTCAACTGCATCCGGTTCTCAACGCCACGCTCACCGGCTCCATGCAGAAACAGGATTGCCGGCGCAGGCTTCTCGACCCGATGGCCGACCGGTAGGAATACGACGTACTTGTGTTCGCCGGTCTCATCGCGAAAGACCTGATCGACAAAACGACCGGTCGCTGCGGGAGCGATTTGGGATTGAGCCAGCGCGCTGTGAGGCGGCACCGCGAGTGCCAGACCCACGACGACTGCGATCAGACCGCGTGCGATCTGGCTCATTCCGTTGGTTCGTTTGAACTGTTGTCTCATGCCGCGTCTCCTGCAAATTCTATTGGCCCATCAAACTTTGATCTCGCTGGTTGCGACCGCATATTTGATCCCCCGCCCTCGACTGTCAACCGGCTTGGCTGCGGCTGTTTGAGTTGGCGTTTTCTGGTGCCCTGTCAAACCTAAAAAAGTGGAGTTCTGTGAGCGGCATGACGCTAGCCGCCGGTTCTTTTCCGCGAAGAACCGGCGGCTAGCGCCGTGCCGCTCACGGAGTCAGTCTCGACGTTAAGACCTGACAAAGCACTGGCCGTCGCTTCATCATTCCGTTCTCCATGATTTTGTCTCGCGCCATTTTGCTTCGCCCGCCGCTTCGACTCGTCGCGCGCGGCGGCTACACTTCCCCGGCCTCGCCCCCTCGAACCTTTTCCATTTGGATGTTGTACCGGCATGGCTGCGGAATCTCGTTTCTTCAATCGTGAATTGAGTTGGCTGGAGTTCGATCAACGGGTGCTGGATGAAGCCCGCGATCCGACGATCCCGCTGCTCGAACGGCTCAAGTTCCTCGCGATCACGTCTTCGAACTTGGACGAGTTCACGATGGTGCGCGTCGGCAGCCTGCAATTGCTGCTGGCCGAAGGGGAGTCGCGTCCCGACCCGAACGGGCTGACCACGACGGAACAATTGAGGGCCATTGGCGAACGGATGCACTCGTTCGCCGACGAGCAGTACCGCGTCTATCTTTCGGAACTTGAGCCGGCTCTCGCACAGGCCGGGATGCGCCGCGTGCAACCCCAAGAGTTGAACGATCGCCAAAGGAAGCATGTTCTTGCCTTATTCGAGCAGGAAATCTTCCCTGTTTTGACGCCCATGGCCGTCGCGGTTGTGCTGGACTCGGCGACGAGTGACCTCGCACCAGAGGCGTCTGCCAATGAGACGCGTGCTGCCAAGAAGCGGGCGACGAAAAAGAAAGTAGCGCCGCTGGCCGCACCCACGATCCCGGTCCTCACACGCACCGACGGCGCGACGAGCGTGACCGACGCACCCGTCTTCTTTCCCTCCGCCGACACACCGTCATTTCCGCCGCTCATCAATCAGTCGCTCAGCCTGTGTGTGAGACTCGCTCCGTCCGCCGGATCGCTCGTCCCCCGTTTTGCCATTGTTCCGTTCGGTCGCAACCGGCAACGGTTTCTCACGCTCCCGTCGGAGAGCGGCTTCAGCTTCATCCTTCTGGAAGATGTGGTCGGGCTGTTCCTGGCGCTGTTGTTTCCCGGTGAGACAATCGAAGAGTGCGTGCCGTTCCGGATCACCCGCAACGCGGACCTCGAACTGCGTGAGGACTTGGCGTTCGATCTCTTGCGCGAGATGCAGGAGATCGTGAACGCGCGGCGTGAGGGTGCCTGCGTGCGGTTGGAAGTGGCGGAGTCCGGCAGCCGGATTGTGCGCGAATTCCTGCAATCGGCGGTCGCGGTCGCGGACGAATGGGTCTTCGCCGTGCCGGGGCCGCTCGACCTAGGAGCCTTTTTCCGACTGACCGACTCACAGGGCTTCGACGCGCTGCGCTACGAGCAGTGGTCACCGAAACCGCTGCCACAAGTCGATCCGGCCGAGAGCCTCTTCACGACTATCGCCCGTCGCGACGTGCTGCTCTACCACCCTTACGAGAGCTTCGATCTCGTCGTGCGGTTGATCGAGGAAGCGGCCGACGACCCGGATGTCCTCGCCATCAAGCAGACGCTGTATCGATCGAGCGCCAAAAGTCCGATCGTCGCGGCACTCAAGCGAGCCGCACAGAAGGGCAAGTACGTAACGGCGGTCGTCGAACTCAAGGCCCGCTTCGACGAGTTGCGCAACATCGAATGGGCTCGCGATCTGGAGCGGGCCGAAGTGCAGGTCATCTACGGCGTGAAGGGACTTAAGACGCACGCCAAGGTCTGTCTGATCGTCCGCCGTGAACCGCAAGGAATCACACGCTACGTTCACTTCGGCACCGGGAACTACAACGAGATCACCTCGCGCATCTACAGCGACGTGAGTCTGATGACGTGCAACGACGACTTGGGAGCCGACGCCACCGCGTTCTTCAACGCGATCACCGGGTACTCGCAGCCCCAACAGTTCCGCAAAATTGAGATGGCTCCGATCGGCCTCCGAGACAAACTGCTCGAAATGATCGAGGCCGAAGCGCAACGCAAGAAGCACGGCCAGAAGGCGGTCATCATGGCCAAGTTCAATGCGCTCGTAGACGAACGGATGATCGAGGCGCTGTACGAAGCGTCGCAGGAAGGCGTGAAGATCCGACTCAACGTGCGCGGCATCTGCTGCCTGAGACCCGGCGTTCCCGGCCTGTCCGAAAACATCACCGTGACCAGCGTTGTCGATCGGTTCCTCGAACACGCCCGCGTTTTCTATTTCTATCACGGCGGCGACGAACGCCTGTTCATCTCCAGCGCCGACTGGATGCCCCGCAACTTGGATCGCCGAGTCGAACTGCTCGTCCCGGTCGAAGACCCCGCTTGTCGCACCAAGTTGATGGCCATCATGAAGACGCACTTTCAGGACAACGTCAAAGCGAAAAAATTGCTCCCCAACGGCACCTACGAACGAGTCAAACCGAGTTCATCCGCGGAACCCTGCCGCAGTCAGGAAGTCCTCTATCGCCGCGCCATCGACGCCATCGAACAAGCCGAACGCGCGGCACTCACCGTGTTTGAACCCCACCGCGCACCCGGTGCGGAAGAGTGATCGCCATCGACGTTGGCGGGGGGGCACATAATTCGATGCGTGGACACCTGCCGAAACAATTCAGCAGGTGAGCCGGGCGGCGTCAGCCCAATGGCACTCACTTTGTCATTCACCCCGTGAGCGGCACGGCGCTAGCCGCCGGTTCTTTGCTCGGAAACACAACACCATCCACCGGCGGCTAGCGCCGTGCCGCTCAAAGTAGCAGGCACACTTCGTGTGCCGTCTGCAAATCGCCGGTTATGGCACATGGAATGTGCCTACTACTTTTCAAAGCGAGTGCCATTGGGCTGACGCCGCCCGGCTCACCTGCTTTGTTTCTAATAAGGGTCCACCTCGATCATGAAAACTCTCTTCCTGTTCCGTCACGCCAAGTCGAGCTGGTCCAACTCCACGCTCAACGATCACGACCGCCCGTTGAAGAAGCGCGGCCTGAAAGCCGCCCCGCGCATGGGTGCCGTGCTGCGTGACACCGGCCTGCGCCCCGATCTCGTCCTCTGTTCGACCGCCCTCCGTGCGGTCGAGACTTGGAAGCTCGCACAGGCCGAACTTCCCGAGGGCCAGCTCATTCCGGTCACTCACAGCGCGGACCTCTATCACTGCGAGACCGCTCAGTTCATCAAGACTCTCAGCAACGTGGCCGAACCCACCGCCTGCGTCCTCATCGTGGGACACAATCCCGATCTGGAGTCCTTCGTCACACAACTGACCGGCGAAACCCACCGTCTCTCCACCGCCGCCCTCGTCCGCCTCACGCTGCCACTCGACGCCTGGTCCGACCTGACGGACACCACACGCGCCACGATCGACTCGATCTGGCGCCCGCGCGAACTCAAGTGACCCGAGCGTCGATTGCCGTCGCATCCGCGCGGTCTATACTCGTGCCGCCTCGCGCACCGCTGTTTGACACCACGCTTCGCCCCCTCCTTGACCGGTATCACGCACCTCATGCCCGCTTCCGACATCGTCATTCGTGGTGCCCGCGAACATAACCTGCGGGACGTTTCGGTCACGCTGCCTCGCAACAAACTGATCGTGATGACGGGGGTCAGCGGTTCAGGGAAGAGTTCGCTCGCGTTCGACACGCTCTACGCCGAGGGGCAGCGTCGCTACGTCGAGTCGCTCTCTTCGTATGCCCGGCAGTTTTTGGGGCAGATGCCGAAGCCGGAGGTCGATTCGATCACGGGCCTCGCGCCGTCGATTGCGATCCAGCAGAAGTCGAGCGGCCGCAACCCGCGCTCGACCGTCGGCACGATCACCGAGATCTATGACTACCTGCGAGTCCTCTTCGCGCGCGTCGGCACGCCAAGCTGCCATCAATGCGGCAAGCCGATCACGGCTCAAACGCGGGAGCACATTCTCGACAGCGTGCTGCGTCTGCCCGAGGGCACCAAGTACCAAGTCCTGGCCCCGCTGATCCAGCGACAAAAGGGTGAGTACAAAGACCTGTTTGAAGACCTCCTGAAGCGCGGCTTCCTGCGGGCGAGGGTCGATGGCCAGAGCGTCCAACTGACGGACGACCTGCAACTCGACAAGCAGATGAAGCACACGATCGATGTCGTGATCGACCGCTTGGTCGCGGGCAAGACGCCCCGCGCGCGAGTCGCCGAAGCGATCGAGTCGGCGCTGAATCTGGCGAAGGGGCGACTGGTGATCTCCCGCGAACCAGCGGAAGAACTCGCGTCGCGCAGCGACCGTCCTCCCCTCGCCCCGGCTTTGCGGAGAGAGGGCAAGGGCGAGGGGATTCCGAACGGTGAAGACGCTCTGAATGCCGCAACCAAACGAAAGCCCTCCAAGAAGGGAAGCCGCCAGACAGTCCAAGCAAAAACCGAAGCCCCCCTCACCCTAACCCTCTCCCCGCAGAGCCGGGGCGAGGGGACCGGAGAAGACGGTTCGCTCGACTCTTCTCTGCCCCTCAACCCTCCGCCCTCAACCCTCGACCAACTCTACTCCTGCGACTACGCCTGCATCGACTGCGGCATCAGCTACGAACAGCCGTCACCGCAGCTGTTCAGCTTCAACAGTCCGCAGGGGATGTGTGCCGACTGTACGGGGCTGGGTGTGCGGTTCGACTTCAAGGTTGAGGCACTCGTCCCCGACGATTCGCTGTCGATCGCCAAGGGGGCCATCACTGTGCTGGGCAAGCTCAGTGCGATCGGCAAGTGGCGGAAGAGCGTCTTCAAGGGAGTCGGCCGCGCAATCGAACTCGAACTCGGATTGGACGAGGACTCGTTCTTCAAGACGAAGTGGAGCAAGCTCCCCGACGCCGCGAAACAGCTCTTCTTGTATGGACTCGGACAGAAGAACATCACGTTCGCGTTTCGGCATTCGGGCGGAGTCTGGAAGCGCGGCGGCACGTATGCCGGATTCATCCCCGAACTGCTCGACGAGTACCGCAAGACCCGCAACCCGATGCGCCGAGTGCAGCTCGAAAAGTACATGTGCGAGACCGGCTGTTCGACCTGCGGCGGGAGCCGGCTGAACAGGCAGGCGGGGAGCTATCGGATCACGTCTCTTGCTCCCCTCGCCCCGGCTCTGCGGGGAGAGGGTCTGGGGGTGAGGGAATTCTCTTCACCCGATGGTGTGGGCGATACAAAGGCCAAATCCAAGAAGAAGACCCCTCACCCTCACCCTCTCCCCGCAGAGCCGGGGCGAGGGGACAAGGCCGAAGACGCCCCACATCGCGCGTCCCTCTCCCTCCCCGAGGTCTGTCAGCTGAGCACGCTCGATGCGTGGGAGTTCTTCGGGGAACTCGAACTGACCGAGACCGGGCGGTTCATTGCGACCGAGGTGTTGAAGGAGATTCGGGGTCGGCTCGGGTTTCTGCTGCGGTGCGGGTTGGATTACCTGACGCTCGACCGGACTGCCCCAACGCTTTCGGGGGGCGAGAGCCAGCGGATCAAACTCGCCGGGCAGATTGGCTGCGGGCTGGTGGGAGTTGTCTACATCCTTGATGAGCCGAGCATCGGGCTGCATCCGCGCGACAACGTGATGCTGCTCGACAGCCTCAAGGATCTGCGCGATCAGGGAAACACCGTCATCGTCGTGGAACATGATGATGAGACGATGAAGGCCGCCGATCACATCGTCGATTTCGGGCCGGGACCGGGTGTGCGCGGCGGTGAAGTCGTCGTCGAAGGCTCGGTCGAAAACGTGATGAACTCGGAACGAAGCCTGACTGGCGCGTTCCTGTCCGGCCGTCGCACGATCGCGATTCCCAAGGAGCGTCGCGCGGGGAACGGCCTCGCCATCGAGATTCACGGCGCGACGCATCACAACCTGCGCGACGTTAGCGCGACCTTCCCGCTCGGCAAGTTCATCTGTGTGACGGGAGTCAGCGGATCGGGAAAAAGTTCGCTGGTGAACGACATCCTGTGGGAGGTCCTCAACCGCGATGTGAACAAAGGGACGGGCAACCCCGGCGAGCACACGAAGCTCACCGGGCTGGAGCACATCGACAAGGCGATCGACATCGACCAAAGCCCGATCGGTCGGACGCCTCGCTCGAACCCCGCGACCTACGTGAAGCTGGCCGATCTGATTCGAGACCTCTACACGCAGCTTCCCGAATCGAAGGTGCGCGGCTTCAAGCCGGGGCGCTTCTCATTCAACGTGCCGGGCGGGCGGTGCGAGGCGTGCGAGGGAAACGGTTCCAACAAACTGGAGATGGATTTCCTCGCCGACATCTGGGTCACGTGTCCCGTCTGTCAGGGACACCGGTTCAACAAGGAGACGCTCGAAATCCGTTTCAAGGGGAAGAGCATCACCGACGTGCTGGAGATGGATGTTCAACAAGCCCTCGATCATTTCGAGCACCATCCGAAGTTAAAGCGTTCGATTCAGACGCTGCACGACGTGGGCTTGGATTACCTCAAGCTGGGCCAACCGTCACCGACCCTCTCCGGCGGCGAGGCCCAGCGCGTGAAGCTCGCCAAGGAGCTGAGTAAACGTTCGACCGGCAAGACGGTCTACATCCTCGACGAGCCGACGACCGGCCTGCACTTCGTCGATATCGAGCATCTGCTGCGAGTGCTGCACGGCTTCGTCGATGCGGGCAACACGGTGATCGTCGTCGAACACAACCTCGACGTGATCAAGACGGCCGACTGGGTGATCGACCTCGGCCCGGAAGGAGGCTCCGGCGGCGGCCGCATCCTCGTGGCGGGGACGCCCGAGGAGATCGTTGCTTGCGAGGAGTCGTATACGGGGAGGGCGTTGAGGATGGTTGATGGTCTAAGGTTGAAGGTTGATGGTCGGAAGAAGACGAAGACAAAGTCTCCTCTGCCCCTCAACCTTCAAACTTCCACCCTCAACCCTCCTCGCTGGCAAACGTCGCTCGCCCTTAAGAACTCCATCGACGGAGCCGACACGTCGATCGTGGTGCGCGGTGCGTCGCAGCACAATTTGCAGCATCTCGATCTGAAGATCCCGCGCGACATGATGAGCGTCTTCTGCGGGCCGAGCGGTTCCGGCAAAAGCTCGCTCGCGATGGACACGCTCTACGCTGAAGGACAACGGCGCTATGTCGAGTCTCTCTCGTCGTATGCCCGGCAGTTCCTCGGCCAGATGCCGAAGCCGAGGGTCGAGCACATTCACGGCCTGCAACCGTCGATCGCCATCGAACAGAAGACCGTCGGCAATACACCCCGTTCCACGGTTGGCACGGTCACGGAAATCTACGACTACCTGCGCATCCTCTTCGCCCGGCTGGGAACGCAGCACTGTCCCGACTGCGGCGTGCCCGTTCAGTCGCAGACGACGGACGACGTGATCGACCGCCTGATGGAACACGCCGCGGGAACGCGCCTGCTGGTCCTCGCGCCCCAAGAAGTCACGGTCGGACAGCAGTACGAAAAACTGTGGGAACGACTGCGCGAACAAGGCTACCGACGAGTCCGCATCAACGGCGTCACTCACACACTGGACGAGGTTCCCGAGATCGACCGCAAGCGCAAGCACGCGGTGGAGATCGTGGTCGATCGCGTGACTCTTGCTCCCCTCGCCCCGGCTTTGCGGGGAGAGGGGCCGGGGGTGAGGGGCTCTTCAGCCAAGTTGCAAGCGAAAGCAGAGGAAGAACCCCTCACCCTAACCCTCTCCCCGCAAAGCCGGGGCGAGGGGACAGGAAAGGCATCTTCCACCCGTTCCCGTCTCGCCGAATCGGTCGAACTCGCCTTTGATCTGGGCAAGGGGATCATCCGAGTCGCCGTCGTCGATGACGAACGCGATGAGAAGAAGTGGAAGGTCGAGCCGTTCAGCCTGTTTCGTTCGTGCGAACAGTGTGGCCGCAGCTTTGAGGAACTGGCTCCGCACAACTTTTCGTTCAACAGCCCGCTTGGCTGGTGTGAGACGTGCGAGGGGATCGGCACTCAGCAGGGGACGAACCTCGGGGCGCTCGTCTCGGACCAGACGAGGTCGTTGTCACAAGGAGCCGTCACCGCGTGGCCCGATCCGGCGAAGTCGCCGCTGTTCCGCCGCATACTCGCCGCGATGGCGAAGGAGTGCGGCATCCCGCTCGACGTGCCGTTCTCGCAACTCGAACCGAGCCAGCAACAGAAGGTGCTGTTCGGGACGGGGGATGTTTGGATTTCGCTGGTGGACAGTGTGGCTGGGGTCGAGTCTTCGAGCCCCCAGCGCGGCCGCGCGACAAAGCTAGGGGCGGCGAAGACGCCGACCACAGCCACCCTCCGCTTCCAATACAAGGGCCTCTACCCCGCGATCGAACAGGCGGCGAGTCTCTCTTACGACTACCGCATGAAGCTGTACGGGCTGATCGGCGACTGTCCGTGTGCCGCGTGCAGCGGCAGCCGCGTGCGACCCGACTCGGCAGCGGTGAAGCTGAGTGGCAAAACGATCAAGCAACTGTGTGATCTGCCGCTCAACGAGGCTCTTGGATTTTTGAAGGGCCTCACGCTGACGAAGTCTCAGCAGAAGATTGCTGGCGACTTGCTGGGTGAGGCGACCGGGCGGTTGTCGTTCCTCGTCGATGTCGGCCTGCATTACCTGACGCTGGCTCGCACGCTGCCGACGTTGTCGGGGGGTGAGACGCAGCGCATTCGGCTCGCCGGACAAATCGGCCGCGCGCTGACGGGCGTCTTGTACGTGCTGGACGAACCGACCATCGGACTACATCCGAGCGACAACGGTCGGCTGCTGAACGCGCTTGTGAAACTGCGAGACCTCGGCAACACCGTCGTCATGGTCGAGCATGACCGCGAAGTCCTGATGGCCGCCGACCGCCTCTACGACTTCGGTCCCGGTGCCGGTCGCTTCGGCGGCACGATCACGGATCAAGGTTCACCGCGCGAGATGTCGAAGAGCGAACTGTCGCTGACGGGCAAATACCTGTCGGGGCGCGAAGAGATTGTGATTCCGGCGAAGCGCCGGGTTGAGGGTCGAGGGCTGAGGGTTGAGGGTGAAGAAAAGCCACGCCGAATGAAGCCGTCATCCTCTGCCCCTCAACCTTCAACCTTCAACCTTCAACCCCCTCAGTGGCTCGAACTGCTCGGTGCCCGGCAGCACAACCTGCGGAACGTCGATCTGCGGATTCCGCTTGGCGCGCTGACAGCCATTACGGGGGTGAGCGGCTCTGGCAAGAGTTCGCTCATCGAGGAGACGCTGGCCCGCGCGGTGGCGAGGAAGCTGCATCGGGCATCGACTCAACCAGGGCCGTATGACGAACTGCTCGGCCTGCAATTTTTGAGCAAGCTGATCGTGGTCGATCAGCAGCCACTCGGCAGCACGCCCGCCTCGAACCCCGCGACTTACACCGGCGTGTTCGAGCACATCCGCGAACTGTTTGCGCGGATGCCCGAAGCCAAGGTGCGCGGCTATTCATCGACGCGGTTCAGCTTCAACCGAGTCGGCGGCCGCTGTGAAGCGTGTGAGGGGAACGGCCAGAAGCTGATCGAGATGCACTTCCTGCCCGACGTGTGGGTCGAGTGCGATGTCTGTCGCGGCCAGCGTTACAACGCCGAGACGCTCGCCGTGCAGTATCGCGGCAAGAGCATTGCCGACGTACTGGCCATGTCGATCGGACAGGCTCTGGAACTGTTCGACAATCTGCCGAAGATTCGCGGGCCGCTGAGTGTGCTCGCCGCGATCGGACTCGATTACCTGACGCTCGGCCAACCCGCGCCCACGTTGTCCGGCGGAGAAGCGCAACGAGTCAAACTGGCTGCGGAACTTGCGCGGCCCTCGATGGGCAAGACGCTCTACTTGCTCGATGAACCGACGACCGGCCTCCACTTCGACGACATCCGCAAGCTCCTGAAAATTCTCAACAGCCTGGTCGATGCGGGGAACACAGTCGTCGTCATCGAACACAATCTCGACGTGATCAAGACAGCCGACTGGATCATCGACCTCGGCCCGCAGGCGGGAAGCGAGGGAGGATGGATCGTCTCGGAAGGGACGCCGGAAGATGTGGCCGCCGACGCCGAGTCCTACGTGCGCCAGCACGGAGTTGTCCCCTCGCCCCAGCTTTGTGGGGAGAGGGCTAGCGTGAGGGGAATTGATGAAGATGACGCCCCCCCACCTCAAGCCGCCACCACTCCTCCTCCTTCCACGCAAGGAGCGGAAACCAAGAAGAATGCGTCTCGCGCGGCGAAGGCTGTCACGCCAATCGAAGAACCCCTCACCCTCACCCTTTCCCCGCAAAGCCGGGGCGAGGGGACCGGAGAAGACGCCGCGTCGTCTGCTTCTATTTCTGACCCTCAACCCTCAACCCTCAACCCTCAACGCCGTTCGCTGACCGGCGAAATCCTCGCGCGGGTGTTGGCCGAGGGGCAGCATGGCGAGCGTGAGTCATTCGATGCCGATGCGGCGCGGAAGAAGAAGGCGGGGGATCTCGATCCGAACATGATCGGGGCCGAGGCGAAGATGCCGTGGGAGGTCGATGGCCGCAAGTGGCACACATTCGATGGGCTGGCGAACAACGGCAAGCCGCGACGGTGGAGTGGCGCGATGCTGGCTCAGGTGATCGACGAGATCGAAGCATCAAACGACTTCGCGCCGACGAACTGGTCCGACCGCAGCACCATCGAAGTGACGGGCAAAGTCAAAACGAACGGCTGGTTCCTGCACGCTCACACGGGCGACGAATGGCTGCTGTCGCTGAAGTTTCGCGTCGGCAAGAAGGCGTTCGATGAGATCACGCTGTCGCAGGAACTCGGCTTGAAGGACGTGAACGATCTCGACGAGATTCCGGTCTACAACCGCCAGCCGCGCGTCCGCATCCGTCCCGCCGTGAACGGCCCGTTTGAAGACGTGACCGTCGTGCTGCTCAAGCCGAGCGACATGGAGACGCCTGAGTTCGAGACGTTCTTCGCGAAGGCGAGGCAGTCGTTCCTCGACGCGACGAATCCGAAGGCGCTCGATCTGGAAGACCTCACGCCGTGGAAGAAGCTCGGCCGCAAGTGGCATTTGATGCGGAAAGGATTCTTATTGGGAGCGATTGAGTGGGAAGTCGCCGTCCTGGAGGAACTGGCCGCGCTGCTCGACGAACTCCTGCCGGATGCCAAGGTTGATTGGACGCAGAAGGTCGTCGTCAACTACACGCGCAACAAGCAGCCGGTGGCGAACATCGTAACCAAGCGACCAGCCGGTGTGGACTTCAGTCTCTACGTCCCGAGCGGCTCAGTCCAACTCGGCCAAGTCGCCAGCTTCGGCATCGGACAGGAAATCGTCCCATTCAAAAACGGCCTCGACTCAGTGCAGATCCGCTTCACCAAGGTCGAGCA
>CAMAYU010000122.1 GCA_945862235.1 Schlesneria paludicola DSM 18645
GGTGAGAAGGCCCGCATCTACGACTTCGGCGAAACGCTGGTTGCCTTCTTGCGACGAGCCGGGATCGACTTCAGTGCCTCTGCGGATGGCCGCAAGTACCGACGCATCGGGGCCACCGGAAGCGAGGGTCGAGCGGGTGATGAGTCACCGTAATGGTGGGCGGAAACGAAGAGAACAGGCTCTCGCCGCCGGTGGATGGAGTTGTGTTTCCAAGCAAAGAACCGGCGGCTAGCGCCGTGCCGCTCACGGGGTGAATGACAAAGTAAGTGCCATTGGGCTGACGCCGCCCCGCTCGGAATTTTTTCACTTCGTGCCATGCGAGGTATTAACGACGTTGCCTCAACGATGTTTTCAAAAGGACGATGCGAAAGTGACTCACAGCCGTTTGGCTTCGCTGCTCTGTTCCTCGGACGAAGCGGTCGCATTGATTGAGGATGGGATGACCGTCGTGAGCGGCGGCTTTGTGGGAGCGGCTCATCCCGAAGGCTTGTCGATGGCGGTCGAACGCCGCTTCTTGCGCGAGGGGCATCCGTGCGGGTTGACACTCGTCTACGCCGCCGGTCAGGGGGACGCGAAGACGCGCGGGTTGAATCACTTCGGCCACGAGGGCCTCTTGAAGCGAGTCATCGGCGGGCACTGGGGAATGCTCCCGATGCTCGGTCGGTTGGCGATCGACAACAAGATCGAAGCCTACTGCTTCCCACAAGGAGTCATCTGCCACTTGCTGCGTGACATCGCGGCCGGGCGACCGGGATGCCTCACGCATGTGGGACTTGGCACGTTCATCGACCCGATCGAACGAGGCGGCCGGATGAACGAGGTCTCGCCCGAAGACCTCATCGAACGAGTCGAACTGCTCGGCAAGACGTGGCTCCTCTACAAGGCGTTCCCCATTCACATCGGCCTCATCCGCGCGACGGCCGCCGATCCGTTCGGCAATCTGGTCATGGACGAAGAAGCGGTCTTGGGCGAAGTCCTCCCGATCGCTCAGGCCGTGCATAACTGCGGCGGCAAAGTCATCGCGCAGGTGAAGCGACTGCTGAACGAACCGGCTCCTCCGAACATGGTGCGAGTGCCGGGAGTGCTGGTCGATCGGATCGTGGTCTCGCTTGAAGGCGAACACGACCTGACGTTTGGCGAAGTCGAGAACCGCTCTTACTTCACCGCACGACCTGCTTCCACTCCGCCCTCCACCTTCCGTCCTACGCCTTCGGAAGAGCCCCTCACCCTAACCCTCTCCCCACAGAGCCGGGGCGAGGGGACAGGAGCAGGCATCGTTCATCAGACAAGTCCGTTCCTCCAGCCGATGTCACTCGACGAGCGTCGCATCATCGCGGCTCGCGCGTGCGATGAATTGTCTTCGGGGGCGATCGCCAACTTGGGGATCGGGATGCCCGAAGGGATCGCGCGCATCGCGGCGGAACGAGGTCTCCTCGAAGCCGTCACACTCACGGTCGAGAGCGGGCCGATTGGCGGGATGCCGGCGGGCGGTCTCAGTTTTGGAGCCTCCGTCCATCCCCAAGCCATCATCGATCAACCGGCTCAGTTCGACTTCTACGACGGCGGCGGATTGGACTTCGCCGCGCTGGGAGCCGCACAAGTGGACCAGTTCGGCAACGTCAACGTCTCGCGATTCGGCTCGCGCCTAGCGGGAGTCGGCGGCTTCGTGAACATCAGTCAGAACGCGCGGCGGCTCGTCTTCTGTGGCACGTTCACCTCGGATGGCCTCAAAGTGGAAGTGAGTTCCGGCCGACTGACGATTCGCCACGAAGGCCGCATCCAAAAGTTTGTCGATCACGTCGAACAGATTTCGTTCAGTGGAGTGATCGCGGCCCGGAAGGGACAGGACGTGCTGTACGTCACCGAACGGGCGGTCTTTCGACTGAACGCAGACGGAGTGGAGCTGATCGAACTCGCGCCGGGCATCGACCTGCAACGCGATGTCCTCGACCTGATGTCGTTCCAGCCAATCGTACGCGACGTGAAGGCGATGCCAGCGACCGCGTTCGCATGACTCCCACCGTACTCTGACGCTGCGGGTGCGACGGAGTTCGACTGGCAACCATCGTTGCCAGATGGCCGTCTACTTCGGGCGGTTCTGCCAAGCTTGCTTGAGTTCGTCGAAGCCGCGCAGTGGGCCACCCGTGGTGTGAGGCGGCGGTGGCGTGTCGGGACTCGACTTCTCGATGCGAGTCTTCTGGGCGGTGACTGAAGCAGGTGATGCCACCAGCGCGGCGGCGCGAGTTGAAGGAGCCGTCGCGCGTGTCGAGGACGCGGCCGGGCCATCTGCAGAATCGGGGGCAATCAGTGTCAGGCCGACGCGCTTTCGTTCGCGATCCACACTGAGCACCCATGCCGTCACGACATCTCCGATCGCCACGATATCGCGCGGCGAGCGGACGAAGTGTGAACCAAGCTGGCTGATGTGAATGAGTGCCGTGTCCTTCAAGCCGACATCGACGAACGCGCCGAAATCGACGACGTTCAACACGGTCCCCTGCAACTCCATACCGACTTCGATGTCATCGAGCGAGAGGACTCCCTTGCGGAAGATCGGCAGCGGCAGATCGGCGCGCGGGTCGCGACCGGGACGGAGCAGCGCGTCCACAATGTCGGTCAAGGTGGGGATGCCAACCGACAACTCTTCGGCCAACTGCGGGATCGGGATCGCCGTCAGACGCTCTTTTAGTGGGGAGCGATCCGCGCCGGGACGAAGCAAGTCGGGTGAGAGACCGCACCGCGCGAGTAGCAACCGCGCGACTTCGTAGCTCTCGGGGTGAATCCACGTGTTGTCGAGCGGCTCGTCACCATCGAGCTTCAAGAACCCCGCCGCTTGAGTAAACGTGGCTCGCCCCACACCCGCCACGTCGAGCAACTGCTTCCGATTTCGGAACCGACCGCTTTGCTCGCGATGCTCCACGACACGCCGCGCGATCAACGCACTGAACCCCGAGACATGGACCAGCAGCGACAGGCTCGCCGTGTTCAGATCGACGCCGACGAAGTTCACGCAGGACTCGACGACTTGATCGAGTGCCCCCTTGAGCTGCTTTGCGTTGAGATCATGTTGGTACATCCCGACGCCGATGTGCTGCGGCTCGATTTTGACGAGTTCACTGAGCGGGTCTTGCAGCCGCCGACCGATACTGATCGTGCCCCGTGCGATCGCGTCGAGACTGGCGAACTCCTGTTGAGCGACCGAACTCGTCGAGTAAATGCTCGCTCCCGCTTCATTGACGACGATGTAGCGTGCTTCGGGACAGTCGGTAGCGATCATCTCACCGACCAGTTCTTCAGTCTCACGACACGCGGTCCCGTTGCCGATCGCGATCACCGTGCAACGATGCTCGCGCAGGAACGCGACCAACTTCGCACGGGCCTCCGCGCGACGATCGGCCGATCCCACGATGTGCATCACATCCACCGCCAACACGTTTCCAAACTCATCGAGCGCCGCGAGCTTGCAGCCCGAGCGAAAGCCGGGGTCGATCGCAAGGATTCGCTGATCCCTTAACGGTGGTTGCAGCAACAGTTGTCGCAGGTTCTGCGCGAAGACACTGATCGCGTGACGTTCGGCCTTCTCCGTCAGGTCGCGACGAACTTCCCGGTCGAGTGCCGGATGAATGAACCGCTGCAAAGCATCGGTCGCACACGCGGTGAAGAACTCGCGGCACGAGTGCCTCGCCACTTGCAGATGCTCGCCCGTCGCTCGCAACGCTTGAGCTTCATCCCACTCAAACGCGACACGCAACGCTTTCTGCTCTTCACCACGATTGATCGCGAGAATCCGATGCGGCGGCATCTTGCCGATCGGCTCGGCGTAATCGAAGTAGTCACGAAACTCGGGATGAGCTTGCTCGGCGGTCTTGGTCGCCAGCGAGGTGACTCGTCCCGTTTGCTTGGCGACGTTGCGGCAGCGCTGACGGAGATCAGCGTCATCGGCAATCCGCTCGGCAATGATGTCGGCCGCTCCCGCGAGTGCCGCCGCCGCATCGAGGACTTCCAGGTCTGGCTTGATGTACGGAACGGCCGCTTGATCCAGACCGGCTTGAGTCAGCGACTGATTCCAAATCGCGTCGGCCAAAGGTTCGAGTCCGCGCTCCTTCGCAATCGTCGCCCGCGAACGCCGCTTCGGACGGAACGGCAAGTAGAGATCATCGAGCCGCTTCATCGAGTCGGCGCGTTCGATCTCGGCCTTCAACTCGGGAGTCAGCTTTCCCTGACTGTCGATCATCCGCAGGATGTCCGCTGCCCGTTCGGCCAGTTGCCGCAGCAGTTGGACACGCTCTTCGATCGCCCGAATCTGCTCTTCGTCCAAGTTGCCGGTGCGTTCTTTGCGATAGCGCGTGATGAACGGAACAGTGTTTCCTTCGTCGAGCAACAGCATCGTCTGCTGGACTTGCTCCAACCGCAGATGCAGCTCCGCCGCAACGCGCGCGAAGTCAATCTCAGGTAGGGATGTTGGCTCGGACATCGACGCGGTTCCGTCGCGAAAAGAGTTTCACTGTGACGGCGGAACATATCGCATGTTCGCGCCGTGAGGGGAAGCGTTGACCGCACCTCATCGCGAGACCATTCGCATCGGTGAGTATCAACGTGCAATGTTGCCAAGTCTGGTCTGAGTTGCCACATTGCCCGGGACACATCAGGCCGATGGCGTTGATGGGGACGCACAAGGGGCGTTCAAAATCTCATGATCGAACCCAACGCGAACGTCACGTTTCTGGCCACTCACACGCTCGACCGCATCACGCACCACGATCGCAAAAAGGTTTCCCAACCATGAAGCGAAGCCTGCTGATTCTGACATCGCTCTTCGCAATCGCTGCGCTGATCGTCATTTGGCGCATCAATCCGCCGATCACAAAAGTGGCGGCCGAGCGGTCACTGGAGAAAGCGTGGACCACACTCGGGACACCGCGATCAGCGGCCTCAGAAAAGGAAGCCGAACGACTACTAAGAGCCATCCCCGACCTGGACGATGCACGCCTCTTGTTGGCTCACGCGGCGGCACTGCGGAATCAACTCGACAGCGCGGCAGTGATGGTCCAGCCCATCTCGGACCGATACGTGCGAGAGAACGGTAAGAAGATTCTGGAATTCGCACGACTGCTCCAGAATCAAGGTGCCATATCCGATGCCGAGTCCATTCTGCGACGTCTCATCAAGGTCGCACCCAACACGGAAGCACCACAGCACCAGTTGTTGGGAATCCTGCGAATCACCGGACGGAACCGTGAGGCACTGCCATTGATTCAAACCGCGATGGCCAAAGGCCAGGCGATGTTACCCGAACTGTTGATGGCGATGGCTCCACGCGGACATTGGGCCAGTGATGTTGATCGCCAGTTCCTCCAACAGTTCCAATCACAGAGCCAGCGAGACCCGCTCATCGGCATGGCACTCGCCAAGATGGAGCTCGTTTCCGGACGGCCCGAACAGGCCGAGCCGATTTTGAAGGACATAGTTCAGCGATGGCCGAATCAGATTGATGCTCAACTGTTGAGAGGCGAAGTTCTGATGGAGTTGGCTCGCGATGACGAATACCTCGCGTGGGAGTCTCAACTGCCAACGATCGCTCACGATCGGCCTGAAGTATGGGTGTTGCGCGGCTTGTGGGAGCGACGCCAGAACCGCAACGCCACTGCGGCCCGTTGCTTCGTCGAGGCTGCCCAACGCGATCCTCGCAACATGACCGCGCACTACCAGCTCTCACAAGTTTCTAAGCTGCTCAACCACATCAAGCTCTCTCAAGCGGCCGGAGCCACTGCCGACCGGATGTCACGCCTGCACGACCTCTGCGTCGGGTTCGGCAAGTCCATGAATCCTCTGCTGGCAAAGCAAATCGTCGATTTACTTGAGGAACTGGAATGGTTCGCGGAGGCGCTGACCTGCTGCCGCCTCTCGGCGGGTACTTGGTCAGAGCTGGACTGGCCCAAGCAGCGTCTCGCCGCGTTGGAGCAGTCCGACAACAATCATCGCTTGAATGCCAATCCGCCGTCAGCCCTTGCAAGCCAGTTAGACTCGTCACTTTGGCCGCTCCCCGAACGAACAATCACGATCCGTCGCACGACGGAGGGACAGTCGCCCTTGGTACGGAAAACCTCGGCCATTCAATTCAGCGAGGATGCCCGCCAGATTGGAATCGACTTCACCTTCTTCAACGGTGCGCCGAAATCCAAAGAACAGATCGCTTACATGGTCGAGTTCAGCGGTGCGGGCGTCGGAGTCCTCGACTTCGACCGCGACGGATGGCCCGACATCAACCTGACACAAGGCACGCACTGGCCAGTGCAAGCTTCAGATCACTCGCATCACGATGCCCTGTACCGCAACCTCGGCAACGGATCGTTTGTCGAAGTCGGTACGCTGGCAGGCGTGAATGACACTGGCTACAGCCAAGGGCCTGCCGTAGGCGACTTCGATGGCGACGGGTTTCCTGATGTCTATCTCGGCAACGTCGGTCCGAATCGGTTGTTCCGCAACAACGGCGATGGAACGTTCACCGACACGACTCAAGAATCACAAACTGCGGGCGATGATTGGACGATCAGCGCGGCCATGGTCGATTTGAACGGTGACACGATGCCGGACTTGTACGTTGTCAATTACCTCGAAGGTGACGACGTTCACAACCGTCTGTGCTTCTCCGGCAACCGCCCCGTGCAGTGCGGCCCCGATTTGTTTCCGGCTGCTCCCGACCGCGTCTATCTCAATCTGGGTGATGGACGGTTCCGCGACATCACACAAGAAGCAGGCTTTACCGCCGCCAACGGCAAGGGCATGGGACTCATTGCAGCGGACTTGGATGGCTCACGCAAACTCAGCGTGTTCGTGGCGAATGATGTGACTCCCAACTTCTTGTTCCAAAACCAAACGTCCACGCCCGAGAAGACTCAGTTTGAAGAACGGGGCATTGCGGCGGGCGTCGCCTTCGATGTCTATGGTCGGGCGCAGTCCTCAATGGGGGTCGCCGTGGCCGACGTGAACGAGGATGGGCTGAGCGACGTGTTCGTGACCAATTTTTTGAACGAGTACAACAACCTGTTCCTGCAAGGTGCCGAGGGGCTGTTTGAGGACGGCGCTCGCCGTGCGGGCCTCTACGAAGGCGACTATCTAACGGAAGGCTGGGGAACGCAATTCTTCGATGCCGATGCAGATGGCTTGGCCGATTTATTCGTCGCCAACGGACATGTGCAAGATCTGTCGATCGACAAGGGACGCATGCCACCGCATCTGTTTCACAACGTGGGACAGGGCCGGTTCGAGCTGTTGCCCACGCAATCGCTGGGCAAGTACTTCCAAGGGAAATATCTGGGAAGGTCCGTCGCCACATGGGACTGGAATCGCGACGGGAGAATGGACCTTTGTGTTTCACACGTCGATGAACCTGTCGCCGTTCTGACAAACCAAACTCCCACACCCCATCACTGGCTGTCGCTGAAACTCGTCGGAGTGGAAAGCTGCCGGGACCCCATCGGCACCAAGGTCACGGTGGCGGCGGGCACGCAAGTGGTGACTCGCCAACTCACCGCTGGCGATGGTTACGCGGCCTCGAATGAGCGTGGCCTCAGTTTTGGAATTCAATCCGACGCATCGACGGCCAACATTACCGTGGATTGGATCAGTGGACGGCAGCAGCATTTCGCCGACATCCTCGTGGACACCGAAGCCATTCTTGTGGAAGGACGCTCGCACCCGATACGACTCACGCGGCAACCCCAGTAATCCTTCTGATAGGCAGGAACGAATTCTTCTTGGAGAGCCGTGAGCCATAACGCAGCTGGCTTTCTACGGCAATCAGGAACCCAGCGGCCTTCAGGCACACGGCTCGCCAGCGTTTCATCGACGATCGCCAGAGGCATAGATAGAAGCGGCTCCTTTCAACAAAGTTCGCTGAACACCGACGTGCTTCGGTTCCTCTCACAACTACCAATGGATGGCACCATGCGTCGTACTTTGTCAGTCATCGCAATTCTCTCGCTGACCGGTTTCGCTGTTTACGTTTCGCTGCGACGCCCACACAACGCCGCTCCCGTCGCGAGTCAGACGAAGGAAATGCCTTCAGCAGAGATCGAGGCACTGCGTCCGAAGGTGGCCGCATTTTGCGGGAACTGCCACGCCAATCCCCCCCCGGAATCCTTTCCCAAAGATGCTTGGTTTGCCGAGGTCGAGCAGGGGTATCGGTTCTATGTGGACTCCAAGCGAAATGATCTGCATCCACCACCGATGAACGAAGTCGTGGCCTATTTCCGGACACTCGCCCCCAAGGAATTCCCCAAAACAACCGCCCTTCCCACGATCAGCCACTCGATCCACTTCACTCGGTCACAGGTTCCGCTCCCGCCCAAGAGCCGACACGCCGCCGTATCGCACATTCAATCGGGGATCGACTTAGCCAGCTTCGTGTCCTGCGACATGGTCTCGGGCGAAGTCACCGCAACGTCGTTGATCGGGACCACCACTGAGCAGACTCACTTGGCATCGTTGAACAATCCCGCACACGCCGTGTGGTGCGATCTCAATCGCGACGGTCACAACGATCTCGTGATCGCAGATCTCGGAAGTGCTGCCCCGGGAGACCACACATCAGGTCGAGTGGTCTGGCTCAAAGGGACCGGCGCAACTCCCCCGTATGAGCCGCACGTCCTCTTGGACGGTGTGGGCCGGGTGGCCGATGTTCAACTGGCGGACTTCAACGGCGACGGGCACTTGGATCTGCTGGTCGCCGAATTCGGTTGGAGAAAATCTGGAAGGATTCTGCTCCTCTCACAACGCCCCGACGGAAAAGCCGTCCCTGCGTTCGACCAGCAAATTCTCGACAAGCGTCATGGAGCGATTCACGTGCCCGTCGCCGACTTCAACGGGGACGGACGCCCTGACTTTGTAGCGCTCATCAGCCAAGAATTTGAATCCGTTGAGCTGTTTCTGAACCAAGCGGACGGCCAGTTCCAACGACACGTTCTATTCGCGGCAGGCGACCCTTCCTTCGGGTCCAGTGGGATCGAACTGGTCGATCTCGATCACGATTCGGACATCGACGTGCTGTACACTAACGGCGATACCCTCGACAGCTTTTACCTCAAACCGACACACGGCGTGCATTGGTTTGAAAATGAAGGGACTCAGCCATTCACTCCACATCGACTCGCCAGCCTGCCCGGAGCCACACGGGCCACTGCGGTTGATCTGGATGACGATGGTGACCTCGATGTGGTTGCCACGGCCTATCTTCCTTCGGTGATCCGGCAGCAGTCGATTCCTCAATCCACCGAGACACTCATCTGGATCGAACAGTTACCGCACAAATCATTCGCCCGGCACACACTTGAGATTGGTAGCCAAGGTCACATGACGCTGCATGTTCAAGACTGCGATTCCGACGGGAAGCCAGATCTAATTGTGGGCAACTACTCAGACCAAGCCGCTCCGGTCATGAGTTCCGCAACGGTTTGGATGAACCGGGGCGTGAGCGGCATCCCAGAAACAAAATGAGCCGTGTCACACAGACACGGCTCACAAAAAAGACCAGCGGCCTCAAATCAGAACGGCATTTGCGGGTCGCACGAACGGACTACAAACGCGCGTTGGACTGTTCGCAACTTGCGAACGAAGTGACTCAAACACTCGCACTTCACTTCAATTCCACTTTCAAATCCGCCTCGCCTTTGTCGCCGATCGTGTACTTCAACGGCGAGTTCGCAGCGTTACCATAAATCGTTGGAAGAGAGGTGGAGTTTCCCCCCGGAACAGAACTCCCTCCGACGACAGGCATTTCTGCCTTTCCAGGTGCGGCCCCTCCGCCCTTGAGCATGGCACTCGGATCCATGACCGCTGGACCAGCAGTTCCATCAGCAACTAAGACGACGGTTACGACATTTGCCCCCGGTGCGACGCCAGCCCCCTTGCCCGCAATCCCCAACTCAAACTGCCCTTGGTCGTTCGTCTCGACGGAGGGATTGATCGAAGACCCTTTTGCATAAAACGTCACTCTGGCCTTCGCTAAAGGCTTGTCACGAAACACGACGGTTCCCTTGACCGGAACGGTCTTCGGCATTGCAGACCCTCCGGTGCAACCAACGGCTGCGAATATGCAACCCAAGGCGAGAGCGGGAAAACATCGGCACAACATCGCACCACCTCGAACGAGGCTGAATTGAATAAACACAATCAATCTCCTTAACTAAAAAAGCACGGCGGGCGCGCACACGGCACGCCCGCCATGACTGAACCGTCAAAGTCCTCAACCCAACATCAATCAGAACTCACCCACCGTTTGGCCATCTTGACGCTCACCCAATTTCTGGAGCGTCAAGTAATCGATGTTCTGGGAGACGAACTTGACTGAGCCATCGCACAGCGTGACGTGTACACCACCCGTGTGGTCTGACTTAAAGCCTTGCGAAAACGCATGGTCATTCCAGTCATGACAGCCTGGAATGAGCTCTGGGTTGACCCGTGGACGATTCTGGCAGTGAATCGGGAAGTTGAGCGGCGCGGTCGTCGCTGCCCAACTAGCATTGAAGTGAAGCCATCCGTTCCAATGGTGGTCAGAGCACTCAGGAACAGTTTCACCGCACATGATCGTGTTGGAAGTCCCGTCCGGAATCTCACGGATACTAGCGGACCAAGGCCCACGGAGACCAATTCCGGAAGCATGCTGTGAACGGTCACCGTCGCCATTGTGACTCACACCTAACCCGAACGAGTTGTACTTGTTCTGGCCACAGTCCCCTTGGGTTCCCATGTGAGAGTTCCCGATACTGATGGCATACGTAGCCTTGGCACGGCCGGAATCAGTGGCGCCCAGCGGATTCGTTGGACACATATATGCCGGAATCGGCTTAAGATAATGAGGCGTACCAGTTAAGGGGTTCCGTTGAGCTTCTGGCGAACAATTCCAGTTCGCGGGCAATGGAAATGCACAAGTTGGACCGGTCTTGTCAAAATCGAAGGTGTTGTACAACGAACCTTGATCGATAAACGGCAGAATGCGCACCATCCAAGACCCGTTGGAACCATTTGTCCAGTCGTTCACTCCGCCCGCGATTCGAGGATCCGGTTGCCATGGGTCATACCACACCATCTGGGCAAACCGCCCGTGAGTGTCATGGTAGTTGTGCATCGCCAACCCAAGCTGCTTCATGTTGTTCTTACACTGAGTCCGGCGAGCCGCTTCGCGGGCCTGCTGGACTGCTGGCAACAGCAGTGCGATCAAGACCGCAATGATTGCGATCACGACCAACAACTCGATCAAAGTGAAGCCTGATTTTCCACCGCGCCATTTTTTCATGGCCAAGTCCTCCCAGAAAAGAAACGAACAAGAAGTGACACACCGAACAAGAGGGTCGCACGAAAGAATATCGGCGACGATTGGTAAAAAACGCTACCAATCTTGAGGATCAATTGTCAACTCAACAATTTTAAATGTCGAGTCTTAACAAACGCCGCTGCCAAACACAGATTTGGACTGACGTTCACGATCCCGGAAAATGACAGGAGGGACCTTTGGAACTGGCACTTCTGAGCCATCGAAACTGAGTTCGATCCAAGCCACGAGGAATTACGGAACGCTTGAAGAAACAATCTAGGGTCGTCATTACAGTCCCCGCCCCTTGAGTCTGGTGCCCTTTCGGGATCGTTTCTCATGACCACGTTCACGACTGCATTTCGCTCAACTCGGAATTTCGTGCGTGGCCGTATGCGGTTTCGGCTGGTGATCGTTGCGGTTTGCCTTTTGGTCGCTATGGCTTGCTGGCAACTAGCCTACCCGGCGTACCTCCGATACTGCGGTGAGTCCGAACTCAACTCCCGACGAATTCCGGCCGCACTGGATTGGCTAGCACGGGCGGAAGCAGTTCAGCCATCCGATCGCCGGACTCAGTTCGACCTCGCCCGAGCGAACCGCTTGTCGGGGCGATTTATCGAGATGCAAACGCACCTTCAAAAGGCCCGTGACCTCGGCTTTCCAGCGGACCGCCTGAAGCGAGAGCAGCTCTTGGCGATGGCTCAGTCGGGGCGAATTCGCGAGATCGAACCTCAGCTGGCAGAGTTGTTCTCATCGCCGGGAGAAGACGGTCGGGAAATCTGCGAGGCGGTCGTCAGCGGGATGTTCCTGTGCTATCGCCTCCAAGACGCCTTTACGATTTTGGGAGCTTGGCGGCGCGACTACCCCACTGACCCACAGCCGGATGTCGTCGAAGGTCTCTACAACTTTCAAAAGCGTGTTTGGCTGAAGGCGGCGGAGTCGTTTGAGAAAGCGATTCGTCTGGCCCCCGGTCGCGATGATGTCCGGCTGCACTTGGCTGATTCGTTGCGAAATCTCCAGAGACTCGACGAAGCACAGCGTCACTACCTTGAGTGCCTGAAGGCGAACCCCCGCGACCCCAATATCTTGGTCGGGTTGGGAAGGTGTCTATTTGAGCAAGGTGATCTCAAGCAATCCAAGTCACGACTGACACAAGCCCTCGCCATCGACGCCAAGCACCCGAACGGCACGTTGATGATGGCGAAGCTCAATGTGGCGGACGGTGCAGCATCGGAAGCTCTTCCCTTTGCCGAGCAAGCCTACGCCCTCCAGCCCTTCGATCCCGAAGTGCGGTACGTGCTGGCTCAAGCCCTGCAAGGCTGCGGGCGTGAGGAACAAGCTCGGGAGCACTTCGATTTTGTAACCGCTCAACAGCAAGCCCAATCCCAGTTGAGAAACATGCTGGAGGAACTCGAAGCCAACCCGTCGCAGGTCGGGTTGCGTTACAAGATAGGAAACATCCTGTTGGAGTACGGCAACCCCGAAGAAGGGGTCGGCTGGTTGCAGAGTGTGTTGGAGTACGTCCCGAATCACCCGGAAGCCTGCCGCGCACTGGCAAAGCACTACCGCCGAAAGGGACGGGAGACCGAGGCCGTTGCCATCGAACGGCGGCTTGAAAAACAAGCGGTCCCCTCTGCCAAGCAGTCAGGCGATTCAAGGTAGTTTTCAGTCGGTGCGGTTTTCCCCCTTAGTGACGACCAGTTGGGATGAACGTCGATGCGTGGCGAAATTCCCCCGAACTCAACACCGAGCCGCACCAGACTCGTCTCGGCAAGATTCGCGGGATTGGCGTCGGTCTTGGTGGCGATCGCGCTCGTCGGAGTTTGGTGGCGGAACATGCCGCAGCCGAAATCGGCGACGGAGCGCATGACGCAAGCCCGCGCGGCATTTCGAGCGGGACGAATGGCGGATGCCGAGTCAGCCGTTCGCTCGGTGTTGGCACTCGAACCCGAGGACTCTTCGGCGTGGATGCTGTTGGCCATCGTTGCTGAACGGCAACGACAGTTCCCCGCCGCGATCGAGGCTTACGAACACGTCACCGACTCAAAGCAGTTCGTGAAGGCGAGACTCGCCGCCGGTCATCTTGGCCTGCGCGAACCGGGTTTACTCGCTGCCGCCGAACGCCAGTTTCAAGCGATCCTCGCGTTCAACGGCACCCACATGGATGCCAGCAACGGCCTCGCTAAAGTTCTCGCCGTGAGTGGCCGGGCACGCGAATTGGCCGCAACCCTCATCGCGATGATTCGAGGCCGTTCGTTCAGCAACTTTCATCTCAACTTGCTCAGCAACGGCGGCGAATCGACGGTCGATCCGCAACTCATTGGAGACACGGATGACGCACGCACACACGCCGCGCGCGGCTGCCTCTTGCTCAAGCAGGGCCATCCCACAACAGCCCTCGCGGAACTGCGACTCGCCGTGAAGGCCGAGCCGAACTGGGACTGGGCACATCTCGCGTTGGGGCGTGCGTTGCTCGACTCGGAGTCACCGACAACGGCCCTCATCGAGTGGCATCGCGCATTGCCACCGACGATCGAAACTCATCCCGAATACTGGCAACTCGCCGCCGCGTGGTCCCGGCGGCAGGGCCAACTTCCGGCGGCAGCACGCTGTGATTGGGAGACCGTGCGGCGCGACCCCTGCAACCTCGCGGCGTGCTTTCAACTCGGACGTTGGCTGCGTGAAACCGGTGACGAAACTCACGCTGTTTCATTCCTGACACGCGCCGAGGAATTGCAGCGATACCGGACGAGCGTCGAGTCCGCTCGCAACGGCGATGATCTGGACGCACTCCGGCAGACCGTCGAGCTGGCCGAACGATTGGGCCTGAATTGGGAGGCATTCGGCTGGTCAGACCTAGCGGCCCAGCGTGACCCCTCCGCAAACTGGCCTCGCTCATATCGAGACCGGTTCGCGCCACAACTTACCGAGCTGCCGTTGGAGCGAACCGTTCGTGAACGAAACCCCGCCCATCAGATCGACCTCACCGCGTTGCCGCTCCCCCAATTCAACGTGGACTCCACCGACGGCCTTCACCCCGCATTCGCAGTTGATGACAAGAATCAACGCCAAGCGAGCATCCGTTTCCACGACGACGCCGCGTCCGTGGGCCTCGCGTTCCTGTACGTCAACGGCGGTAATCCGCTGCATGGAGGATTGCAGCGGATGTTCGAGTTCACCGGCGGAGGCGTCGTCGTCCTCGACTTCGATCGCGACGAGTGGCCAGACGTGTTCTTCGTCCAAGGCTGTCGTTGGAATGAACGTGGCTCTCAGACCGACGATCTCGACCGACTCTTTCGCAACGAGGGCCACGGCCGGTTTACCGATGTCACGCCGCACGTCGGCATCGTCGAGGGACAGTTCGGACAAGGCGCGACGACGGGCGATGTCGATCAAGATGGCTTCCCCGACATCTTCGTGGCGAACATCGGCGGGAACCGTCTCTTCCGAAATCAGGGGGACGGCACGTTCACCGAGGACACCGCCTTTCGCGAGTCCTCCGGTTCCGCGTGGAGCACCAGCGCGGCGATCGCGGACCTCAACGCGGATGGCATTCCGGACATCTACGTCACGAATTATCTCGGTGGTGAGGATGTCTTCACGCGCGTCTGTGAAAACCAGCGGCGCGATCGGAAGCAGACCTGCCGACCAACACACTTCCCCGCCGCCGACGATCAACTTTTGCTGGGACGCGGCGACGGTCGTTTCATCGACGTGACCGCAACAGCAGGGATCCTTCAGCCGGAAGGGCGAGGGCTTGGCATGATCGCGGCCAGGTTCGAGGGCCAGTCGCGGCTCGGTCTCTTCATTGCGAACGACGGCACCGCCAACTTCCAGTTCGTCCCGATTGAGTCTGCGCCGACCACCGACTCGCCAACACCGAGGCCGCTCTTCGAGGATCAAGCACGACTCGCAGGAACAGCCTTCGATGGTCAAGGCCGTGCGCAGGCCTGCATGGGCGTCGCTTCCGGCGACATCAACGGAGACACGCTCCTCGATCTGTTCGTGACCAATTTTGAAGACGAAACCAACACACTCTACATCCAGCAGCCGGGCGGAATCTTTCAAGACCGCACGCGCGAGTTCGGACTGGCTGCTCCCAGTTTGAAGATGCTCGGATTCGGAACGCAGTGCCTTGATGCCGACCTCGATGGATGGCCCGATCTCATCGTGAGCAACGGTCATGTCAACGACACGGGCGACGCAGGCTCGGCCTATCAGATGCCGCCGCAGTTCTTTCACAATCGTTCAGGTCGCCGGTTCGATGAACTCGCCGCATCACAGCTCGGCCCCTACTTCAGCCGCAAGTATCTCGGCCGCGCGGTCGCTACGTGGGATTGGAACCGAGACGGACTGACCGACATGCTCGTCACGCATCTCGATGCCCCCGCCGCGCTGCTCACCAACACAACACCAACGGAGGCACGCTGGCTGAGCGTGCGGCTGGTCGGAACCGCTTCCGACCGCGATGCCATCGGCACACAGATCGACATCCAACACGCAGGCCGCACGCTCCGCAGGCAACTCACGGCGGGTGACGGTTACATGGCAAGCAATGAACGCCGGTTGACCTTCGGCTGGGGCGAGACCACTCTCAACCACCTCACGCTCCAAGTGACATGGCCGTCAGGACAAGTCGAGTCCATTTCCGAAGTGCCACTGAACCACCACATCGTCGTGATCGAGGGGACAGGCAAAGCAATCCCACTCACACCTCCCCGCGCTAACAAAGTCCAATGACCACCCGGCCCACCTCAACCCGTTCACTCGCACTCCGCCTCGGGAGCGTTGTCGTGTTTGGAATACTCGTCGTGTGCCTCGTATGGGGACGATGGCCCGGCTCGGAGTCTCCCGCCGAACGGCTGCTACGTCAGGCGCGTCGCACCGCATGGGAAGGCCGTCATGAAGCCGCCTTGAAGCAGACCGAACAGGCTTTGCTGGCGTCACCAAACTTTGCCGCCGCCCACCTCTTCGCCGCTGAGACTGCCATTCGACTGCGACAACCCTGGGTCGCGCTCGAACACTGCCAGCATGTTCAAAGTGATCGCCCCGAAACGGCCTCCGCACGACGCATGGCGGGTGAGATCGAACTGCAACTCGGTCGGCCCTTGGATGCCGAGGCGAGTCTGCGCGAGGCACTTCACGCCGACTCGAATGACCGCGCGGCGCGACTCAAACTGATGTTTGTGATGCGCGTCGAGGGCCGCAATCGCGAACTGGCCGATCACGTCCGCACGCTACTGCTCACCGGAAGTTGTCCCGCCGAATTCCTCTTCGCTGTCGCGTGGCCCGACCGCATCTGGATCGACGCCGCAGACCAAGCGTTCATCCGTCTCTGCCACAAAGAGTCTCCTGACGATGCTCTCGCCGGGATGGGAGCCGCAATTCAATCCGCACTCACGCCCGAGTCACTCGATGCCGCCGTGCAACTTCTGCACAACGCCGCGTCCGGCCCCTTCGTCCCCGACGAAGTTCATGCCCGCTTGGGAACGCTCCTCGTCGATGCCGGTCGTTGGGATGAGTTCGCTGCCTGGAATGCCACGCTGCCAAAGACTGCGGAATCTCATCCTCAAGTCTGGTCTCTGCGCGGACTGAGCGCCTTGCAAACGGGAAACGCCGATCAAGCTCGACACGATTTTTGCGAGACATTGCAACGCGCGCCTCACCACGCCGGAGCCGTTCACCAACTGGCCAGCCTCCTTGCGGGATCGCCTCACGCTGAGACCACGCGGCGGCTGATGGAACTGTCGCGGCAACTCAACGCACTCCGACAACTGGTGGTGGTCGGCAACGGGCGCGGAGGCAATCCGGACGCCGAGACCCTCGAACAGATCGCGGCTCTGCTCGAAGCACTCGGTCGTGACTGGGAGTCGTTCGGCTGGAGTCAACTCGCACTGGAACGCGGCGGTTCGGCACCGGTCACTGCGGAACGCATTCGCCGACTGAAGTCGCGCCTGGTCCCGACGCATCCGATGATCACCGCTGTCGGCGACGTGACGCAGAGTCCCGAATGGCGTGCGGTCATATCGTCGAAATCATCTCCATCTCCCATCGCGTCCTCGCATGACGAGGCCCGCGCCGAAACACATTCGCGCTGCCGGTTCTCCGAGGTGGCGGATGAGTTCGGCCTCACGTTCCGCTTTCATCAGCGATCCGGCGCGTCACCTCCCATCGGGTTCATGTTCGAGATCAGTGCGGGCGGGATCGGGGTGCTGGACTACGACCTCGATGGCTGGCCGGACGTGTATCTCAGTCAGGGCTGCGATTGGCCACCGAACGGCGGAGGCGACACACCACTCGATCAGTTGTTCCGCAATCGCGAAGGCGTGACCTTCACCAGCGTGACCTCATCGAGCGGGATTCAGGAAGCGGACTACGGGCAAGGCGTCGCGGTGGGCGACATCAACAACGACGGCTTTCCCGATCTGTTCGTGACGAACATCGGCCTCAATCGCCTCTGGCTCAACCAAGGGGACGGCACGTTCGAGAAAGCCATCGGCACAGAAGAACTCTCCAGCAAAGCGTGGTCGATGAGTGCCGCGCTGGCCGACTTCAACGCGGATGGAGTGACCGACATTTTCGTCGTCAACTATCTCGGCGGCGACGCGCTGACGAAGGTCTGCGACCGTGAAGGCCACGCGGTTCAATGCCGACCGACGATGTTCCCCGGCGAACAAAACCGACTATTCATCGGCGACGGAACGGGAGGCTTCACCGACACGACGCAAGAATCAGGAGTGATCTTTCCGGACGGCAAAGGAATGGGTGTCGTGGCGGCCGACTTCGACGACTCGGGAAAACTGAGCCTCTTCGTTTCCAACGACACCACACAAAACAGCTTCTTCCAAAACGTGACGGGACGTGCCGACTCATCACGTGCCGCCGGGCCTCCACGATTTGAAGAGCGTGGCGTGCTGGCGGGCGTCGGGTTTGGAGACAACGGACAACCGCAAGCGAGCATGGGGATCGCACTCGATGACGCGAATCGCGACGGACGGCTGGACCTGCTCGTCACGAACTTCACGAACCAAGCGAGCAACCTGTTCGTGCAACAAGAAGGCGGCGGCTTTACCGATCTCGCGCGACCGTGGCGGCTCTACGACAAAAGCTTTCATCGCATGGGTTGGGGCACGCAGTTCCTCGACGCGGACCTGGATGGAGACCCCGACGTGATTGTGGCCAACGGGCATCTCGAAGATTACTCGCGCTTCGGTATCGCTTCCAAAATGTCCACGCAGTTCTTTCACAACGTCCACGGCCAACGATTTGAAGAACAGTCCGCCGCCGATGTTGGTTCATACTTCGCCGAACAGAACTTCGGTCGCACCGTGGCTCGCTGGGATTGGAATCGTGATGGTCGCGAGGAGGTCCTTGTGACGCACGTCGATCGCCCCGTCGCACTGCTTCGGAACGACACGCTCGACGCAGGGCACCGCTTGAGCATCCGCCTCGTGGCCACGACCACGGCCCGCGATGCGATCGGCACCCGAGTCACCGCGATCACGAGTCACCGGCCTCGCACCAAACAGCTCGCCGCGGGAGACGGCTTCCAGTGCAGCAACCAGCGCCAACTTGTCATCGGGCTGGGCGAGCATTCGACCAACGTCCCACTCCGCGTCGTTTGGCCCTC